>DASYCG010000093.1:0-5013 GCA_036500325.1 Herbaspirillum sp. | reverse complement strand
AATTTTATTTTCATGCTGGTTGATAGATTGTTTCAAATCTCAAAATTCGGTTTGTCCTTCTTCGGCCCTTTGACGCGCCCGAAGTTGAGCTTTTCCCAGACGCGTTCGTGGACGTAATACAGGCCGATCTTGGTGAAGAGTTCCACGCCGCTGATGGTCAGCGCCCATTTCAGTTTGTGCGTGATGAGAAAGGAAATGACAAGGGTGTCAATGCTGCCGGTCATGCGCCAGGAGACAGCTTTGATGAGACTGCGGTAATGTTTGTCGGCCATGCGAAACGATAAGGGACGCGGTGGGGCCAAACCAAGTTCAAAGAAAAGCGGAAAGCGGAAATGGTCTGCGTGAGAGAACCCTGTTGCCCAGGCGCGCGCGGAGCGACGCGCCCTACCAGGCATTTGGAGTCTGAGTGAATCCAAGGTGGTCGCACCTTGTCGCACTATCGGAAGATGGGGAGGAGAATGACGATGAGGATGACGATGAGGATGACGATGAGGATGACGATGACCCGCCTTCACTGCGTTATGGCGCGGCAGGGAATGGGTGGGTTTCTCAGATGGAGTAGTCGTCGGAGAAGACTTTCACATTTTTTAATTCTACAAAAACGTGTTCGCCGGGCTTGGGCTGCAATTCCTGGAACACTTCCTTGCTCAGGGTGACGCTGAATTGTTCACCGCTGTCCAGGCGTTTCAATTCCAGGTTCGCCACGGGGCCGGCGGCGTTGGAGCGGATGACGGTGGCGGCGAGCGCGGGGCCGGTGGCCTCGCGCGTGACGCGGATGTCGTGCGGGCGCACAAAGGCGACGGCGGCGGAATCCACTTCACCGGCGGTTTCGGGCGCGGCAAATTCCGTGTCGCCGATGACGACGGCGCCGTCTTTCACGCGGCCGCTGAAGAGGTTCACATTGCCGAGGAAGTCATAGACGAAGGGCGAGGCGGGTTTGTCGTAGATCTCCTCGGGGGTGCCGATCTGTTCGATGCTGCCGTTGCGCAGGATGGCGACGCGGTCGGAAACTTCGAGCGCCTCTTCCTGATCGTGCGTCACGAAAATACTGGTTACGTGCAGATCGTCATGCAGGCGGCGCAACCAGCGGCGCAATTCCTTGCGCACTTTCGCGTCCAGCGCACCGAACGGCTCATCCAGCAATAACACGCGCGGTTCCACTGCCAGCGCCCGCGCCAGCGCAATACGCTGACGCTGGCCGCCGGACAATTGCGGCGGATAACGGTCGGCCAGCCAATCCAGTTGCACCAGCTCCAGCAGCTTCTCGACCTTGTCGCGGATTACCGCTTCCGAAGGCCGCTCGCTGCGCCGTTTCACGCGCAGACCGAAGGCGATATTTTCGAACACCGTCATGTGCTTGAACAATGCGTAATGCTGGAACACGAAGCCGACCTGGCGTTCGCGCACATGGCGCGCCGAAGCATCCTGTCCATCCAGCAATACGCTGCCGGAATCGGGCGATTCCAGGCCGGCGATGATGCGCAGCAATGTTGTCTTGCCGCATCCCGAAGGTCCCAGCAGCGCAGTCAGTTCGCCGGCCGGAAAGTTCAGTGAAATGTTATTCAGCGCAACGAATTGGCCGAAGCGTTTATTGATGTTTTGAACTTCGATACTCATGCCTGCTCCGGATAAAAATTCGCATCTTCGGCATTTTCCGTATGCCGCAGACGCCATTCGATAAAGGTTTTCAGCGCCAGCGTGACCAATGCCAACAGCGCCAGCAAGGATGCGACGGCGAACGCCGCCGCAAAATTGTATTCGTTGTACAGGATTTCGACTTGCAACGGGATAGTATTGGTTTCCCCGCGGATATGGCCCGATACGACGGAAACCGCACCAAATTCGCCCATCGCCCGCGCATTGCATAAAATGACGCCGTACAGCAGGCCCCATTTGATGTTAGGCAACGTCACATGCCAAAACGTTCGCCAGCCCGACGCCCCCAGCACCAGCGCGGCCTCTTCCTCTTCGCTGCCCTGCGCCTGCATCAATGGAATCAGTTCGCGCGCGACAAACGGGAACGTCACAAACATGGTCGCCAGCACGATGCCGGGAACCGCGAACAGGATTTTGATATCGTGCGCCCGCAGCCAGGGGCCGAACCAGCCTTGCGCGCCGAAGATCAATACATAGATCAACCCGGAAATAATCGGCGATACCGAGAACGGCAGATCGATCAGTGTCAGCAGAATGTTCTTGCCGCGAAATTCGAATTTGGCGATGGTCCACGCTGCCGCCACGCCGAATACGAGATTGGCCGGCACCGCGATGAGCGCGGTGATGAAGGTCAGTTTAATCGCCGAAACAGCGTCCGGTTCGCTGATCGCGGTCAGGTAAACATCCCAGCCTTTTTTAAACGCTTCAAAAAAGACCGCCACCAACGGCACGAACAAGAACAAGGTCAGAAACGTCAGCGCCACGCCGATCAGCAATGTGCGTGTCCAGAATGGCTCCAGGGTCGCGGCGGGCGCATAAGCCGGCTCACCGATCATTTCTTTCAATGTCATCGAACTGGCTGAAATATCCGCAATAGTCATCTCAATTCTTTCCGTCTTGACCGCGCTTGCGCGACCAGGCTTGCAATGCGTTGATCGCCAGCAGCAAAACGAACGACACCAGCAGCATCACCACGGCAATCGCGGTGGCGCCGGCATAATCGTATTGTTCGAGTTTGGTGACGATGAACAGCGGCGTGATTTCGGACACCATCGGCATATTGCCGGCGATGAAAATGACCGATCCGTATTCGCCGGTGGCGCGGGCGAACGATAGCGCAAAGCCGGTCAGCAGCGCAGGCGCCACGGCCGGAAAAATGACGCGGGCAAATGTCTGGAAAGGATTGGCGCCGAGACTCGCGGCGGCCTCTTCCAGTTCGCGCTCCACGTCTTCCAGCACCGGCTGCACGGTGCGCACCACAAACGGCAGACCGATGAACGTCAGCGCAACCAGCACGCCCAGCGGCGTGAATGCCACCTTGATGCCGATCAGCGCCAGATAGCGGCCGATCCAGCCGTTGCCTGAATACAGTGCGGTCAATGCGATGCCGGCAACCGCCGTCGGCAATGCGAACGGCAGATCGACCAATGCATCGATGATTTTCTTGCCCGGGAATCGGTAACGCACCAGAACCCAGGACACGATGCCGCCGAAAATGACGTTGATCAGCGCCGCCAGCAACGACGCGCCGAAAGTCAGCCGATAGGAAGCCACGACGCGATCCGATGTCACCGCGTCCCAAAAGGCTGGCCAGGTCATCGTGAAGGTTTTTAAAAATACCGCGGACAGCGGGATCAAAACGATCAAACCGAGATAAAACAGCGTGAATCCCAGCGACAGGTTAAAACCCGGCATTACGCGCTTGGAACTTCTTTTTTGAATGGCAACGCTCATGGCAACGCACATACTCCCTGGTGTTTTTTTATCAACGCCCTTATAACAAATACAAGTAACGAGGCCAGATAATCGCACCGGGAAGTTATAAAACGAAGTAATTTTTTCGCATTCCCTTAGACGTAATTCGTATAAAGGAAATAATGCAAACCAAATACTTTCTCGCGTTAATTCACTGGGACGATCAAACCATCTGTGGGCGCGTCCCAGACATAGCCCTGCACATAAACCGTTTGCCCGGTCTGTTCGGCCAGCCGGCGCAACTTATCGGCGATAACCGGGCTTTCGACGCACTTGAAGGCGATCTTGATACCACCGCGCGCCGCCAGCAGCAGCAAGCGGGCTGCGCTGTCTTCATCGTTAAGTTGCCGCCCATTAATCTTGATTACATCGGCCTGCACCGTTTCAACCAAGGCCAAAGCAGCAATCGCATCGACCGCGCCGACGGCCAGCCTGAAACCGTTGCGCCGGTAATTGTTCAATACATAGTCCAGCAGCCAGCCCTGGCCGCCGGTGACGATCGGTATCTGCAGCACGATCCTTTCATGCGGCAATTTCAGCAAATCCAGAATCCGGCGAAACGCCATGCCGTGATTGCTGCCCACGGCTGCCAGCAAACGGCCGCTTACGCTCAAATACAAATCGGTGTCCAGCGCCGCGCTGCCGGCCTGGCGGTAAAAATTAATCGCATGCAGCATCCGGCACAAGCGATCCAGCTCGATCGATTCGTCATCGCTGGCGGACGATTCCAGCAACTTCCAGATCGACAAGCCGTCATCGTGTTCCGAATAACTGCGCAGGAAACCTTCATGACCGACAATTTCATTGC
This sequence comes from Herbaspirillum sp., assembly GCA_036500325.1. GTDB lineage: Bacteria > Pseudomonadota > Gammaproteobacteria > Burkholderiales > Burkholderiaceae_D > Herbaspirillum. Next base: position 794 of record DASYCG010000093.1, on the reverse strand, counting down.
TGCCGGCCAAACGCACCGGCTGGAACGCGGACGTCAGCGTCGCATGAAAATACGACCCCAGCGCCCGCCCCGTCCGATCCAGCCGAAGCTTGGTGGCGGCTTCGGTACCGTCCCTTGCGTGCAGGCGCGCAAGATACTGTTCGAGAGCGGGAAAGCCGCCGGCAATCGTCATGTTTTCATCCAAAAACATCGCGTTTTCCTGCCTCAGATTTTGGCGATCGATACTTCGGTCGCTTTCACCAAAGCCACGACCTCGCTACCGATCACCAGGCCCAGATCCCGGACCGAACGTGTCGTGATAACCGAGGTGACGATGCCGGCCGGCGTTTCGACATCCACTTCCGAGACCACGGATCCTTCGATAATCGCCTTGATCTTGCCCTTGAACTGGTTACGTACATTAATCGCTTGAATCGTCATGACTTGCTCCTTGTAATGCGGTTGAAAAAATGCGGTTGAAAATCCTGATCCGGTAAAGCTTCCATCCATCCCTAAATCGCCCAGCGCACCTGCGCAAATGTTTTCTGCCACGCGTCCTCATCACGCGCATCGCCGGGCCGGTGGTCGGACGCGGTCGCCGGTTGACGCAATACCCTCGATAAAATCGCTTCTTCGAGCTGCGCAAAGCGGGGATTGCCGCGCAGCCGCGGGCGTACCAGATCGATAGGCATATCCAGCGTAATTGCACCGTCTTCAATCAGCACCACGCGATCGGCCAGCGCCACGGCTTCCTGCACATCGTGCGTCACCAGCACTGCAGTGAACCCGCGTTCACGCCACAGCGACTCGATCAG
>DASYCG010000092.1:0-18806 GCA_036500325.1 Herbaspirillum sp. | reverse complement strand
GCGGATTGTGATCGATTGCCTGGCGGGGGATGCTGCGCAGCAGGTGCTGGAGCGGGTGCGGATTGCCTTGGAGGACCGCCCGGCCGGCTGACTGGGGAAAGGCAATTTTCCTTGACAGCATTGGAAACAGAAAGCATAATTACCGGCTTGCTTTTGTCTAGCTTGTTTTTTGGTGATATAGCTCAGTTGGTTAGAGCACAGCACTCATAATGCTGGGGTCGGTGGTTCAAATCCACCTATCACCACCAAGAATTTGTATTTAGAAGTTCCGTAAGATACATGAACCCGCGTTCAGCCTCGTGCTGATGCGGGTTTTTTGTTTTCTACTTCAGCTTCGCATCAGCTCTTGACATTTACACTAATGTTAACGTTGTACAGTCCATCCAAGGAGAGAGAAATGCGAATAGGTGAGTTAGCCAGCCAGGCAAATGTCAGCAGCAGGATTTTGCGTCACTACGAAGCGCAGGAACTGATCGTATCGACGCGTCTCGCCAATGGCTATCGAGACTATCCGCCTGAAACCGTAGAGATGGTCCAATGGATTAAAGGACTTATTGATTGTGGTTTCAGTACGCGGCAAATTCAGGGCTTGCAAGAATTCAACAGAGCAGAAAATGCCGATCCCGAACGCTTCATTGCTTGCCTCGAACAGCACAAGGCGAAGCTTGATTCTATGGATGTACTAATCGGAATACTGACCGACAGACGCCGCCGTCTCTCCGAAAAAATCGCGTTCTATAGCGATCCATCAAACAGGACTATGGATTAGCAAGATGAAAGCGTTCCTGTTTTCCCAACCATTATCTGGAACATCATGAAAAAACTCGAAGGTAAAGTTGCGCTGATCACCGGTGGAAACAGCGGAATCGGATTGGCAACCGCCAAGGAATTTGTCCTCCAGGGGGCTACCGTTATCATTACAGGCCGACGGCAGGATGCGATCGACGATGCGCTCAAAGAAATCGGCGCAGGCGCAATCGGCATTCAAGGCGATGTCGGCAATCTGGCCGATCTGGACAGGCTCTATGCTCAAGTTTCGAAGCAATTCGGCAAGATCGACATCCTGTTCGCCAATGCCGCCGTCATCGCCTTGGCGTCGTTCGAAGCCGTCACTGAAGAGCATTTCGATCGCGAATTCAATGTGAATGTGAAAGGTCTGTTCTTCACCGTCCAGAAGGCGCTTCCCCTCTTGAAAGACGGAAGTTCGATCATTCTGACATCCTCCATCGCACACTTTAAAGTATTGGATGGACACAACGTCTATGCGGCGACAAAAGCAGCGGTCCGTTCGTTTGCCCGAAACTGGGCGGCGGATCTGAAACACCGCAAGATCCGCGTCAACTGCTTGAGTCCAGGACCGGTCGATACACCGGTCATCGGCAAGATGGGAATCACGAAGGAACAGTTCACCGAATTTGAGAAGGCGATCGGATCGATGATCCCGTTGGGACGTTTGGGACAGGCGTCTGAAATAGCGCGCGCAGCCCTATTCCTTGCATCCGAGGATAGCAGTTTTGTGACTGGCATCGATTTATGTGTCGATGGCGGAATGGCGCAAATCTGACACCATCAGATAGTCCGCGGCAGTTAGCAAGATTTCCTTACTAACTGCACTTTTGCCTGAAACCAGTCAAACCCGACCACCACCCTTCGCATTCAATTTAAAATTCTCCGCAGTAAAAGGTATCTGCCTTAACCGCACACCGGTGGCATGAAAAACCGCACTGGCAAGCGCCGGCGCGATCGTCATCGCCGTCGGCTCGCCTGCTCCCACCACCGGCTGATCCGGCCGATTAATCAACGAGATCGTAATTTCCTCCGGGACTTCGCTAAACCGGATAATCGGATAGGTACGCCAATCCAGCGACTGCATTTCTGTTGAAGAAAATTTGACTTCCTCTTTCAACGTACGGCTGATCGATTGAATCACGCTGCCTTCGATCTGATTGCGAAGCCCATCCGGATTGATGATCAATCCGCAATCGTGGGATACATACGCCCTGGTGACGCGAATCGCGCCGCTCTGCATATCGACGTCCACACAACATACCGTCGCAACATAAGCGCCGCCGCGATCCAGCCGGACGAACCCCAAACCGGTTCCCTGCCGGACACTGCCGCTATCGGAATGCCGTGCCTTGCGCCGGCTATCCCATTGCGATATCCGGCGAACGTCATCCAGCACCGCAACCGCACGCGGATCGATCAGATGCGTTTTACGCAGGTCGATCGGATCGATGCCGATGGAATCGGCCAGTTCATTGATGAAGGATTCGTTGGCGAATGCATTGGCAAAAGCGCCGAGGCCGCGCATTGACGATGGCCGCAACAAACTCCTCGGCAGCCATCGGACGGAGACGTTTTCATTGGGAAATTGATACAAGGTGGCGGCGCAATGCTCAGCACCTACCAATGCCGGTTTTGCCACCAGGCCAAGCATCTGGGCAGGCAGCAGATTATTCGCGGTGCCGCTTGGACGGCCGACATGGGAGGGACTGGAAATAACACAATCCCAAGCCTGAATCGCCCCATCGACGGCGATGGCGCCCTGGAATGCTATTTCCATTGCAGGGCCTTTAGGATCCCATCCATGTTCGTCATGCCGCATCCATTGCACGCGCACCGGCAAGCCCACCGTCTGGGATAGCAATGCCGCTTCGGCCGAGACGTCGTCCGAACCATTCTGACCATAGCAGCCCGATCCTTCCTGCCAGATCACACGTACCTGATCGACCGGCAGCCGAAGCATATCCGCCACGGAATTGCGCAGCGAAAATGAACCCTGCGTCGCGGACCATATGATGGCCGAATCCTTGCGCACATCTGCAACACCGCAGGAAGGCCCGATCGACCCATGCGTCTGAAACGGCGTCCGGTACAGGGCTTTAAGCGGCTTCGCGGAAGAAGCCAAAGCCTGCGGCACATTGCCTTTTCCACGCACGACTTTCACCGGGACGGATTGCGCGGCCATGTCGCTGTAGATCGATTCGTTACCGAGCGCCGATGGCGGTAATGTCCATTCGACGGCGAGTGCGCGCGATGCGGCAACGGCCTGAAATTCGGTCTTGCATACGACCGCGACAAAATTATCTTTTACGACAACCGCAATCAGTCCGGGATATTTTGCAATGGAATCCCGATCCACTTTTTTGACGCTTGCTCCGGGATACGACGGATGTATTACACGCGCGTGCACCATTCCCGGCAATCGCAGGTTCTGGATGAACGCATGCGTGCCGGCGACCTTCGCGGGCAATTCGATGCGAGGCACGTCACGGCCGATCACCTTGAATGCAGATGCCTGCTTCAACATGATTGCGTCATTCACAGCAAGCTCGGTCCAGCCGACGGACAACAGTTCCTTATAGGCGAGCTTCCGATTCCCGCCGTCGATCAGATAGACATAACCCGCGTTGGCAACCAGCGCGCTCGCCGGCATACCCAGTTTGGCAGAGGCCCTCGCCATTATTTCGGCACGCAGCGTAGCGGCCGCCTTCCTGATCGGCGGCGCTCCGGTCAAGAGCGAAAGACTGCCGACTGTCGCGCCCTGATCGACGGAGGTCGCGGTATCGCCCATCTCGACCACCACATCTGCAATCGATACGTCGAGTTCTTCTGCGACCAGTTGCGCCATGGCAGTTTGCAAGCCCGTGCCCAATTCGACCTTGCCGGCATGCAGATATACTTTTCCTTGCTGATCGATATCGAGCCAGGCGTTCACCAGTTTCGCATCCTTTGAGGCCGCCGCCGCGCCGGCAAATTTGACCGGCAAGACGAAAGCAACGCCGATGCCGACGCCGGCCTTTAAAAATTTTCGCCGCGTAATCATGATTTACCCCCAGATTTACCGCCTTGCGCAACATCTTCGATTGCCGCCAGGATGCGTAAATGCGTACCGCAGCGGCACAGGTTATCGTCGAGACCGGCGATAATTTCCTGGCGCGTCGGATGCGGATTTTTCTTCAACAACGCTGCCGCCGTCATTACCATGCCGTTGATGCAGTAACCGCATTGCGCCGCCTGGTGCTTGATGAATGCAGCAATCAGCGGATGCGGGTCCTCCGGTTCAGCCAGTGCTTCAATCGTCTGCACCGGCGCTTTCACCGCCGAAAGCGGATGGACGCAAGACCGGACGGCTTCCCCGCCGATGTGCACCGTGCAGGCGCCGCATTGCGCCAACCCGCAACCGAATTTAGGGCCGTCGAATTTGAGTTCGTCCCTCAGCACATAAAGCAATGGCGTATCGGGACTTGCTTTGATCGTTCGCGGTTTTCCGTTGACAACAATGCGTTGCGACATGGTCTCTCTCCGGCTGTTTTATTTTTTCAATGACCGCCGGATGCCGCGGCAGCTTGGGCCAGATAGCTGGCGTCGATATATTTGTTCGGATCGGTCAGTAACTTCGCGGGCTGGGCGTACTTGCTGCGCAGCCGCAATACGGTCTGGATCCCCGGTATATCGAAACTCAGATCGCGGATCAATCCGCCTTGCGGCGCCAGCAAGAGGTCGCAGGTCTTTTTTGCCATGTAAGGCGTCAGCCCATCCACATTTTCGACCAGCAATTTTTCGGCGGCGGCTCGGTTTTCCGGCATGTACAACCAGCGTATTGCCTGTTGATAGCCTTCAATGAAACCGAGCAGGGAAGATTTGTTGTCTTTGACCCATGCGCGGCGTGTGACGCCCACCGATCCCATATAAGCGCCGAACGCTTTGGTGCCCGTGGTAATCGTTTCATAGCCTTTGTCGGTTGCAAGAATTTCGAATGGCGTCCGAAGCAAAGTCACGTCTTGCTTGCCGGCGATCAAGTCCCGATAACGATTGCCGGTTGCGCCCGCCTTCACGTATTTCAAATCCGAATCGCTTAGCCCGTTCGTCGCCGCCATTTCCCGCAAGGCAAAGGCGAACCCGGTTGTCATCGCATCGACCGATGCGGTCTTGCCTCGAAGATCCGAAAACGTGCGCAGGCCGGGGGCAGCGACCAGCGATAAAAAGCCGTTATCGCCGCCCATGAACGCGAACAGATCCGGCGGCGCCGCGCGTTTTTCGCTATCTGCCTCGCCCTGTCCTTCCTGATAAGCGACCACGTTATCGAAACTGGCCAGCGCAATATCCGCTTTGCTTTCAAACATGCTGTTGATCAGGAATACCGAATTCGGCGTGAAACTCAGCGTCACATTCACGCCATTTTTTGCGAAAAACCCCTGCTGTTGCGCAACCCATACCGGGAGATTAAAGCCTCCCTCAAACGCGATGACGCGCACCGTCTTGGTATCGGCGGCGTTGGCGGAACAGGCAAAACCAAGCGTCAGCGCGAAAAATAAACCGCTAAAAAAATGGACCGCATTACGATGAAATTTCATTGAAGTCTCCTTGAAATCATGACGGCGTCAGTGCCGTTTTATTTTGGATAAGAACAAAATGCAATCGATTGCATAACATACCGGACAAAAGCAAAAACGAAATCCGAAACCTATTTATACAGACGGGGAAGGCTAAACTTTTAAAGCAACTTTTAAAGCAACTTTTAAGACCGGGCTTCAGGTCTTGCGCGGCACATCGGTCGAACCGCGCACGATCAATTCCGGCCTCAATCTGATGTCGACAACAGCAGAATTACGGTCGTTAATTGCATTCAGAATAAGACGTGAAGCTTCCAGGCCCATATCGCGATGCGGGATCCGAACCGTGGTCAACGGCGGCCAGATCATATCCATCAGCGGCATATCGTTATGCCCGACGATCGAAAGATCGGACGGACACTTCAAATTATTCTGTTTCATGACGTCATAACAGCCCAAGGCCACAAGATCGTTGACGGCCACAATCCCGGTTGTCTTTGGCGCCAGCTTCAGCAAATCCTTCATGGCGATCTGCCCGGCTTCACGGGTATATCCCGAACTTTCAACCACCTTGCATTTCGATGCCGACAACCCTGCATCGCGCGCCGCATTGATGAATCCCAATCTGCGCAAATGGCCGGTGGAGATATGTTCCGGTCCCGCAATATGCGCGATATGGGTATGGCCTATCGATTGCAAATGGTTGACCGCCAATTTCATCCCCAGATAGTCATCGCTCGCCACACAGGACACGTTGCCGGAATCGTCGCTCCGGTTGACGCTGATCACAGGCACGTTTTGATCGACGCAATCCTGAATGATCGAATCCTGCCGCTCGGTGGTCGCGAAGATCAATCCGTCGACCTGTTGTCCCAGCAGGCGGTTGATGGCAAATCGCTGCTCCTCGCGTTCGTTTCCCACATTCACCGCGATCATTAGATAGCCGAATTTACGCAGCCCTTCTTCTATCCCCATCAAAATCGGAGGAAAGACCGCATTCGTGATATCCGGCAATATCACACCGACAACGTGCGATCGTTTGGTCCTGAGCGTCGACGCGGCCCGGTTGGCCCGATACCCGATCCGCTTTGCCACCGCGAGAATACGTTTGGCGACATCTTCGCTGACCATTTCCCGCGTATCCGGATTCATCACCCGAGAAACGGTAGACGAATGCACGCCGGCGGCTTTTGCAACATCGGAAAGGGTCGGAGGTTTAACGATCATAAGTAAGTAAGAGCAAACAAGCGCAATCGGGCGCAGCCAAGAGGAACCGGAAGGATTCGATCGCTTATTTTAATCGAAGCCCTCCGATAAAGGTCACTGGATTACCTTGAGCTTTTCTTCGTCGATTTCGTTTTCCCATCTGGCAATGACCACTGCCGCGACACCGTTACCGATGGTATTGACCAGCGCGCGCGCTTCGCTCATGAAGCGGTCGATGCCGAGTATCAGCGCCATGCCGGCAACCGGAATGGTCGGCACCACGGCCAGGGTTGCGACCAGCGCGATAAAGGAAGCGCCCTGTACGCCGCTGGCGCCTTTGGACGTCAGCATTGCGACGGCGACGATCGCCAGTTGCTGCATCAAAGTGAGATCGGTATTGGTTGCCTGCGCCACAAACAGCGCCGCCATCGTCATGTAGATACTGCTGCCGTCGGTATTGAAGGTATAACCGGTAGGCACTACCAGGCCGACCAGCGATTTCGAGCAGCCCAGCTTTTCCATTTTCGACATCAGCGTCGGCAGTGCGGTATCGGAAGAACTGGTCGCCAGCACCAGCAGAATTTCTTCTTTGATGTATTTAAGGAATTTCCAAATACTGAAGCCGGCGAATTTTGCAATCAGACCCAGCACGATAAAAACGAACAGGAATGAGGTCAGATAAAACGAGCCGACCAGTTTGGCAAGCGGAATCAGCGATCCGATACCGAATTTTCCGATGGTGAACGCCATTGCGCCGAACGCGCCGATCGGCGCGAATTTCATCACGATGTTAACCACGCCGAACACTGCATGCGAAACCGTATCGATGACATCGGTGAAGAGTTTTCCGCGTTGACCCAGTACCGATAAAGCGAGTCCGAACAAAATCGATACCAGCAAGACTTGCAGGACATCGCCTTTAGAGAAGGCGTTGACCACTGTATCGGGAATAATATTCATCACGAAATCGGTCGCCGACAGGTTCTTTGCCTGGCCGGCGTAATCCATGACTGCTTTGCTGTTGAGCGTTGTCGGATCGACGTTAAAGCCCGCGCCCGGCTTCACCCAGTTGCCTACGACGAGCCCGATGACCAAGGCAAATGTGGAAACGATTTCGAAATACAGCAAGGCCTTGCCGCCGACCCGGCCGACTTTGCGCATGTCCTGCATGCCTGCTATGCCGGAGACGACCGTGCAAAACACCACCGGCGCAATCAGCATTTTGATCAACTTGATGAATCCGTCGCCCAGGGGCTTCATCTCGGCTGCGGTCACCGGACTGAAATGGCCGAGCGCGATCCCGATTGCAATGGCGATCAACACCTGTATGTAAAGCACGCGATAAAAAGGTTTCTTCTTTGCCGTGACCTCCGGCGAACCCGCCAAGGGGGGATCTTGAATTATTACGTTTTCCATGTGTCTCTCCAGTTATTTATAATTTTTAAAATACAGTTTTGGAAATAGTGTTTTTGATGCGCTTGCTGCAGAAATCCGGACCCGGAACTAGCGTCCGGCAGAAAATGCTTAACCCGGCTTTTCGAACGGCATTACCAACAAAATTGTCGCCGGCAGGTTTGTCCTGTTTTTTAATGCCCTTTTTTCTCCCGGCGCCAGCCTGCAGGAATCATGCGTGGCCAGGGTTTCTTCTCCGTTCTCGGTAACAATGGTGACGTGGCCTTCAAGCACCACATAGAATTTTTCAACCGGCGATGCGTCCAGCGTGGTTCCGCCGCCGGGAAGAATATGGGAAACACCCATCCAGACGGTATCGGCCGGACCTGCCTCACGGCCCTGCAGGCGCATGCAATACATGCCCTCGTGATTGGGCGGAAAGTACTGCTGCGCTGCGCCGAATCGCGTGAGGTTCACGGCTGCACCACCACGCGTTCGACGGAACCGCCGAGGACGGCCCGATAAGCCTGCACGGCATCAGCTAATTTATAAACATGCGTCTCGAGCACCGGAAACGGCTTCAAGCTTCCATCATTGAAACCGGGCGTCAGATGATCCAGAATTTCCGCGCAATCGACGCTGCTCAGCGCCAGGCTGTCGATACCGACGAAAGTGTGCTGGCCCCGATAGAACGCAAAGATATCGAACGGCACCGCGCGGTCGATCGTCGAAATGAATATCTGCTTTGCCCGTTTTGCCATGGCGCGATTGGCCTGCTCGAAATAGGGGCTGCCCACTGTGTTAAAGACAATATCCGCACCGTGGCCATCGGTCTGTTTTCTGACGTAATCGGCGACGTCGACGGCACTCGCATCAATCATGTCCACAGTCGAAGTTGCATGTCCCCGATATCCTTGCTGCACGCGCTGCACACCGAACACCCGTGCTCCCGCGCGCGTGGCCAGTTGGATCGCTGCCTGGCCCACTTTGCCGTTGCCGCCGAACACCAGCACGACATCGCCCTTCTTCGGCATGCCTGCACGGCGCAGGCCTTCATACGCCGTGATGAACGGCACGCCCACCGCGCTTGCCTCCAGCATGCTCATCGTCGCCGGCTTTTCCCGCACGCTAAGCGTGTCGACCAGCAGATATTTTCCGTGCGTGCCGTCGCGGCTGATGCCGAGTTCGCCGCCGCTGCCCCAGACTGCCTTGCCGATCAAATGCTGCGGCCCTTCCAATACGATACCGGCGTAATCGCGGCCGGGAGTACGCGGCCAGACCGCATGCGACATCGCGCCAAGCGTTGCCTTGACATCGCTCGGATTGACGCCGGCGCCATGCACCTCGATCACGCACTGCTGCGGTCCGGCTTTCGGCCGCACCGCTTCGACAATCGACAACACCAGTGAATCGCTATTTTCGGCTTTTTCAAAAACACGTATTGCGGTCATGCTTGCTGCTCCATTCTGTAAATGTTTGGTTGATGCTTGCGGTAATGTTCGGCGAGCGCCATATAGCGCAGGACGTTGAGCTTCATGCCGGCGCATTCGCCATCGTTCAAATTTCGCAACAATTTCGCCGGATTGCCGGCCCACAGTTCTCCCGTGCGGACCGTTTTGCGCGGCGTCAAAACAGCGCCCGCGGCCAGCATGGCGCCGCGCATGACTGTGGCGCCATCCAGCACCCGCGCGCCGATGCCGATGAACGCGCCGTCTTCGATCGTGCATCCGTGCAGCACGGCAGCGTGCCCGACGGTGACATCCGCGCCGATCAGCGTCGGCATGCCGCCGGTAGTGGCATGGATGATGACGCCGTCCTGAATATTGCTGCGCTCGCCGATCGATATGTGCTGCACATCGCCGCGAATCACACATCCGTACCAAATGGACGCATGCGCCGCGATGCGGACATCGCATACGACCACCGCGCCGGCGGCGACGAACACCGTCGCATCGACCTCGGGATTTTTTAATACGTGCACGGTCACACCGGGAAGAGCGGATTGAAGGGGTTTCATGCGGCGAGCCCTAAAATCGCTCTTGCCTGCACAGGCGTGGCGATCTCGCCGCCCATCGCCTCGACAATCGCGCGCGCGCGCCGCACCAGCGCCCCGTTGCTCGGCGCCAGCACGCCCTTGGACATATAAAGATTGTCTTCAAAGCCGACACGAACATGCCCGCCATATAAATAGGATTGCCCAACCATCGGGAATTCGTGGCGGCCGATGCCGAAGCCGGTCCATATCGCGCCTGCCGGCAATAGATTCCGGGCGTAAAGCATGGTTTCCGGGGTGGCCGCAAAGCCGTACTTGACGCCAAGCACCAGGCTATATAAACCGGGACCGGGCAATACGCCTGCGTGGATCAGATCGTGCGCCAGATGCACATCGCCGGAATCGAACAGTTCGATTTCCGGCATCACGCCGGCCTCCATAATCAATTTCGCCATCCGCGTGACATTGCGCGGCGTATTAATGACGACCTCGCCGCCGGAATTCATCGTATTCAAATCCAGCGTGCAGATATCGGGGCGCAACGCGACGATGTGCGCGACACGCAGCTCCGGCACCATCAGCGTGCTGCCCGGCGCAGCCACTTGCGGATTGTCTTCACTGGGGATGAAACGCCCGCCGGGACCGGTCGTCAGATTGATGATCAATGCCGGGTTTTTCTCGCGTATGCGCTCGATGACTTCCTGGTAATACTCGATCTTCATCGATGGCCGGCCCGTTTCTGGATCGCGGACATGAATGTGCGCAACAGCCGCCCCTTCGACCGCCGCATCGAGTGCGGATTCGGCGATCTGCTGCGGCGTGATCGGCAGCGCCGGATGGGCATCGGGCTTGGTGAGATTGCCGGTAATGGCGCAGGTAATGATGACTTTTTCTTGCATGATGATCTTTACGCCGAGCCAAGCCGACGACCGCCGTCGACGTGAATGGTGGTGCCGGTGGAAAATATCAATGTTGTGGCGCACGCCTCTACCGCCGCCGCGATATCGTCCGGCGTGCCGATCCGTTTGAGCGGCGTGGTGCCGGCCTGCTTGGCGTTCCACACCTGATCGCGGCCGGGAACGAATTGGGTATCTACTACGCCGGGCGAGACATTGAGCACCCGGATCTCCGGCGCGAGCGCACGGCCGAGCGAAACCGCCATGATGTCCATGCCGGCCTTTGCTGCGCAATACGCGACATTGCTGCCGATGCCGGTGCTCGCCGCGATCGATGAAATATTGACGATGAGGCCGCTTCCGGATGCGCGCAGCAACGGGGTAAATGCGCGAATGGCCGCAAACTGACCGCGCCAGTTGACGGCGAACATCCGATCGATCAATTCGTCATCCAATGCATCGAGATCGGCGTGCGGAATCGGCTTGGTGAAACCGGCGGCGTTCACCAAAATATCGGCCCGGCCCCACTCGGCAGCCACACCGGCGGCGGCTTGCACCAGCGTGGCGCTATCTTCCACTACCGCGCACAACGCACCGTGCCCTTGCCCGGGCAAGGCCGCGACCAGTTTGCCGGCGCCTTCCTTGTTATCCCGATACAGAACAACCACGCGCGCGCCTGCTGCCGCAAGACGCTGTGCGGTCGCTTTGCCGATCCCGCCGGTACCGCCGACGATGACGGCAACTTTACCTTCAAGAGATTGATTTTTTGACGCAGGCATTCGCATTCCTATCTAATTATTTAATTCGATTATTTAATCGGTGGCCGGGGAAAGGTAGATTCGCCCTCCTCCAGTACAAAGTCGTAAGTCAGGGTGAAGTACCCGTCCAGTGGCGGCGCATCCGGATATTCCGGTGTCGGCTGATCGTGATGTTCGTGAAATTGCAGATGGCCGATTAACGGTTTTGTTACGCCGAAAACGACATCCGAATACAAATGCTCGGAATCATCCGCAAAGACTTGTGTAATCAGCGTTTTGTATCCCGGCGCGGAGACCATGAAGTGAATATGCGCAGGGCGATAAGGATTGCGATTCTGCGCGCGCAGCAATTCGCCGATGGGCCCGTGCGTAGGCACCGGATAGCCGGCAGGACGAACCGTACGGAAGTGATATTTTCCTTGCGCGTCGGTGCGAAACTTCCCGCGCAGATTCATGTTGGCCTGGTTCGGATCCTGATTTTCATACAGACCCACTGGAGATGCCTGCCAGATATCGACCGTGACATTCTCCATGGGAACGCCGGCAATATTGCGTACGGCGCCTTTGACGAAAGTGGCGATTCCGGGAGTCTCGGAGCGCGCGATGTTGTCGCCGCATTTACAGTCCGGCGAACCGTCCCGCCAGAACGGGCCCAGCAGCGCGGCGGCGCTCTGTCCTTGATCCTGCGGATTATTGCGATACGCGACCAGAGTTGAAATCCCCAATACATCCGAGGCCAGAATGACCTCGTTATGATCGTCGCTGTTGGCTTGCCCGATACGGCCGATGAAGTCCAGGCCTGCTTCCAGTTCGGCGTCGGTCAGATTGGCTTCGCGAATGAAGGCGTGGGCATGTTCTACCAGCAATTCCATGACCTGTTTCAGCCGCGGATTGCCGGTGCGGCTCATCGCCTCTTTGACGATCCCGGTGATGACGGCTTCGCTATCGATGATCTTGTTTTCTTTCATTTCACTTTCCAATGGGGGCTTGTGCAAATTAATGCAATCGTTTGCATAAAATAGTCTAACCGCTCGAAATAAGCTTTGTCAAATGAAAATTAGAAATGGGGAAATCGTTCAATAATAGCTATTGGATTCTATATTTTGGTTGATTTTTACATGTGTAATGTGACTGCATACGTTTGCATTTTTTGTGTCAGGATTGCAGGCGCAATACGATCTATGGGAGACTGCACATCAAATTAAAACCGCAAAGGCGCCATGGAAACTTACCCAAAAGACATCTATACAGAACCTGAGCCGGACTCGGACACGCTGGCCAACCTCGGTCCCCTGACAGGCATGGCCGGCATCTGGATCGGCGAACGCGGTCTCGACGTCAACCCGAAGGCAGACGGCCCTCAGAAACGCGCCTTCATCGAACGCATCGAACTGCATCCGATCGATGCGCAAACCAACGGCCCGCAGATTTTCTACGGCCTGCGTTATCACCTTCACATCCTGGAACCGGACAAAGTCGAGACCTTCCACGATCAGGTCGGCTATTGGCTATGGGAACCTGCCACCGGCGCGGTAATGCAGACGGTCTCGATACCGCGCGGCCAAACAGTAATGGCCACCGGCGTGACCACGGCAGATGCAAAAACGTTCAGCCTGGAGGCGGTACGAGGCTCTACAACAAACGGCATTCTTTCCAATCCGTTTATCGAATACGCCTTCCGCACCGATCGCTACACCATCACAGTCGACATTAACGACGACGGCACATGGTCTTACGAACAGGAGACAATTCTGATCATCCCGGGGCAGACAGAGCCGTTCCGCCATACCGATCGCAACAAGCTCCGCAAGATAGGCGAACCGAAACTGAACCCGACGGCGTTGGCTGAAATTGAAGCCGCATCGACTAATGACATCGGCCCTTCCATGTAGTTGTAGAACTGCCGAAGTGCCTGTTCGATTCGTGACATGGCGGGGTGTTGTGCGCAGTGAGGTAAAGAAGGGAGGCGGCCGCAGGCCGCCGGAATGACACGAACGAAGTACAACAGCCCGCCATGTCACGAATCGAACAGGCAATCACATCACCGCACTACCGCACCGATACCGCAGCAATACTTTGATCCACAGTGCTACCATCGATCTGCCAACCACCACCCAGCGACCGATACAAAGCCACCGCCGCCAGCGCATGATCGCGCTTGGCCTGATTCAGCGATTGCGAATCCTTCAAAAACACCTCTTGCGCCGTCAGCACATCCAGAAAATCCAGGGCGCCTCCCTTATACAGACGATTGGAAAGCTGCAACGCCTGATTGGAAGCATCAAGCGCACCGTCAAGCCGTCCGGCCTGTTCGCCGCTGCTCATCAGATCGCTGCGCGCATCTTCCACTTGCTTCAAAGCTTCCAATATCCGTTGCTGCAAACCGAGTTGCGATTCGCGCATCTTGCTTTCGTTTTGATTGATACCGGCCGTGATGCGCCCTGCATTGAAGATCGGGCTGGTCGCACTGAGCGCCGCGCTGAACAGATTGTCGAATAAAGTCGGTGCGCCCAGATACGAAGACGCCAGCAGCCCATCGGTCAGGCTCAATTTGAATTGCGGATAACGCTGCGCTTTTGCCGCGCCGACTTCAGCCGCCCGCTGCTCGACAACGGCATAAGCTTCGCGCACATCGGGCCGGTTCAACAACGCTTGCGATGGCAATACCTGCGGCGCGGTTTGCGCCGGCACCGGGATCGCGTATCGATCGGCCAATGCCGGGTTTTCGAAATGCTCGGGCGTAGTGCCTGAATAAACGGCGATCAAGCTCAACTGATGTTGAATCGCGGACCGCACACGCGGGATGCGCGCCTGCACATCGCTCAACTGATTCTGCGCACGCGCAACATCAAGCTGTGTCGCAAGACCATATTGCAAGCGTTCCTTGGTCAGCTTCAGCGCGCGGGTGCGAATTGCTTCGTTGTCTTTAAGTATCTGCATATCCGATTGCGCCCAACGCAAATCGATATAGGCCGCCGCAGTGTTCGCTGCAAGCGCCAGACGCAATGCATTCAGCGCTTCCTTGCTGCCCGATACGCCGGCCTGCGCCGCCAGCACCGATAAGCGCTCGCCGCCGAATACGTCAGGCGTCCAGTTGGCCGACAAACCGACGCCGGCCTCTCGCACATACCCCAGCGGCGGCGGCGTGTTCTGCCGCACATTGGCGGCAATCGCGGTGGCACTCAATTCCGGCAGCAAAGCCGCGCCGCGCTGCGTCGCTATTTCCTGCGCCTGCCGGACGCGTTCCACCGCTGCCTGCAGATTCAGATTATTGCTCAACACCGATGCCACCAATTGATGCATGACGGGATCGCCGAACTGCTTCCACCAGGCGTCGGCATCCACTGTCGCCGCTGGCGCGTCGACTTGCCACGCAGCCGGTGCAACAGTCTTGACCGTGTCGGAAAGATCGGCGTGTTTCTCAGGTTGCACAGCGCAGGCGGCAAGCGCCAGGAAAATTGGCAACAGCGCCGCGTTGGCCATCGTTTTTAAGAGTATCGATTTCATATGATTAACCTTGGCGAATTAATGAGCATTAGTGAATATCAGTGAGCTTCCGGCGGCGGCGGGGTATTGCCGAACGGCCGCGTAAAAAACGCGCTGACCAGACCGACGGCGATACAGACCGCAACCATGTAGAAGGCATCGGAAAATGTCATGACCAGCGCTTCGCGCATGATCAGCGAGTGCATCAGGCTGAGCGTGGCGCCGGCGCCGTTGAGCGCGCTGCCGCCGACCGCTGCAAGATGCGCGGCCTGTTGTTGCAGCAGCGACTCGACGATGGGCTTGCCGACCGTAACGTGCTCATCCAGACGCTGGTAATGCAGATTCAGGCGATCGTTCAGCATCGTGCTGCAGACCGCAATACCGATCGCGCCGCCCAGATTGCGCATCAGATTGAACAGTCCGCTGGCCGATTTCAAGCGCGATGGCGGCAACGAGCCCAGCGCCATGGTCACCACCGGCGCCACGCACCACGGTTGCGAAAAACCGCGCAGCGCTTGCGGCAGCAATAATTCCTGCCAGCCCGCCTGATTGGTCAACGGTATATAAAAGACCATACTCAAGCCGAATAGCGCAAGACCGACGAACAGTACATTTTTCATACCGAGCCGCGGCGCGAGAATGGGATAGGCGACCGTGCCGACCAACTGGAATAAACCGACCGACAACATCGACAATCCGATTTCCAACGAATCCATTCCGCGCACGCGCGCCAGGAAAACCGGTGTCAGAAACACCGAGCAAAACAGGCCGATACCGGTGATGAACGACAGCAGGCTACCGATGCCGAAGTTGCGTATTGCCAGCGCCCGCAGATCGACCACCGGATCTTCCGCCGTGAAGGCGTGCACAAAGAACAGGAACGCGCTGATGCCCGCGATCCATGCGCAGACCAGGATTGCACTATCGCCGAACCAGTTTTTACGCGGTCCCTCTTCCAGTACGTATTCGAGGCAACCAAGAAAAGTGGACATCAGCACGATGCCGAGATAGTCGCCCTTCTTTAGCAGCGAGGTATCGGCCTGGTCGACGTTGATGTGTTTCGGGACCAGCACGGTGAGAGCGATACCAGGCAGGACGTTCATATAAAACAGCCAGTGCCACGACCATTGCGCGGTAATCCATCCGCCCAATACCGGGCCGATGGTTGGCGCCAGCGATGCGAGTGTGGCGACGGTCGTGGCCGCCAAGACCCGTTGCTTCGGCTCTGGAAACAGGACGAACACCGTGGTGAAAACGGTCGGAATCATTGCAGCGCCGAGTGCGCCCTGCAATGCGCGAAACAGGATCATCGAATTGATGTCCCATGCCAGGCCGCACAGCATGCTGGTCACGGTAAAACCCAACGCTGAAACGGTAAACACCCAGCGTGTGGAGAATACTTTCGTCAGCCAGCCGGACATTGGAATGACCATGATCTCGGCGATCAGGTAGGCTGTCTGAACCCATGACAGCTCGTCCTGGCTTGCCGATAATCCGCCGCCGATATCTTTCAGCGACGAAGCGACGATCTGGATGTCGAGCATGGCCATGAAATAGCCGATGCACATCAGCCCGAACGTGAAGATGCGCAAGCGCAGCGGATCGTCGGCGGGATTTCTAAGAACGGAAGCGGTAGTCATGATGGCGTCGCTGCTCACAGATTCTGTTGTGGACGGGCTGAGTCCAGTTTCGTATCCAACTGCACCTTCACTGTCGCAGACAGGCCAGGCCGCAGGACATTTTGCATTTCTTTCGGTACTTCAAGACGAATCCGCACCGGCACGCGCTGCACGATTTTCGTGAAATTGCCGGTGGCGTTTTCAGCCGGCAGCAGGCTGAATGTAGAGCCGGTTGCCGGCGCCACGCTTTCGACGACGCCGTTAATGGTGCTGCCCGAGACATCGAACGACACTTTTGCCGTATCGCCCAGGCGCATTTTCTTGAGCTGATCTTCCTTGAAATTGGCATCTACCCACAGGTCTTTGGCAGGCACTACGGTTAACAGCGATATGCCGACATTGGCCAGCGTGCCGACGCGCGCGGTGCGGTTGCCGATGTAACCGGCGATCGGCGCACGGACGGTCGTATATTCAACGTTCAGCGCCGCGACCCGTTGCGTCGCTTTAGCCATGGCGATACGCGCCTGGGCATTGGCGATCTGCGCGTCCAGCACCGATATCTGGCGTTGCGCAGCCAGCAACGAGGCATTGCTGCGATCGACTGCGGCGTGTGCTTTGGAAGCATCCGAATGCGCGCGTTCGACCAGTTGATCCGAGACCGCATTGTCTTTCACCAGTTCGCGGTAACGCGTCTGGTCCTGTTCGCTGCGGGTCAATTCGGCTGCCGATGCGCGTACTTGCGCGGACTGTTCGCCGATGGTGGCAAGCTGCAGCGATTTCCTGGCCTGCAATTCGACCACTGCCGCTTCGGCGCTTTGAACATCGGCATCCGCTTGCGCCAGCCGTGCATCGTAGTCGCGTGAATCGAGCTGCACCAGAACCTGATTTGCATTGACGTATTGATTGTCCTGCACCAGCACTTTGGTGACGAATCCACTCACCTTCGGCGCCATCACGGTAACGTCGCCGCCGACATACGCATCGTCCGTGCTTTCCACGAAGCGCCCAACCATCAGCCAGTTGACACCGGAAGCGATCAGGACGACGACCACGGCGACGATGGCCCAGCGCATCCACGGGGTCTTGCGTACCGGTGGGTTAGTCTCTGGAGCGGTGGCGTTGCCTGGCGATATGACAGTTAATGGAGTAGTAGACATGATTTTTTGTGCCGTTATGTGTGCGTATGCACACTATTTTATTTAAAAAAAGGCGCGATATTTTTTATTCACGCCGCCCATCGGTTTACTGCTTATTTACTGCTTATTTACTTCTTGTTATTTAATTCTTGTTACTTGATTCCCGTTACCCAATTTCCGTTTTTACAGGCAATCAGGCAAGCTGTCCTGCCCCGGTCAAGTTGAATAACTCTGTCCGCAGCGACTTGGCTTCAGCAGTACCGGTCTTCGCTTCAAATTCTTCCTGCGCGCCATTCCAGGCGACTACTGCTTGTTCCCATATCTTTTCGCCGCTTTCCGAGAGACGGAATACTTGCGCCCGGGCATCATGTTCCGATGATTTGGTGGCGATCAATCCATCACGCTGGAGAGGCTTGAGAGCACGCACCAGCGTAGTCCTCTCCATCACCATCGATTCGGACAGTTCCATCATGGTGCGATCCGGCAGACGCGACAGTTTGGACAAAATTGTAAATTGCGCAGCCGTAAGGCCTACTTCCGCCAAATGCCGTTCATAAATTTGGGTGACGTAACGCGCCGCCTGACGTAGCGCGAAGCAATTACATTCATCTCGGGCAATGGATTTATTCATGTTTTGGAGTATAAAGTGTGCTTATGCACAGTGTCAATGGGATTTTTGAATAATGTGGTTTTTTAGGACAGGGGGCTTCTACACTACTCGACTGTGCGGCTGTGCGGTCGCGAGAACGATCAGTAAGCGGTGCGGGTACGCACCAGACGAAAAATATCCGCTTCGCTCAACCCAATATTTTCCTGATTGTTTGGCGCATACCCACACCACTTACCGCTCGTTCCCGCTTTTCTTTATGCATTTAACGAAGGCTTCTCTGATCGCATAAAAAACCGTTCGTCCTGAGCAGCCGCTAGCGGCGTGGGTTTCCGATAGCCCTGAGCAGCGCAGCGTGTCGAAGGGAGGATCGC
>DASYCG010000091.1:0-23452 GCA_036500325.1 Herbaspirillum sp. | reverse complement strand
CCCCCACCCCCCCCCGGACGCCCTTAATTTCGCAACTTCAATTACCGTCCATCGGACCCGGCAGCGTAAAGCTGAAAACCGAACCTTGCCCCAGTTGGCTTTCGACATGCACATGGCCGCCATGGGCTTCGACGAAGGTTTTGAAAATCGCCAGTCCCAAACCCAGGCCGCCGCTTTCTCCACCGTCCGATTCAAATTTCTTGAATATCGCTTTCAGGCGCTCCGGTGCGATGCCGCAGCCGTTATCCTTGATCCAACATTCGATGCCGCCGCGTTCGGTGGACTGCGCCTTTATTTCCACAGTGCCGCGCGGCGTATGCTGAATGGCGTTGGCGATCAGATTTTGCATGATGCGCTGCAGCAGGCCGGCGTCCGCATAAACGGCCAAGTCTTCCGGGACCAGATTCAGCAGCTTGGTGCTGCCGGTCCCTGCAATCGGGTTCAGGTCATAGACCAGACTTTCCACCAACGGCCAGAAATCCAGATTGCGGCGCTGCAGGCGCAGTCCGTTTTCGGTTTGCACGTGGGCATTTTCATCCAGCACTTTGCCGATCAGCGCATTCATTAGCGAAACATGCCGCTGCAGGATATTGACCATGCGTTGTGTATTGCTGTCGTTGGGGTCGTCCTTGGTAATGCCTTCCAATACTTTGGTTGCCAGCCCGACCGCATTGAGCGGTGTGCGCAGATCATGCGCGATAAAGGTCAGGTAGTCACTGCGGCGTTGCTGGATTTCCAGTGCGCGGTGGGTGGAATAGGTTTGAACGGCAAGCCCGATGGCGCTGTCGAACACCCGGTTGAGGATATGAAAAGGACGGCCCTGGAGCGTCAAATTATGACTGCTGGCCATGTCGTGAATAACGCCCCGTAAAATATTATATTCTGCGACAACTTCAACGATTTCGAAGCCTTCCTGCAGGCGTTGCAGCCCGTGTGCCGGCGGTGTTCCGTGGGCTAATGTCTCGGGAATCGATGCATCGGCGCTACTCTCGAAAGCATTTGCCAGTTCGGTGAGCAGTGATGGAATGTGGTCGTTCAGGGTCGGTGTAGTTAATCCGGCCGCCGATGGCAGTTCCCGGACTTGCGCACGCCAGCGCGAAAGCAAATCGTCGCGTTCAAGTTTGATCAGCTCTGCAATTTGGTTCAAGGTATCGATAATATTCTCGGTAAAGCTATACGCAAAAAGCAACCGCGATACGGATGATCGCGGTTGCCGATTTCAGATACCGTTTAGTACATCAAGGACGCAATTACGCTGGTGGCGGATCGTTGACCGGAGGCGGTGTCGGGACTTGATGGGGAATCGGATCTTCAATCGTAGTCGGGTCTTGATGCGGCACAGGGTCGTTGCCGGGCACTTGACCGGGGATCGGATCTTCGATCGGCGTGGGCACTGGCGCCCTATGTGCCCGATATTTAGCGGTAGCGCTAAACAACGGCGCGCGAGGCATTAAATTGGTTTGCATGATATTCCTTAGCAAATCATTACTGGCACGAAGACCTTACCTGCTTGCTTGGTGTTTGTTTACTTCTTACTACTTCTTGCTTACTTGCCGATCTGGTTACCAATTACACCGCCGACAGCCGCGCCACCGACAGTGCCGAGACCGCTACCGCCTGTCAATGCCGCACCGCCCACGGCGCCAACACCGGCGCCGATTGCCGTATCGCGGCCGCGCGGACTCATGCCGCTGCAGGCGCTCAAGCCGATCAGTAAGCAAAGTGTCAGGGAAGTTGCCGCTACTTTCTTGATCGAATTCATTTGTGTGCCTCTTTATAATTAATTTAGATGTGAAATGAATAAGCTGCCGGCACCGTTGAATCTAGTGTGCTGTCAGGTCGGCATCGATAATTCATAACAGTGATGTTTCGCCTCGCCTTTCAGCAGGGAACACTGACTCTGTTTATCGGGCCTCCTCTCAATCACCATTACCGCAGCACGCACATGATGGTTGTTGTAAATAGGCGCTGAATCCATATACTGGAATTTGGATTTATCGAGCGCGACAGTCTTGGGCATATGGCGAACATCGCCTAGTGAATTGCGTATTCCCGAATGGACGCCGGCATGTGCACTGTGAGCGCCGATACGAGCATCAACATGCGGATCGATGGGGCCGCCGGCAAAAGAGGCCGACGAAGCGATCAGGCAATTTGCCGCTAATATCCATTTCCACGTTGTGGTGTTCATCCGTTATCCTTTTTATCCCAACTGAGCTTCGGCAGTGCCGCTACTCTATGGAAGCATCTTCACAGAAACGGTTGATTTTCTGCATCCGTCTTAATCTGATTGTTCTGTGGGACTTGTCCTACAAGGAATTGAAGGACGCACATTGGGATTTCTAATTGAATTGCACGTTGGAAAGTGCGGGGGCGGCCGTTGAGGATCGGCGGATTTTGGCAAAGCGGCCATCACGATCGATATGGCGATCGATGCTGCTGTACGCAGGCTGAAAGCATGATTCCAGCTGTTCCAGCAAGACCAGCGCGTCGCCGCGGGTGGCGCCGTTCGAAAGCTGAATATCCGCTTTGAGCAAGCGATGGTCCGGCCAGGTATGAATGGCGAGATGCGAACCGTTCATCAAAATGGTACCGGCGACGCCGCTCGGTTCAAACTGGAAAAATGCATTGCCCATGACGCTCAAACGCAATTCAGTGCAAATGCGCAGGCAAATATTTTTCAGGGTATCTGCATTACGCAGACCTTCCGCGGCATGCCGGCAATCGCGCCACACGGCCTTCAACTGCAAGGCCGGTTCCCGAAAACGGAGCATGCGCGGCTGTGATGCAGCTTGTATGGCGGGAAGTATTTGCGGTGTGCCGGTAATACCGTTGGTATTACCGTTTGTATTGCCGCTTGCATTACGTAGATAACTTGTATTGGCGATCATTGGGACTGTCATTACGATTGTCATGCTGTTCTCTTTTACGCTTGATATCATTTGTCACCAGTAGACGTGTTCGCCCCGGCTCTCTTTCCATTCCTGTTCGAAACGCTTGGCGTCTGCATCGGAGCGAGGCCTGACACTCAGCAGGATGCCGCCTTCCTTCAGGCCGGATTCATAGTGCTTGACACGTTCTTCCGGAATGCCCCAGCCGACCAGTGCGCCGATGATGCCGCCGGTAGCGCCGCCCGCGCCGGCACCGGCCAGAGCAGCAGCAATAGGGCCGGCGATGACCAGCCCCAGGCCGGGCAATACCAACGTGGTGCCCGCAGCGGCAATGGCGCCGACGATGGCGCCCAAGGTGCCGCCGATTGCGCCGCCGATGCCGGCGCCTTCAGCAGCTTTGCTGCCTAATTCGGTTTCGGCCGAATCGTCGCCGGAAAAATAACGTTTGCGCGTGTCGTCGGACATCACCAAATTGATATCGGCGGGTTCATAACCGAGCTCAGTGACAGACCGGTAGGCACGTTCCGCGCTCTCGCGATCGAGAAACAGTCCGGTAACCGGGCGGGTCTTGTCATTCGTATCTTTAAATGGGGAATTGGCCATAATTGCGTTCCTTTGCTATTGCCGGCGAATTGCAGATGCGATTCGCTAAAACGACACGATCCGGCAGGCCGCAAGCGGCTTGCTGGATCGGGCTAGCGGATTACAGGATTTGCCTGAACATTCGAGCTGGCAGTGCGTGCTTAATACTTGTCGGCCTTGTTGGCATCTTTAACGGCTTCCTTGACATTACCGTAGTTCTTTTGGACATTGCCTTCGACCTGTTTTGCAGCGCCTTTGACTTGCTGTTTGGTATTGCCAGTCGCTTCGCCGGTTTTTTGTTGAACATTGCCGACAGCTTCTTTTACTGCGCCTTTAACTTGATCCTTGTTCATATTTGTTCTCCTTTGGGTGTTGGTAATAGTGCGTTACCGTGGATTACGAAAATGCCACCAAGAAATAGTGTTCGTCATGCAGGAAACGCATTGTGCATAAAAAATATATTGCAAAAAGAACAACTGCCATAATCGACATTGACGACAATTTGAGAGTAGCGCTCATGGCATGTTTTCAAGCTTTGTGTTCGACCTGGCTATATTAAGCGGGGCTCAACCGGCCAAATATAGGACGGCTACGCTTTCCGGTGTAGGAGAAAAAGGAGTATTACAGGCGTATTACAAACAGGGATGTTGCGAGGGGAGCAGGGGGAGGGTTGCGGCGTGTATGCAAACCGGCTTCAGAGTCCGGTAGGCGGCGCCAATGGAATTTCAATGGCGATAGCAGTGCCTTTACCGCCGTTGCTGCGGATGTCGACATTGCCACCGAAGAAGGTGGCGCGCTCACGCAGGCCGCGCAGGCCGTAAGTAGTGGTATTGCCGCGTCTTTCATCGCTGATGCCGACGCCGTCGTCGCGTACCGTCAGGGCCAGCCGATCCTCGTCGACATCGAGAATGACGTCGATTCTGGTGGCGTTGGCATGCTTGGTCACGTTGTTCAATATTTCCTGCAACATGCGGTAGATCGCGATTTCCATTTGATGGCCGACCGTCACGTCTTCGTCCGGCATGCTGGCCTTGCAGACCAGGCCGGAACGCTGCGCCAGCTCATCGAGTTGCTCTACAATCGCGGCCTTCAGGCCGAACAGATCCAGCATGTTCGGGCGCAGTTCGGTCTGAATGCGGCGTGTGGTGGCGACCAGTGCATTGACCAGTGCCTGTATGCGGCCTTTGCGATCCACCCACTTTTCATCTTCCGGAAAGAGCTTGTAGACGGTTTCCAGATGCATGCTCAGGGCGGTCAGGGAGGCGCCCATGTTGTCGTGCAGCTCCCTGGCGATCGCCTGTTTTTCTTCTTCACGCACGGTTTCCAGATGGTTGGTCAGCTCGCGCAGCAAAGTCGTGCGCTCGATGACGGTTTTTTCCAGTTGCGATTCGCGTTCGCGCAGGGAATCCTCGGCCAGTTTGCGTGCGGTGATATCGGTGCTGATACCTACCACGCCGAGTACTTTGCCGCGTTTGTCGAGCCAGGGCGCCTTGGTGGTCTGGTAGGTAACGACGCCGGTCGGCAAATGGAGTGTTTGTTCGAGTGTTTCGGAGACTTTGGTGCCCATGATGTGGCGGTCTTCACGATCGATTTTATCGGCCTCGTCGGCATCGGGATAAAGATCGCGGCTGTTGCGATAGATCGCTTTATCCCAGGTCTTGCCGAATTGCTTCAGCGTGGCCGGATTGGCGAAAATCAGGCGGCCTTGATTGTCTTTGACGAAAATCGGATCGTGGGTATTGTCGCTGACGGCAATCAGCAGCGCGGTAGTTTCGGCCAGTGCTGCGGCATTCTGTATGCGCGCGCCGTATTCGTGGTCCACGCGGGCGGCGGTGCGCCAGAAAATCAGCAGAATAAGCGCGCAATTGATTAAAGTCAGCAGCGGCGAAATGGCGCGGTAATCGTAATAGGATTGCCGAGCGCCCCAATCCACCAGCCAGTCGACCATTACCAGCAACGCCAGCATTTGCGGCAAGGAGCGGCGCAGCATCTGGCCGCCCGGCGCATTGCGCACAATAATCGACATCAAATGATGGCCGGGGCGCGACATCAGGCAGCCGACGCCGAAAAAAAGGAAGGTAATGGCGGAAGGCAGCGGCACATTATTATGTTGCAATAATTGCATCATTGGGCCGAGCTGATAAGCGTAGCCCAGCAGGGCAATCAGATTCATCACGATAATGGCGCAAGCCAGATATTCAGCCGGATAGCGATCGGTCCTGATGCGCATGTCGTGCAGGGCAAGGGTCATGGCAGCCAGTATGAACGCCAGCGCACACGCCGGATGTATGTGACTGAGCCGCATCCCCGTTGCGGGAAAGATAGCGCTGCCCCATGGCAATAACAGGCTGGCGGCGCCCAACAATAGCAACAGGACAGAACAGATCTGCACGCCGATGCGCTGCAGCCGGCCACCTTCCAGGCATTGCAGATACAACGCCAGACCGGCCAGCATGAAGCCCGCGGCAGTACCGCCGCCCATATTGCTCAATTTGGATAAAGCGGCCTGATAGGCGCCGTCGAGGTTGCTGGCCGTGAAAACAAAACCGCCGATCAGCAGGACGATAATGGCCAGCGCGCGGGCAATCGAGACAATCCAGAAAGCATGCGTTTGGCGTACGGAAAGAATATCGACGGAATGTTGCACCGCAGGCAAGACTTTGGCTGCCGTGTCGCTGTGGCTGTCGTGTTGTGAATCCATGCCCATTTAAGCCCCGTTTTACCGACTGTCTACTTTAACGCAGATCGCTGCGGGATCATCATTGCCGTGTGTTTGCACCCAGGTTTTCCAGAAATTGGCGCAATTGCAGAAATTCGGACGATTTATCGAAAAAATATTCTACGCCGAGTTTAGCGCCGACCTGGCGATAGGCATTGCTGACATTGTTGCTGAAGATTATTTTTAACGCGTTGGCTTGCACACTGGCGCGCGCCAGCGATTGCAACAGGCTCATGCCGTTGCCCTGTTTCAGTTGTATATCGAGAATCAGTACGTCGTAGCTGTCCTGATTCAACCGGCTTAATGCGTCATTTTCCGTTTCGGAAAAACCGGCATAGTCGATGCCGGGAATCTCTTGTAGATTTTCGATCAATAAGTCACGTACATCCGGGGAATCTTCTACCAGGAAAATACGAATCGCTGCCCGATTCGGTATGGTGGAATTAATTAGGGTCATTGTGAGTTCCAAAATTGCTACAGCGTGATCTGCAACAATATCCCTGCATTAGTAGCAAAATTTGGCCTGCGATCTGCGCCCGTAGAGAGGGTGCGGAACGCCGCAAGTGCCACATCGTGTTTCGGTAACGAGGTAACCGCAGCATCATCGATTAATCGATTAAATTATTCTTGATAGCGTAATAAATTATGTCGGCATTATTTGCCATGTTCATTTTCTGCAGAACACGTGAGCGGTAGGTACTGACGGTTTTTACACTCAAACATAGTTCGTCGGCGATTTTGGTAACGCCTTCACCTTGTCCGAGTTTGTAGAATATCTCGTATTCGCGCTCGGAGAGCGTTTCGTGCAGGGGTTTTTGCGTATCGGTATCGCGATCGGTAGTCAGCAGTTCGGCGACACCGTAACTGATATATTTGTGACCGCGCAGAATGGTATTAATTGCATTGACGAGCTCGGTTGCGAGCGCTTCTTTCTGGACGTAACCGCTGGCGCCGCTGCGTAAAACCTGCACGGCATAACGGTTTTCCGGATGCATGCTGAGCATCAGGACGGGTAATTTCGGTTTTTCGCGTTTGATCTGTTTCAGGACTTCAACCCCGCTTTTGTCCGGCATTGCGATATCGAGCAAGACAATGTCCCACTCCTGATTACGCACCATGCGGATGGCTTCCTCTGCGGAGCTGGCTTCACCACCGATTTCCATATTGGGAATATCGGAAATAAAGTGATGTACACCTGCTCTCACTACCGCGTGATCGTCCACTACTAGAATTTTTATCATATCTTTAATGAATCGCGAAGGTATACACCGACGGTAATAGTGATGTTGAAGGCGTTTCGCCTGATATCGGACTTCCGGGCGAACAGCGATCTGCACCACTAAATTATTTTAGTAAAGGGTGAGATTTCATTCTATGCCAAGGCTTTTCACTATACATGAATTGTTAAACCGTTTTCATCTTGGCACTCTTAATCCTTAAAATGAATCCGGACAAATCAAATATTTGTCCGGATTCAATTACATATACGCTTATTTCACATGCAGGTCGTTCTTGACTGCCTTCACGCCTTCGACGTTGCGTGCAACAGTGCCGGCACGTTCGATTGCTTCCTTGCTGCCCACGAAGCCGCTCAGTTGCACGGTGCCCTTGAAGGTCTCAACATTGATTTCGGTTGCCTTCAAATTTGGCTCCTTGACAATGGCAGCCTTCACTTTGGTGGTGAGGTAGGCATCGTCGACGTAGCCGCCGGGACCGTTCTGGGTTGGGGTAGAGGCGCAACCGGCTACCGCCAGCAATGATAGGGCGAAAAGAGCTGCGGCGAGGCGTTTAATGATAGTCATGTAAATCTCCTATGGATATGGATTATGCTGATGGCGTTGATTTTGTCGATCAACGCCGATTCAGCTTTTATCGCCGGCAAATACCGGTGTTTTAGTACTGTTGCAAACTGGTGCTGCCGTATTGCCGATCATTGCTTGTATTGGGTACGGGCGTTATTGACGCAACTGTCTTTCGCATCGCCCTTCAACGCATCGCATTTTTCCTTGGCTGCGGAATAATTTGCATCGTTCTTGTCTTCGTTTGCATCTTTGCGCGCGTTGCTGGTTTTACGGTCGGCCTTGGCATTGGCGACAGCGCTTGTATGTGCCGCCTTGGCTTCTTTCAGACAGACATCTTTATCATTGCCTTTTTGCTCGTCGCATTTTGCCTTGGCGACTTTATAGTCGATATCGGCTTGCTTGGTGGTTGCCTTATAAGTCGCCTTGGCGCTGTCCGCAGCAAAACCTGCCGACTGGAAGCCAAGGGCGCCGATACCGAAAACGAGAGTGGCGATTATCTTTTTCATGATTGAAGTCCTTTTTTAATGAATGATCGGCATGCCAATCGGGTTTTAACAGCAACTAACTGCACACAACACATTGAAATAATTTATTGAAGAAGATCGCGCAAATCGTCGGCGTGCTCTTCTTCGTTCGCCATGATTTCCACCAGCATCTGACGCGTGGTCGGATCGGCTTCTCCGATGCGTTCAATCATCTGCCGGTACGATTCGATCGCTACCCGCTCGGCGATCAGATCGGCCTTGATCATGTCCATCACATCGCTGGATGCGTCATATTCGGCGTGGCTGCGTTGGGTCAGAATGGCGGGGTTGAAATCCGGTTCGCCGTTGAGTTGCACAATCCGTTCGGCAATGCGATCAGCATGCGCCGCCTCCTGGGTGGCATGTTCCAGGAATTCTGCCTTGACCGATTCCACACCCCGTCCGCTGGCAGTGTAGTAATGGCGCTTGTAACGCAGCACGCAAAGCAGTTCGGTGGCCAATGCTTCATTGAGCATGGTAAGAATTTCCTCCCGATTACCTTGGTAGCCATCGGTAACGGGACCATCGTCAATTTTCCTGGCCGCTGCACGAATGGCTGCAACATCCATATGGAATGGCTTGACTGGGGCGTTTTTATTGGCGGTCATTGCTTTTCCTTCCTTTGAAAAATCGCGGGAGTACCGAAATGGCTCCTAGAATCATTGCACCGTACAGAACCGGTTTGCGTATGTAGCGGGTCGATACCGAGGACGCCGTCAGAACGCCGTCCAGTACCACCGGCACCAGTTTCTGTACCTTTTTCTGCTGTACGTAAAACTTTTCTTTCAGCATGCAGATGGCTGCATGTTTGGCCTGATCGGCCAGCACCTTGATATCGGCTCCGCGACGAATTGCGTTGCCGGCGTTCAAAATCTGGGCGCGGCAAACTGCGCCTTGCGTAATCAGTTGCTGCTTGCGTTGTTCGCGTTGTTCATTGCCTGTCATCTCGATGAACCTCTTGATTCGTCCGCTTTAAGACCGCAGCTTCAAGACAGCAATGCGTCGCGGTCTTTACGTAATTCGCTGCTTGTTTCCGGCATTGCCAGTTTGTCGTCACGCATCAGCACTCTTGCATACCAGCCCAGAGCAATCGCCAAAATGGAGAACAGGCCGGCCATCATGGCGAGCACCTTCCAACCCAGGGCATCCCAATTGACCAAAACAATCAAGACGCTCCAGTACGCAATGGCAAACCAGACCGCGGTCAGCGCCAGCGCACCGACCACGATCAATCTCAGTAAATGCACCCGCGCTTCGGCCAACTCGAATGCCGCCAGTTCGAACCGGTTGAACATCAGGCCCAGTGCATTCTTGCCGATCCCGGCCAGACCGGCGATCAGGTTCGGATGCGGGACCGGTGTGGTACGCGCGCCAGCAGATGGCAAATGCGGCAAAGGCGAATCCGACATGTCGAATCCGTCGCCTTATTTGGCGCAGCTGCGGGCAACCGCCAGGCCGGCGATCAGGCCCACTGCCGTCGAAATTGCAACGGCGCGCCATGGATTCTGGTTAACGTAATCATCGGTGTTGGCAACCAGCTCCTTGCCGGTTGCAATGGCCGATGACTGCAAGGCTTTTGCTTGTGCCGATGCGGTTTCCAGCAGGGCCATGCCCTTGGTGCGCAGCTCGTCTGCTTTGGCGGCGGTTGTTGTTGCAGCTTCGCGGAATAGATCCTGCGCTTCTGCGATCAGGGTGTTGACGTCGTTATGGACAGTCTTCAGTTTTTCTTCGTTCATGATGAAATCCTTTATGACGTGTTAGGTGAGTATGAAAGTGAGTGTAAAAGTGCGCGCAGCTGCATTTTTCGACTATTGAGAGCAGCGCGTCAGCAATTCACGACATGTAATATTGCAAGACAATCAATACCAGCATCGGGACGCCGAGCATCCAGCCTAATAATAGTTTGTCCATTTTTTTGTCTCCCCCAAAAGGGTCGGTTCAGTCAAATCGTGCTGCAAACAAAAGATACAGATCGTGCTATTTGTTACCTATAGGACTGCTACTGAATGACTTGTAGGACAACTCGGTAGCGCTGCCTTGTAATTTACTTTTCTTCAGTAGGCGGTATCGTCGGCGTTGGATTGCCGCCTTCGTTTTCCCAGCGGTTCAAGGCCGATTTCAGCTGCAATCTTTCGCGTTGGCTGAGCCGTTGCGAACACACCTTGAAAAGGGCACTGACGGCGACGCCGGCAACACCGAGCCCCACTAAAAATCGGCGACTTATAAACATGGCGTTCTCCGGAATTTACGGCCCTGTAATGACAATGGGTCCGTTTGTTATTTATCTGTTTTTGTTATTTATCTGTTAATTCTCAACGTGTCTGCAGGCGCGCGATGCATGCCTTGATGATGTCTTGCGCTTCGCCTGCCGCAACTTGGCCCTTGCCGGTGAAATAGCGCTCCAGGCCGGCCTGTGCCATGGACTTGTTGCCGATCGCGTGGCCGGTAGCTCGTTGGCATGCACCCAGCAATGTTGTGGTGTGGCCCAGCACGATAATCATATTCATTGCGCAGCTCCTGGAGTCATTGGATTAAGAAGTAGGACGAAAAGGTGTTGTAGGGATAGTAGCGAGGTGAATTGGCCTCGCGTATCAGACTCCTACGCTTTATCTTGTAGGACAAGTGCACCAAAGTGCCTTGGTTTTTTTCCAAAAGGCAATGTCTGCGATGCGGCATGAACGCGCCGGAGTGGCGGCTTGCCCATGCGAGTTTCGTTCTCAGATTCCTACATTGCAATCAGCGCAACGCCGATAGTTCCTGGTTGCCGCGGCGCATAAAGTAGGCTCACGAGTACTTCTATCAATCCAACCGAAAGGAATATCATGACCAACGATGATGTGGTTTCAGTCTTGAACGATCTGATTCAAACTTCAAAAGATGGCGAAGAGGGTTTCCGGGCATGTGCGGAGGACTCTAATCAACGCGATGCACAATTCAAATTGTTTTTTGAAGAGCGTTCGCGCGGTTGTGCAGCGGCTGCGTCAGAATTGCAGGAGTTGGTGCGCGCGTTGGGTGGCGATCCTGCCAAGCATGGCAGCGTCAGCGGCAACATGCATCGCCAATGGCTTAACATCAAATCGATGATTACCGGTAAGGACGATGAGGCCGTACTCAATGAATGCGAACGTGGCGAAGACACCGCGCTGAAGGCTTATCGCGAGGCGCTGCAAAAGGATTTGCCGGCGAATATCCGCATGGTGATCGAGCGTCAATATCAAGGCGTGCTGGCCAATCATGATCGCGTCAAGAGCCTGCGCGACCAGGTGCGCATGAAAAACGCAGCGTAAGCCGGGTATCTGCTCCTCCCGGCGTCCGGTTTGGCGCTTGGGAGATGAGCAGGTGAAAAATGTGAGAGTGACTTTAGAGTCACTCTTTTTTTATTTTCAGGCTCGGAGGCACATCATCGACACCGGTCTGATCTGGTATTTGATATTGGGCGCTTTACTGATCACGATGGCTTTGATGGCATCGGTATTGCAACGCCTTCCGATCAGTCCCGCCATGTTTTATCTGGCGATCGGCTTTGTATTGGGCCCTTCGGTCTCTGGCCTGATACACCTGTCAATGGCGGCGCATGCCGGCATACTGACCGAGGCCACCCGTATTGCGCTGTTGATTTCACTCTTTACGGTCGGTTTAAAACTCCGTGCCGATTTGCATGACGGCGTCTGGCTGCTGCCACTGCGGCTGGGTGTAATCGCGATGTTGTTTACGATCGGATTATTGACGCTGGGCGGCGTCTATTTTCTCAAGCTGCCGCTGGGGGCCGCGGTACTGCTGGCTGCGATTCTCGCGCCCACGGATCCGGTGCTTGCATCGGACGTGCAGATCAAGGATGTCCACGATCGAGATCGTTTTCGTTTTGGCTTGACGGGCGAGGGCGGGCTGAATGACGGTACGACTTTTCCTTTCGTGATGCTGGGGCTGGCTTTATTGGGTGTGGAGGATGGCCGGCCTTTCATGGCGATGGATGGTCTGTTGACGTTGTTGTGGGGCGTTGTCGCAGCGCCTGTATGCGGATGGCTTTTAGGATGGTCGCTCGGCCACGGCGTGGTTTATTTGCGCAAACGTCATCGGCTGGCTCTCGGGATGGAAGAGTTTCTGGCGATCGGCCTGATTGCGTTGTCGTATGGCGTTGCCGAGTCGATACACGGCATCGGATTTCTTGCAGTGTTTGCTGCGGGCGTGGGGATGCGGAGAATTGAAGTGGCGGCGGTAAAGGATGTGGATGACGCGGCTGCAGCGGCTGCGCTGTCCCCTGCAATGAGCAAGTTGGCGGGCGATGCCGAAGCGATTGCCGGCAGTGAGGATCAGGCGCCGGCGTACATGGCCGCGACCGTGCTCGACTTCAATCAGCAGATTGAACATTTCGCGGAATTTCTAGCTGTGCTGTTGCTCGGCGTACTCATTTCACATACCGGGCTTTCATGGGAGGGATTGGCGGTGGCCGCATGTCTGTTTTGCATCGTGCGCCCGATTGCTGTATTGCTTTCATTGAGCGGTGCGGGCGTCAGGCCGTTGCAGCGTAATTTGATGGCCTGGTTCGGCATTCGCGGCATCGGCTCGCTTTATTATTTATTGTTCGCTTTGCAATATCACTGGCGCATTCCGCTGGAACAGCGCTTGACGGAGATTGTGATGACGGTACTGGCTTTGTCGGTGACCTTGCACGGCATTTCTTCGACGCCGTTGATGGCGATGTATCACCGACGCGTTCATAAAAATACAGGCGTGGAAACTTAATGCTGATCGAACAGGTACTTCGGCGTCTTTACAAACGCAATCAAGGGAACCGAAGTTCCCTTGATTGGTATCGTTGCAGCCTACCTGCCGAGTTTTTAGATTCGTCCAAGCACAAGCAGGACGATCAGAATAATAACCACGACGCCGGCGATTCCGCTTGGGCCATAACCCCAACTGCGGCTGTGCGGCCAGGACGGCAGCGCACCGACCAAAATCAAAATCAGAATGATTAACAGAATGGTACCGAGCATATTGTTCTCCTTTTATGTGAATCCCTCAGCGGAATCTGATCAATAGACTTCTTCTTTTGCACTTAGTTGCCTTGGGCCATGCAAAGCACCCCAATTTCCCGCTTATCTTTTGGTAGTCAAAAATGCCTTGTTCGCATTAGCAGCGGAAAGCGGGCGATTGTCTTTTTCGTTTTCAAGATTGTGCATTTCGCGCAGGCTGCCGAAATTCATTGCATATTCCCGCGTGAATTCGGCGCCGAAAAAAAAGATCTGCGCAGAGTAGTAAATCCACATCAGCAGCGCCACCAGAGAACCGGCTGCGCCGTAACTGCTGGTCACGCCACTGTTGCCCAGATACACGCCTATCAGATACTTGCCGAGCGTAAATAACCCGGCGGTACCGAGCGATCCTATCCACACGTCGCGCCATGAAAGAGGCGCTTGCGGCAGCAATTTGAAAATCGCGGCGAAGATGCAGGTGATGACCATAAATGAAAATACGGAAGCCACGGGCGTCAGCACAAACAGGAAATCGGCCCACAGGCCGCTCCAATAATTTTGTAGAACCGCCAGTAATGCATTGACCACCAGCGTCACCAGCAACAAGAAACACAGCACCAGAATCAGGCCGAACGACAGCAGCCGCGTGCGAAGCACGGTAATGATGCCTGCTCGCGGTGCTTTGGGGATTTGCCAGATTTCATCCAGGCTATCCTTCAGTTCGGAAAAGACGGTGGTCGCGCCGACCAGCAGAAGTCCGGTGGCGATGATGGTGGCGACGGAGCCGGCTTTGGTATCGTTGGCATTGACCAGCACCATCTGGATTGCCTGCGCGCCGACTTCACCGACCAGGCCTCTGAGCTGGCCGACGATTTCACCCTGGGCGGCGCGCGGGCCGAAAAAGGCGCCTGCGATGGCGGTGACCAGCACCAATATGGGCGCCATCGAAAACATGGTGTAAAAGGCCACGGCAGCGCCTTTGCTGGCGGCGCGATGATCCAGCCACGATTGCGCCGAATTGATTAGCACGCGCCTGAAACGACGCCATCCGGTAGCTTTGACGGTGTTGGACGACATAGCTGGCAAGACCGCTTCCATGGTGGTGTGACTAATGTTACGGCCAGGGCATCGGCGTAACGGGAATGAACTGGGTTGCGCCGGGTGCGCTTGGGTCCGCGTTGCTATCCGGCGCCGGCAGGCCGAGTTGGCAGCGGATTGCATTCAGATCCTCGCGGGAGCGATCGAAGGACGTCAGGGCAAGCGGTGTTGCATCGATCGGCCATTGATCGCTGGCCCAATTGACGTATGACTGAAAATGCGCCGTCAGCGCTGCCATGTATTCTTCGCGCCGTTGGCGCAGTTCATCCGCGCCGGCATGCTGACCGGCCGGTTGCGCCGCGTCCAGTTTTCGGTTGTTTATTTCCAGCTTGTCTGCGTTCATGTTGGTCCCGTCAAGGTTAAGCGGATGGCCAAAATTTGAGGAGGAATCATAGCAACAGGAATCATAGCAATGAGCATCTGCCGCCACCGGTAGGTGCGGGACTGAAGATGTTGTAGGAAGAGTGGAAGCGACTGACGACTATCTATATATGGCATCAAGGGGAAATCTTGTTGCGATTTCGGCGATATCGAATTACACTTTTCTGTACCGATCGGTAAAGTGAATTTCGAGCGGTAAATCAAGTTAACGATTCCTCAACCAAACAGGTGAACTTCATGAGCGCACGTCCTCCACTTCCTCCCTTTACCCTCGAAACAGCGAAACAAAAAGTACGCGCAGCCGAAGATGGCTGGAATGGGCGCAATCCCGAGAAGGTGGCGTCGGCATACACGGAAGACAGTGTGTGGCGCAATCGCGCGGAATTCATTACGGGGCGTGCAGCGATCACGGCGTTTCTGGCGCGAAAATGGGCGCGTGAACTGGACTATCGCCTGATCAAGGAATTGTGGGCTTATACCGATAATCGCATTGCCGTACGCTTTGCTTATGAATGGTGCGATGATTCCGGTCACTGGTTCCGGTCATACGGTAATGAAAACTGGGAATTCGATGCCAACGGTTTGATGCAATTCCGGCACGCCAGCATCAACGACCTGCCGATTGCGGAAGCCGATCGCAAGATGCACTGGGAGCTGAGCGGGCCGCGGCCGCTGACGCATGCCGGCTTGAGCGATCTCGGGTTGTAAACCGTCAGGAATAAAAGAGACTTTATGGTGAGGCCGATTGCCGAGCGCGCCGATGTGCTGCCGTTGTTGACGGAGATTTTTCGCACCTATGGGTACGAAGGAAGCAGTTTGGCCCGCATCACCGCCGGCACCGGTCTGGGAAAAGGCAGCCTGTATCATTTTTTCCCCGGGGGCAAAGATGAGATGGCCGCTGCCGTGCTGGCGCACATCGATCTCTGGTTTCAGCAGCATGTCTACACGCCACTGAGGGAAGCCGCCGATCCGCGTCGCGGCATCGCGCATATGTTTCGCGAGACCAAACGTTATTTCCTGTCTGGACAAAAAGTATGCCTGATCGGCGTGTTTGCGTTGGGTAATGAGCGGGATCGTTTTGCGGTGGCGGTCAAAAGTTATTTTGTCGATTGGGCGGGGGCGCTGACCGATGCGTTGCTGCGCGGCGGATATGATGCCGCTACCGCTGCGGCGTTGAGCGAAGACGTGGTTGGCGGGATACAGGGCGCCTTGGTGCTGGCGCGGGCGATGGACCGGCCGAAGCTGTTCGTTGCTGCCTTGGCGCGGCTTGAAGCGCGGCTGAGCACATAAAAAACTCCCGGCATTGCCGGGAGTTTTACTATTTGCATACTCGGTTGCAGGATGCTTTTTGCTTAGTTGTTCAGCAAGAAATTCATGATGATGCCGGTACTGATGGCAACCAGTACATAGTCGCCACCGGTTTGAACCCAATGGTAGCCGCGCGGAGGCGCGTTCAGGTGATGGCCGCGCCAATCGTCGACAACGTATTGGCGATTGCGATATTCTGCCGGGAGGCGGTCGCCTCTGTGGAAAGCGTGATTCGGACCGGCACCGCGTTCGTCGCGGTGATCGTTACGATGATCGCCACGGTGGTCATCGCGATGGCTGGACTGATTGCCATGACCGTGATCGTCATGATGATCGTCAGCGAAGGCGGCGCCTCCTGCCGAAAGCAAAGAAATCGCCATGATGGCGGAAACAACGGTTTTAATTTTCATGCGTGACTCCCTTTTGGTTGGCACGTGCCGTGCTGGCACGCGTACGGTATTTTGAGTGTATATGCTGTCATTAGTTCGCGCCGGCCATATTAATACATAAAATGAAGCGCCAACAAAAAAGGCTCTCAAGTTTGAGAGCCTTCGATGTGCATAACGTGCATGACGCTAATTTTCTTGCAGACATTACGTCGATACCATTGCGACAACTATTGCATTAGCACCGGGATGTTACTGAATTTCTGGTAGGCCGTGCGGGACTCGAACCTGCGACCAACGGATTAAAAGTCCGCTGCTCTACCAACTGAGCTAACGACCCGAAAGACCGCGATTATAAGCAGACTTCGGATAACTGTCAAACACAGATGACTTTATTTTAAACTGGCCAGCCGTTCTTTTGCGGTTTGTGCCGCAGGGGCATTGGGATGTTGGGAAATTATGGCGCTCAACGTCTTTTTCGCTGCTGCTTTATCTTTCAGATCGGTATAGGCGCTGGCAATGGTTAATTGCGCATCGGGTATTTTCGGATTATCCGGATAGGACTTGATCATTGCCTGTTCGGTTGCGATGGCATTTTTATAATCGCTGACCGCGTAATAGGAATTGCCCAGGAAGTATTGTGCCGATGGTGCATAACCGGACTGCGGATAACGTTTCAGAAAATCTGCCAGTGCTGCCACTGCGCCTTTGTAATCGCCGTTCTTGAAATATCCCACGGCGCTGTCGTAGCTCTTTTGTTCGGCCTGATCGACATTGAATGTCTTGCCGTCAAGATTAACCTGTTGCGGTTCAAGCTTGCGCATACGGGCATCCAGATCGACGTAAAAATCTTTTTGCCTTTGTTGCGTATCGCTGAGTTGATTGGTCAGTACTTCGATTTGACCGCGCAGACGGGCTATCTCCTGGCGCAGCTGATCGTTCTGATCGGCCAGCGTCAATGCGCTGCTTTTGTCCGCTTTATCGCCCAGGTCGTGCCGTAGCGCGTCGAGCTGGGTATGTATATCCTGAATCGCCTTGCGTGCTTCGGCATCGTCGAACAGGCCTGCGTGGGCCGCCATTGGTGCGCAGGAAAAAGCGGCCACCAAGGCCGCTCCCAGCGCAGATTTATAAAAAATCCGCATGACGATTAATACGCGATATCAGCACGGCGGTTTTCTGCGTATGCTGCTTCGTCGTTACCCAGAGCCTTAGGCTTTTC
This sequence comes from Herbaspirillum sp., assembly GCA_036500325.1. Lineage (GTDB taxonomy): Bacteria > Pseudomonadota > Gammaproteobacteria > Burkholderiales > Burkholderiaceae_D > Herbaspirillum. Next base: position 5,569 of record DASYCG010000091.1, on the reverse strand, counting down.
CTTGCCGAACGATACAGCTTCGACCTGGTTGTCGGATACACCGAGCAAGACCAGTGCACGGCGCACGGCTTCTGCACGTTTTTGACCCAGCGCCAGATTGTATTCGCTGCCGCCGCGTTCATCGGTATTGCCTTGGATGGTGACCTTGCGATCCTTGTGCGCGACCAGATAACGGGCATGTGCTTCTACCACCGACTTGAATTCGTCTTTGATTGTGTATTGGTCAAGATCGAAATAGATGCTGCGTTTAGCCAGAATGCCTTGTGGATCGTTCAACGGATCTGTGCTGCCGGTAGTCACGCCGTTAACCGAACGTGCATCGGCGCCGGTGCCCGATCCCGAGCGATTTTCAACAGGTGCAGCCTCATCTTTTTTGATTGGCGATGAGCAGGCAGCCATCAGGAATGCAGCGGAAAGAACGAGAGCGGTGATATGAAATTGACGCATGGTGATTCTCCTGGTTTTTAAAATGAAAAAAAACAAAACTGCTATTTAATTTAATTAATTTGATTCGTTTATTTCATGAAAGGCCCCCAGGTCGGCTCCCGAATGTCGCCTGCCTGGGTTGTTAAAGTCTGCTTGATACTACCGTCAGTGGAGACCACCGCCAACGTCCTGCGCCCGCCCGAACTGGTTGCGTACATGATGTACTTGCCGTTAGGCGCAAAACTTGGAGCCTCGCTTCTGGCACTATCCGAGAGTCTTTGTTCCTGATTATTTGTCAAATCGAGAGAATACAACTGAAATTGCCCCCCGCGGCGAGAAATATAAGCAAGAGTATGGCCATCCGGCGAAATTCTTGGGCTGATATTGTAATCGCCTTTGAAAGTGACGCGTTGTGCGTTGCCGCCATCGGCGCTCATTTTGTAGATTTGCGGGCCGCCGCTGCGGTCGCTGGTGAAGTAGATCGACTGGCCGTCGGCCGAGAATTGCGGCTCGGTATCGATGCCGCCGGTGTTGGTCAGGCGGCGCAGATTGCCGCCATCCGCGTTGACGGTATAGACCTGGGTCAGGCCGTCACGCGCCAGCGCGATGGCGATTTTGCCGCTGTCCGGAGACCATGAAGGCGCGGAATTACTGCCTTTGAAATTGGCCACGACGGTACGTTGCCGGGTCACCAGATTCTGCACGTAGACAATCGGCTTTTTGGCTTCGAACGATACATAGGCAACCTTGCCGCCGTCCGGCGACCAGGAAGGCGAAATGATCGGCTCGTTGGATTGCAGCGCGACTTGCGGCGCTGCGCCGTCGGCATCCGAAATTTCCAGGCGATATTCATTGCCGCGCTTGGTCACATAGGCAATGCGTGTGGCGAAAATACCTTGAATGCCGGTCAGCTTCTGATAAATATCGTCCGCGATTTTGTGCGCGGTCAGGCGGGTCGATTGCGGCGGCGCCGCCAGCGACAGGGCAGATAGTTGCGCCGATTTGACGGTATCGAACAAGCGATAACGCACGTCGATGCGGCCATCTGCCAGTTTCTGTGCACTGCCGACCACCAATGCGTCGGCGCCGCGGCCCTTCCAGTCGGCAAAATTAATTGTCGAGGATTCGGACAGGACATCGCCGGTATCGATGACCTTGATCATGCCGCTACGTGTGAGATCGGCCTTGATGATCGCCGTTATTTGCTCCGGAGCAACAGATTCGTTGGTAAATGTGGCGATGGCAACCGGAATCTGGCTGGCGCCGACACCGGAGATTTCGACGCGCAATTGCGCTTGCGACCAGGAGGCTGTGCACAGGCCCGCCAGTAACAGCAGGGCAGCCATGCCGCGGGAGGAAAAAGACAAACGTAAAATTTTTATCATCACTTACTTATCTTTCACTGATCTTTCGGTTTGTGAGACACGTGGAGGACGCTCGGTACCGTGCCGTCGGTATCTTTCGGGAATGGCGAGGATTTGTTGATCGCATCTTTTACAGCATCGTCAAAACCAGTCACATTCGAAGATTTAATGAGGCGTATGCCGTTCACCGATCCATCCGGCAGCAATTGGACATCATATTCTACGGCAGGGTTTCCAACTAAATCATCCGGGAGCCTGAATGTGGTGTGCTGTTTGATGATGGCCCCGATTTTTTGTTGATAACCCGGGCTGCCGCGCGGCCCCTGCGATTTGGCGGCGTCACCGGTACCGCCGGCCTGGCTGCGCACGCGCTGCAAATCGTCGGCTTTGCGTTGGTCGGCAGCCTTTTTATCGGCGTCGGTCTGCTTGCGCCGTTTGTCGTCGGCGAGTTTATCGGCTTCGGCTTTCTTCTTGGCCTCGTCATCGGCCTTTTGCTTGGCCAGTTTCTGGTCTTTATCCTTTTGCTGCTGCTCTAATTTCTTCTGCTGTTCCTTCTCTTTGGCGAGCTGTTCTTTCTGCTCTTTGTCCTTCTGCTCTTGTTCCTTGCGCTTCTTTTCTTTTTCCAGGGCGATATCCGGTTTGGCCACGACAGGTTCTTCAACCTTGGGCGGCGGTGGCGGCGGCTTCACGACGGGTTCCGGCACCGGGACGGGCTTGGGCGGTTCCGGCTCGGGTTGGGGCTGCGGTGCGGCTTCCCGTATTTTCGGGTCCCAGATCTCGGCTTCGACCACCAGCGGGGTTTCGTTCTGCCAGCGCACGCCTACCCACAAGAACACAAACAGAGCAATGTGCATGATCAGGGCCAGCGTGAGGGCAAGCCAGGCGCCGCGCTGTTTTGGGGGACGGTTGGAAACTTCAGTCATTTATTTGGTTGCCAATCCCACGCGCGTGACGCCGAGTTTTTTGGCCGCTGAAATTGTCTGGATCACTTCGTCGTACTTGATGTCCTTGTCGGCTGAAATCATCACCGGCAGCTCCGGGTTTTCGTCATGCAGCGCCTGTAGTTTCCGGGCCAGTGCATCGCGGTCGGCTGCGGTATCGATTTTACCGGCGGCAGGGCCCTTCATGGCAATGGTCGCGCGGGCATCCGGTTTTAGCGCTATTTCGATATAGGCGGTCGGCGGCAGGGCCGATTTGCCTGCGGTCGGCAAATTGATCACGCTGGGGTTGGTCAGCGGCGCAGCGACCATGAAGATGACCAGCAACACCAGCATGACGTCGATATAGGGAACGACATTGATTTCGGCTTTGAACTTGCGGGTGCGGCCGCCGCGGAGTGTGGAGCCGGACATCAGCGAGCCTGCCGTTGCAAGATGTTGGAGAATTCTTCGATGAAGGTTTCGAAGCGAATCGCCAGCCGGTCGATATCATGCGAGTAACGGTTATAGGCGACAACCGCAGGAATCGCGGCGAACAGACCGATGGCGGTTGCCACCAGCGCTTCGGCAATGCCCGGGGCGACCGAAGCAAGCGTGGCCTGCTGCACATTGGCCAGGCCGCGAAACGCGTTCATGATGCCCCAGACCGTACCGAACAGACCGACGTAAGGCGAGACCGAACCGACCGAAGCCAGGAAGGCCAGATGCGCTTCAAGCGAATCCATTTCACGTTGATACGCAGCGCGCATGGCGCGCCGCGCACCGTCCAGCGAGGCGCCGGCTTCGGCGTTCGGCCGGTTTGCCATGTGGGCTTTGGATTTGTTGAACTCGCCCATGCCGGCCTGGAAAATCCGTTCCATGGCGCCGGCGCCGTCCACGCTTTTACGGCGATTGGACAATGTGTCCTGATACAGCGCCGCCAGATTGCCGCCGGACCAGAAGACGCGTTCGAACGCTTCGGTCTGGGCGCGGGCGGCGCGTAGTGCGAACATTTTACGGAAGATATAGGTCCAGCTGAACACTGAGACTGTCAGCAGCAGCAGCAATACCAGTTGCACCAGAATGGATGCGTTGGCAATCAGTGAAATAAATGAAAGATCTTGAGTGACGGTCATAGAGGGCGATTGGGCTCAGTCGGTAATTTTCAATTGTAAGCGCAGTCCCGGATTAAAAGCGAGAGTCGGGACCGTCGGGACCGCGCGATGCGGGTGGGGTACTGCTGGTGCGAATGCTGTTCAGGATACTTTGCGGAATGGCGGTCGGACGGAAATTGGCGGCTTGCCGGGAAGGGCCGGGCGTGCGGTCGGCAGCAGCATCTGCATCGCGAGCAGAGGGCTCCGCTTTCACGCAAACGACATTGATTGCGCCGCGCGCCAGCAATTTTTCCTGCGTGCCGGCGCTATTCAAGCGCCATGCTTCCTGCATGAACGAGACCGATGCACGGCCAATTTTTTCGATGCCCACCGTGAGTTCCAGGACGTCGTCCAGCTGGGCCGGCGCCAGATAATCGACTGTGGTGCTTTTGACAATGAATATGATGCCTTCGTCGGCCGCCAGCGCGTGCTGGCCGACGCCCATCGCGCGCAGCCATTCGGTGCGCGCACGCTCAAAGAATTTCAGATAGTTGGCGTAGAACACCACGCCGCCGGCATCGGTGTCTTCGTAATAAACGCGAATTTTCCAACTGAAGTCTTGCGTCCGATCTTGCGTCATTCAGCGGCCTCAGGATGCAGTCCGCTTGACGGTGAAACCGCCGAAGCCCTGGCACGTAGGCATCAGTTCGATGCGATTGACATTGATATGGGCCGGCAGCGTGGCGATCCAATAGGCGGTATCCGCGATATCGCCGGCGGTCAGCGGGGTAGTGCCGTCATAGACCTTGGCCGCGGCGGCATCGTCGCCTTTGAAACGGACGTTGGAGAATTCGGTTCCGCCGCAAAGACCGGGTGCAATATTGGAGGCGCGTACGCCGGTGCCGACCAGGTCGGCATGCAGATTCAGGGTGAATTGTTCGACGAATGCTTTGGTGGCGCCGTAAACATTGCCGCCCGGATAAGGGTAGCTGCCGGCGACCGAGCCCAGATTGATGATCAGGCCGCTGTTGCGTTCGACCATGCCGGGCAGAATCTGCCGCGTCATCGTGACCAGGCCTTTGCAATTGGTTTCGATCATGGTTTCCCAATCTTCGAGCGCGGCTTCGTGCGCCGGCGACATCCCCAGAGCCAGGCCGGCATTATTGATCAGGACATCGATTTTCTGAAACGCAGGCGGCAAGCCGGCCAATGCGTTATTAATGGACTCTTTGCTGGTGACATCCATGTTCAACGCGAGCAATTGCGGGCCCAGTTCGGCTGCCAGCGCATCCAATCTGTCCTGGCGGCGGCCGGTTGCAATTACCTGATGACCGTTTTTGACGAATTTGCGTGCCATTTCGGCGCCGAAGCCTGCAGTTGCGCCGGTAATCAAAACAATCATTGCCAAATCTCCGGTGGCGAATCAAAAGTTTGTAAAAAATTAAACGGAATTGTAGCCTGAACAGTGGGCAGTGCACCGTGCGTACTGCATTTCCTTACAAATGTTATCGACGGTTCTTGCCGGGAAGCGTCTCAGCGCGATAAGCGATAAAAATGGGGGATGGCAAGACAATGCGGCAGGACGCGGCGGCGGCGCGACAATCGCGCAACGCGCGGTTGCCGAATTAAATGCCTTCACTTACAATGTTCGCACCATTTCGTCTCACGTGACTGGCGAAAAACCGGGCCTGCCCGGTAAAGATGGGTATCCATCGGGAAGCGTGAGATTTTATTTGCCGTGCGCCTGGGTAGCCTGAATGGAAAGTAC
>DASYCG010000090.1:0-37420 GCA_036500325.1 Herbaspirillum sp. | reverse complement strand
GATCAAGGTGCCATGCTCGAATCCGATTAACAAATATTTACCGCGCCGCCCGGCTTGCGTAATCCGCCGTCCGGTCAGGCGCTGCGCCAGATCGGCGGGAAAAGGCCAGCGCAAACCGCTGCGGCGCATTACTACGGCAGTCACGAGCTGCCCTTCCAGATGCGGCGCGACGCCGCGGCGGGTTACTTCCACTTCAGGTAATTCAGGCATCGGCGGCTAGATAGATAGGGAAAATATGAGGAACGTACAGGGAGTGCATAAGCAACATATAAGGAACGTATCATAAGGCAAGCTGTCAGTTTGCATTCACTTACATCCTGATCCGCAGCCGCTGCACCACGCTACTCAGGTTCAGCGTAAAATCGAGCATCATCGACTTTCTGGATCTTCCCTTGAAAAAACTTTTAGCCATCGTCACGCTCATTTCGTTGCTGTCGGCCTGTGCCGCGCAAAAGCAGCCGGCAGACGCTCAATCGACTGCAAAAAACGATACTGAGGCTACAACGGATTCAACTGCATCAGACCAGAACGATAACCAGACGGCGGAGAAACCCGATCCGTCGCTGCCCGAAGTAGCGCTCAGCCGCGAGCTGATGTATGAAATTCTCAGCTCCGAAATCGCTTTCCAGCGCGGCCAGTGGCAGTCTGCGTATGTAACCCTGATTGCCGCAGCAAAGGATAGCCGCGATCCGCGTCTGGCAAAGCGCGCCGCCGAATTCGCGGTCGCCGCCCGCAGTCCGATCGATGCGTTAAAAGCAGTGCAGCTCTGGATGCTGCTGGCGCCGCAATCGGACGAAGCCTTGCAAAATTATCTGGGCCTGGTGATCGTGACCGACAATCTGGCCGAAGCCGAACCGATTCTGGTGCAACGCCTGCAAACAGCAGCGGCGCCGATACGCGGTTCATTGATATTGCAAATACAGCGCCTGGTCAGCCGCGCCAAAGACAAGGCAGCCGCATTCGACATGATGGAACGCATCACCGCACCTTACGCCGATCTGATGGAAACGCATGTGGCGCTGGCCCAGGCGGCCGTATCGAAAGGCGACATTGCACGTGCACGCCAGGAAGCCGATACCGGCATCAAGATCAAACCGGATTCGCCATTGGCGATCCTGACCCAGGCGCAAGTCACGGAAGACCCGGACCAGGCGATGGCCCTGATCGAAGAATATCTGCGTAAATATCCAAAAGCGCGCGATGTCCGTATTGCCTATGCCCGCAGCCTGGTCGAAAAGAAACAATACGACGCCGCCCGCAAACAATTCGAACGCCTGCTCAAGGATCAGCCGGGTAATCTGAATTCGGTGCTGGCCTTGGGTTTACTGAATGCGCAGACCAATCGTCTGAAAGAATCTGAAAAATATTTGAGCCAATACGTCAAGGCGCTCTCTTTGGATGAAAATCAGACCCGCGATCCGACCCAGGCGCTGCTGGTTCTGTCGCAGCTCGCCGAAGAACGCAACGACATCCCGGCTGCAATCAAATGGCTGGATCAGATCGAATCCGGCGATGCTTATATGGGTGCGCAAATACGGCGCGCCCAGCTCACCGCAAAAGCCGGCGACATTCCCGGCGCGCGCGCGATATTGGCGCAAACGGAAACCAATGGCGAATCCGATCAAGTCCGTCTGATCCTGGCCGACGGGCAAATTCTGCGCGATGCCAACCAGCCACAGGAATCGTTTAACACGCTCGATGCAGGATTGAAGCGCTTTCCGAACAATGTCGACATTCTGTACGACTATTCCATGGCCGCCGACAAGCTCGACAATTTGTCCGTGATGGAAAGCAGCCTGCGTAAAATCATGCAATTGGCGCCATCCAATCAGCAAGCCTATAACGCGCTCGGCTATTCGCTGGCAGACCGCAATATCCGCCTGCCGGAAGCTTACGAGCTGATCACCAAGGCAATGCAACTGGCGCCGGAAGATCCCTTCATTACCGACAGCCTGGGCTGGGTCCAATTCCGCATGGGTAATCTGCCGGATGCCGAAGCCACGCTGACGCACGCTTTTTCATTGCGTGGCGATACCGAAATCGGCATGCATCTGGGTGAAGTGCTGTGGACCGAAGGCAAGCACGACGCGGCGCTCGCCATCTGGCGCACCGTGTACAAACAGGAACCGACTAACGAAGCCCTGAAAAGCACGCTGACGCGGCTGAAGATCAAGCTATGAGCGTAAGCAGGTTCGGTTGGCGCGCCGCCGCTCTCAGCCTGGCGCTTATCAGCGCCGGTTGTGCGAATATGACGCCGGGGCCGGCCATCGGCGCCGGGGCGGCTGCCGATGCAGGCAACGCACGCACCTACCGAAAAGACATCACCCTCGAAGGCCGTCTGTCGCTGCGTTATCAGCAAAACCGTCAGGATCAGTCGGTCCACGGCAGCTTCGTATGGCAACAGACTTCCGGGCAAATCCATTTACAGTTGCTGTCGCCGCTGGGCCAGACCATTGCAATGATCGATATCAAACCCGGCCTGGCAACGCTTACCGAGGCCGGCAAAGCGCCCCGCAGCGCCGATGACGCCGATCAATTGACCGGGCAAACCCTGGGCTGGCCGCTGCCGATTTCCGGTCTGCGCGATTGGCTCCAGGGGTTTGCCGTCGACGCCCAGAATCATCCGTTCGTCGCACAGGCGCGGCCCGACGACGACCCCGCCAACAGCGTTACCACACGCGACGGCTGGCGCATTCAATACGTCAGTTGGCAAACCATCGCCGGCGGCATGCCCAAACGCATCGATCTCGCACGTTATACGGAACAAGCCGGCGACGTGGCGATTCGCATCGTGATCGACAAAGCGACAACGCCGGCTTCATAGGCCGTATCACCGCCGCCCTCGCCCTTGGCTCCGCTCTTGCCCCATTCTTACTCCCATGCCCGCTACCCTGCTCAACTGCCCCGCACCTGCCAAACTGAACCTGTTTCTGCACGTCATCGGCCGCCGCGACGACGGCTATCACTTGCTGCAGACCTTATTTCAACTGATTGACCACGGCGATACGCTGCATTTCGCAACACGCGGCGACGGCGTCATCCGCCGCACTACCGATCTGGCTGGCGTGCCTGAACAATCCGACCTGATCGTGCGCGCCGCGCGCTTGCTGCAGGCCGCCGCAGGGGATGCGCAACAAAAACGGCTGGGCGCCGACATCGCGATCGACAAAATCCTGCCGATGGGCGGCGGGGTCGGCGGCGGCTCCTCCGATGCCGCAACCACGCTGATGGTCCTTAACCATTTATGGCAAACCGGATTTTCCCGCGCCGAATTGATGACGCTGGGCACCCAACTCGGCGCAGACGTGCCATTTTTCATTTTTGGGCAAAATGCGTTTGCCGAAGGCATCGGCGAACAACTTCAGGCGGCAAATACCCCGGATTGCTGGTTTCTGGTGATCGAACCAGGTGTTTCCGTACCAACGCAGCTAATATTTTCATCTTCTCAATTGACACGTGATACGAAACCCTGCAAAATAACGGACTTTTCCCAGGCATACAAATGTTGCGGGAATGGCAGCAAAAAAGGTATCAAAGAGGCCGGTTTTAAAAACGACTTGGAAGCAGTGGCTACTGCGCATTTTCCAGCTGTCGCAGATGCCGTAAAGTGGTTACAGCAGTTTGGCGATGCAAGAATGACAGGATCAGGCGCTTGCGTGTTTTGCAGTTTCGAACACGAATCACAGGCACGCGAGGTATTGCAGCAAGTACCGACGCACTGGAAAGCCTGGACCGCCAAAGCGTTGCAGCAACATCCACTAAACGGACTGCTGGGCTGAAGAACATATTTCGTTGCAATGATGGCGCAAAGGTAAACATGGCTAAAACGTCGGCCGTGCGACATCAAGGCAACACAAGGTTGCGTAGGGGAATCGCCAAGCTGGTTAAGGCACTGGATTTTGATTCCAGCATGCGAAGGTTCGAATCCTTCTTCCCCTGCCATTAAATTGAGACCAGAGTTATCCGCACTCTGGTCCGAGCAAGTAAATCAAGCCGCCAACGCAAGACTGCATCAGTCACGCATTGCCGGCTTTTCGACTTTCTAACGATTGCATTCAGGGAACTCCATGGCACTCGAAAACCTGATGGTTTTTACAGGTAACGCTAACCCGGCATTGGCGATCGAAGTTGCCAAAAAACTTGGTATTTCGCTGGGCAAGGCGAATGTCTCAAAGTTTTCCGACGGTGAAGTCATGGTCGAAATCAACGAAAACGTGCGCGGCAAGGATGTTTTCGTTTTGCAATCGACCTGCGTCCCGACCAACGACAACCTGATGGAAATCATGTTGATGGTCGACGCGCTCAAACGGGCATCCGCCGGCCGCATCACCGCCGCGATCCCGTATTACGGTTATGCACGCCAGGATCGCCGCCCGCGTTCGGCGCGCGTTGCGATTTCGGCCAAAGTGGTCGCCAACATGTTGCAGGAAGCCGGTGTCGAACGCGTCCTGATCATGGATCTGCATGCCGATCAGATTCAGGGCTTTTTCGATATTCCGGTCGACAATATTTATGCATCGCCGATTTTGCTGAGCGATCTGGTCAGCAAGGCTTACGAAGATCTGCTGGTGGTTTCGCCTGACGTCGGCGGTGTGGTCCGGGCGCGTGCGCTGGCCAAGCGCCTGAACTGCGATCTGGCCATCATCGATAAACGCCGTCCGAAAGCCAATGTTTCGGAAGTCATGAATATCATCGGTGAAGTCGAAGGCCGCAATTGCGTGATCATGGACGACATGGTCGACACTGCAGGCACCTTGACCAAGGCAGCGGAAGTATTGAAGGAACGCGGCGCCAAGAAGGTGGTTGCGTATTGTACGCATCCGGTGCTGTCGGGCCCGGCGATTCAGCGCATTATCGATTCGCCGCTGGACGAGCTGGTGGTGACCGACACGATTCCGCTGTCCGAACTGGCCCGCGCCTGCAGCAAGATCCGCGTGTTGTCCTGCGCGGAATTGCTGGCTGAAACGTTCAAGCGCATCAGCAAGGGCGACTCGGTGATGTCGCTGTTTGTAGAATAAATTTACGGATACGTTTGCAAAGCAGTTCAGAATTGATTTTCTCCGCCGATCGAATTTAATTCGATCGGCGGATTTTCGAATCTCCTGGTCGCGGGGGATTTTTAACGCGGGGTCATTGATCCTGCAACATTGGAGCAACAAATGAAAGTTATCGCATTCGCACGCAAAGAGCAGGGGACCGGAGCGAGCCGCCGCCTGCGCAATGCTGGGCAAACACCAGGCATCATCTACGGTGGTACCAGCGCACCCGTCAGCATCTCGCTGGATCACAATGCGCTGTACCATGCATTGAAAAAAGAAACATTCCATTCCTCGATTCTCGACCTCGAAATCGACGGTAAAGTCGAACAAGTCCTGCTGCGCGACTTCCAAGTCCACGCATACAAGCAATTAGTCCTGCACGCCGATTTCCAGCGCGTCGACGCATCGCAAAAAATCCACGTGAAAGTGCCACTGCATTTCATCAACGCGGACGTTTCGCCTGCCGTCAAACTGGCATCGGGCATCATCAGCCACGTTATGGCCGATCTGGATATTACCTGCTTGCCTAAAGACCTGCCTGAGTTCGTCGAAGTCGACCTGGGCAAACTGGAAGTCGGCAATTCGATCCATCTGGCCGATATCAAACTGCCAAATGGCGTTACTGCCGTGATCCATGGCGGCGAAGACAATCCGACTATCGCTACCGCATCGATTCCAGCCGGTAAAGTGGAAGCCGAAGCTACTGCTGCCGAAGCGCCGGCAGCAGCTGCAGCGCCTGCCGCACCTGCCGACAAGAAATAAGAAGCAATCCATTCCGGCGCATGCGATCCATGCGCCGGATGCAAAAAAGCCGTGCAGTTTAATAACTGCACGGCTTTTTTATTGCTTGTTTCAGTCGACTTGTTTCAATCGTCCCGCTTCAATCGTCTCATTCCAGACTTCAGAATGGTTTAATTAAACCATCCGCCAACCAAACGTTTGGCAGCCGCATCGGGTTTAGACACAAGCTCAACCCGCCATTTCGGCGCAGCATCCGCCTTCAGCTTCACAGAAAACAACATCAACTCGTCGCGCCGGAATACATGCAGCGCCACCGCATCGCCGACTCTATAACGTCCCAACAAGCTATCCGGGCCGGCCGCCGGCACCCGCAAGCCGTCCACCGCCACCAGTTTATCCCCGGCCGACAAACCGGCCTTATGCGCTGCCCCGCCCTCGTAGACACTGGCGATCTTGCTGTCGCCGCCCTCGATAGCCAAACGCACACCGATATCCGGCTTGCCGGACGCTTCCGGCGCAATCAACGCAACGCCGAACGGCGCCAGCAATTGCAGCAAAGGCACGTCGTCGGTGCCATGCACATAGCGCTTGAAGAACGATGCAAGGCCGACACCGGAAACCTCTTCGAACAACGCCAGCACGTCCGACTCTTCCAGGCCGCGGCCGCCGCCGCTAAAGAAATTACGCCCATACCGCTGCCACAATGCCCGCATCACATCATCCAGCGATTTCTTGCCGACGGTAGCGGCGCGTATCGTCAAATCCAGCCCTAACGCCACCAGCGATCCCTTGGTGTAATAGCTGACGATTGCATTCGGCGCGTTCTCATCCTGCCGGTAATACTTGACCCACGTGTCGAAGCTCGATTCCGCCACGCTTTGCTTGTTGCGGCCGCTGCCGCGCAACACACTGTTGACAGTCTTCGCCAATAATTTCAGATACGCATCGACATCGATCCGACCACTGCGCACCAGCATCAGATCGTCGTAATAACTGGTGAAACCCTCAAACAGCCACAGCAGCGAGGTGTAATTCTCCGCCTGCAAATCGTAGGGCGCGAACACTGCAGGCTTGATACGCTTGACGTTCCAAGTATGAAAATATTCGTGGCTGCACAGGCCGAGATAAGTCCGATAACCATCGGTCTGTTCCGATTTTCCTTTGACCGGCAGATCGCTGCGCGCACAAATCAGCGCTGTCGAAGCGCGATGCTCCAGCCCGCCGTAACCGTCACCGACTACCAGCGTCATGAACACATAGCGTCGCATCGGCGCGCGCTTGGTTTTCGGCTCGAACAAGGCGATCTGCGCTTCGCAAACCGGCTTCAAATCGTCGGCCAGGCGTTGCAGATCCAGATTCGGGACTTGCCCCGTGATCACAATATCGTGCGGCACGCCGTGCGCCTGAAAAGTCGTCAGCGAAAAATTTCCCAATTCCACCGGATGATCGATCAGTTCGTCGTAATCGCCGGCCATATAAGTACCGAAGCCGTAGCGCTTGGCCTTCAATTCCGGCAATGCCGTGGCAACCCGCCAGGACTTGTACGCCGCGCCCTGCGGCGGCTGGATATCGACAATATGCGCCGATTGTTCATGGCCCAGCGCCCGCAAGAACACGCTGGCGCCGTTAAAGAATGCATGGGTCTGATCCAGATGCGCGGCGCGCACCGACAGATCCCAGGCATAGACCTGATAAGTCAGCGTCAACGGCCCATCGCAGCGGCCTGCCTGCCAGCTGTGTTTATCAAGCTTTTTAAGGGGGATTTTTTTGACGCCGGTTTTGGCGCCAGATGCGCTGGCCGAGCGAGCTTCGATCTGCACGATATGGCGGGCGAATTCGCGCACCATGTAACTGCCCGGGATCCAGGCCGGCAGGGCAAATACCTGGCCGTCGGCTGCCGGCGCATCGACCGTCAGCGTGACGGTAAACATATGCGCGGCAGAATCTTGAGGAACGATGCTGTAACGGACGGCTGCAGATGAAGCCTCCGCCGAGCGTGCTGATAATACCGATGTTACTGCGGGGGAGGAAAGCTTGGGCATCTGAACAAACCTGACGGCTGTTAATAATGCCCTTATTTTACCGTGGTAAGACTGAGCAGCCCATCAGGTATTCATCGACTGCGCGGGCAGCCTGACGGCCTTCGCGAATCGCCCAGACCACCAGCGATTGACCGCGCCGCATATCGCCTGCTGCAAACACCTTGTCGGCATTGGTTTTGTAGCAGCCATCGCCATCGGTCGTCGCCTTGGCATTGCCGCGTGCATCCTTGTCGACGCCGAATGCTTCCAGCACTTGCGCCACCGGCGACACGAAGCCCATCGCCAGCAAAACCAGATCGGCCTTCATTTCGAATTCCGAATCCGGCACTTCCTGCATCTTGCCGTCTTTCCATTCGACCCGAGCCGCGATCAGCTTCTCGACCTTGCCGCCCTTGCCTTCCAGACGCTTGGTCGCCACCGCCCAATCGCGGTCGCAACCTTCGTTGTGCGAAGAAGAAGTGCGCAGCTTGGTCGGCCAGTAAGGCCACACCAGCGGCTTGTTTTCTGTTTCCGGCGGTTGCGGCATCAATTCAAACTGTGCGACCGATGCGGCGCCATGGCGATTCGATGTGCCGACGCAATCGGAGCCGGTATCGCCGCCGCCGATCACGACCACATGCTTATCGGTCGCCAGCAATTGGCCCTTGACCTTGTCGCCGGCGTTGACCTTGTTCTGCTGCGGCAGGAAATCCATCGCAAAATGCACGCCTTTCAATTCGCGGCCCGGCACCGGCAGATCGCGCGGCTGTTCCGCGCCGCCGCAGAGGATGACGGCATCGAAATCTTTTTGCAATTGTTCCGGCGAAATGGTTTCTTTCGCCCAGTTATTTACATTGGCCGGGAAATCCTTGCCGATCAACACACTGGTGCGGAAAATCACGCCTTCGGCTTCCATCTGCTCGACGCGGCGATCGATATGCGATTTCTCCATTTTGAAATCGGGAATGCCGTAACGCAACAGGCCGCCGACGCGATCGCTCTTTTCAAACACGGTCACGCTATGGCCGATGCGCGCCAATTGCTGCGCTGCCGTCATGCCGGCCGGACCTGAGCCGACGATCGCGACCGTCTTGCCGGTTTTTACGTGGGATGGCTGCGGCGTTACCCAGCCGTTTTCCCAACCTTTATCGATAATGAAATGTTCAATCGATTTGATGCCGACCGGATCGCTGTTGATGCCCAGGGTACAGGCAGCTTCGCAAGGCGCCGGGCAAATGCGGCCGGTGAACTCGGGAAAGTTATTGGTCGAGTGCAAAGTATCGAGCGCCTCGCGATACGTGCCGCGATACACCATATCGTTCCAGTCGGGAATGATATTGTTGACCGGACAGCCGTTATTGCAAAACGGAATACCGCAATCCATGCAGCGCGCGCCTTGAATTTTTGCGTCGCTATTGCTCAGGGACATTACAAATTCCTTGTAATGCTTGGTGCGTGTCTGCGGCGCTTCGCTGCCCTCTTTAAGCAGCGCATATTCCATAAAGCCGGTTACTTTACCCATTGTTCACTCACATTCTTGGCTACAGGGTTCATGAGGCATGGCGGCGGCGATTTACCATGGCCGCACGCGATGCTTCAATTGCAAATTAAAACGTTCAGATCAGGCAGGCGCTTTTTCGGTCGACATCAATACTTCGTCGTCATGCAACTCAACCAGCGCGCGTTTGTATTCGCTAGGGAAAACCTTGACGAATTGACCGCGAGCCTGCGCCCAGTTATCCAACAGGAAGCGAGCGCGCGTGCTGCCGGTGTATTTGAAATGGCGCTCGATCAGGCTGCGCAAAATCACTTCATCGGTCTGCGTTTCGCCACCGCGCGTCAGGCTATGCCAGATCGACTTTTCCAGTTGCTCGCGTTGTTCGGCGTCGGCCAGCACTTTTTCCAGCGAGACCATGCTCACATTGCAACGGCTGGCGAAATCGCCGGCCGGATCGTAGACATACGCCAGGCCGCCCGACATCCCCGCTGCAAAGTTGCGGCCGGTTTCGCCCAGCACGACCACGGTGCCGCCGGTCATGTATTCGCAACCATGATCGCCGGTGCCTTCCACCACGGCTACCGCACCCGAATTGCGCACCGCGAAACGCTCGCCGGTGACGCCGTTGAAGAATGCTTCGCCGGCAATCGCGCCGTACAGCACGGTATTGCCCGCAATGATGTTGTCGAACGCGCGGCCGCGGAATTCGGTGTTGGGCCGCACGATAATGCGCCCGCCCGACAAACCCTTGCCGACATAATCGTTGCCTTCGCCGACCAGATCCAGCGTAATGCCATGCGCCAGGAACGCGCCGGCGGACTGGCCTGCGGTGCCTTGCAACTGGATATGGATGGTGTCGTCCGGCAAGCCTTCATGGCCGTATTTCTTGGCCACTTCACCGGACAACATCGCACCCACGGTACGATTGACGTTCTTGATGGTCGAGATAAACGACACCTTCTCGCCGCTGTCGAGCGCCGCGCGGGCCTGCGCGATCAGCTTGTGATCGAGCGCCTTGTGCAAGCCGTGATCCTGCAATTCGACTTGATAGCAAGGATCGCCGATCGAGCCTTGCGGCTGGAAGAAAATCTTGCTGAAGTCCAGGCCTTGCGCTTTCCAGTGCCCGACCGCTTTTTGTTTGTCGAGCAGATCGGAACGGCCGATCAGATCGTTGAAGTGGCGGATGCCCAGTTGCGCCATGATCTGGCGTACTTCTTCGGCGATGAAGAAGAAGAAGTTGACCACGTGTTCCGGCTTGCCGGAGAACTTGGCGCGCAATACCGGATCCTGCGTGGCGACGCCGACCGGGCATGTATTCAAGTGGCATTTGCGCATCATGATGCAGCCTTCGACCACCAGCGGCGCGGTCGCGAAACCGAATTCGTCGGCGCCCAGCAAGGCGCCGATCACCACATCGCGGCCGGTCTTCATCTGGCCATCGGCCTGGACGCGAATGCGGCTGCGCAGTCCGTTCAGCACCAAAGTCTGCTGCGTTTCAGCCAGGCCGAGTTCCCAAGGCGTGCCGGCATGCTTGACCGACGACAGCGGCGATGCGCCGGTGCCGCCGTCATGGCCGGCGATCACGACGTGATCCGACTTGGCTTTCGCCACGCCGGCGGCAATCGTGCCGACGCCCACTTCGGACACCAGCTTGACCGAAATCGAGGCGCGCGGATTGACGTTCTTCAAATCATGGATCAACTGCGCCAGATCTTCGATCGAATAAATATCGTGATGCGGCGGCGGCGAAATCAAACCGACGCCCGGTACCGAGAAGCGCAAGCGTGCAATATATTCGGACACTTTATGGCCCGGCAACTGGCCGCCCTCGCCCGGCTTCGCGCCTTGCGCCATCTTGATCTGGATCTGATCCGCCGAGCTCAGGTATTCAGCAGTCACGCCAAAACGGCCGGATGCAACCTGCTTGATTCTGGAGCGCAGCGAATCGCCTTCCATCAGCGGGATATCGACTTCGATCTGATCGCGACCGATGACGGACGCCAGCGTTGCGCCCTGCTTGATCGGAATACCCTTGAGTTCCTGGCGATAGCGATTGACGTCTTCGCCGCCTTCGCCGGTATTCGACTTGCCGCCGATACGGTTCATGGCGACCGCCAGCGTTGCGTGCGCTTCGGTCGAGATCGAACCAAGCGACATGGCGCCGGTAGCAAAACGCTTGACGATTTCCTTGGCGCTTTCGACTTCATCGATCGCAATCGCTTTGGTCGGATCGATCTTGAATTCGAACAGGCCGCGCAACGTCATATGGCGCTTGGACTGATCGTTGATCAGCTGCGCATATTCCTTATAGGTATTGAAGTTGTTGGCGCGCGTCGAATGCTGCAATTTCGCAATCGCATCCGGCGTCCACATGTGTTCTTCGCCGCGTACGCGGAAAGCGTATTCGCCGCCGGCATCCAGCGCATTCAACAGCACCGGATCGTTGCCGAAAGCCGCCGCGTGCAAACGCAGGGCTTCTTCGGCGACTTCGAATACGCCGATCCCTTCGACATTCGATGCCGTGCCTTTGAAGTACTTTTCGACCAGCGCGGTATTGAGGCCGATCGCTTCGAAGATCTGCGCACCGCAATACGACATGTAAGTCGAAATACCCATCTTCGACATGACCTTCATCAGCCCCTTGCCGATGGCTTTCTGGAAATTATAGATGGCATTTTCAGACGACAGCTCGCCCGGCAGATCCTTGGCCATTTCGGTCAGGGTATCCATCGCCAGGTACGGGTGAATCGCTTCTGCGCCGTAGCCGGCCAGCAAGGCGAAATGATGCGTTTCGCGTGCGGAACCGGTTTCGACCACCAGGCCGGTCGACGTACGCAAACCCTTGCTGACCAGATGCTGATGGATTGCCGAAGTTGCCAGCAAAGCAGGGATCGCGACCTGGCTTTCATCCATTTTTCGATCGGAAATGATCAGGATATTGTGGCCGGATTTAACCGCATCGACCGCTTTCGCGCACAACGATGCCAGACGCGCTTCGATGCCTTCCTTGCCCCATGCCACCGGATAGCAGATGTTCAGTTCGTGCGATTTGAACTTGCCGCCGGTATGCGCGCTGATGTTGCGCAGCTTGGCGATATCGGCATAGTTCAGGATCGGCTGGCTGACTTCCAGGCGCATCGGCGGGTTGATGTTATTGGTGTCGAGCAGGTTCGGCCGGGGGCCGATGAACGATACCAGCGACATCACCATCGCTTCGCGAATCGGATCGATCGGCGGGTTGGTCACTTGCGCAAACAACTGCTTGAAATAGTGATACAGCGTCTTGTTCTTGTTCGACATCACCGCCAGCGGCGAATCGTTGCCCATCGAGCCGATTGCTTCTTCGGCGGTGGCGGCCATCGGCGACATCAGGAATTTGATATCTTCCTGGGTATAACCGAAGACCTGCTGGCGATCCAGCAACGGCAGCACCGATGCGGTTTCGGCCGGTTCCGCCTTGAGCGCGTCCAGACGCACGCGCACCGAAGCGATCCATTGCTTGTATGGCTTGGCGTTGGCGTAGGTATCTTTCAATTCCTTGTCGTCGATGATGCGGCCTGCATCCAGATCGATCAGGAACATCTTGCCCGGTTGCAGACGCCATTTCTGGATGATCTTCGATTCGGGGATCGGCAATACGCCGGATTCCGAAGCCATGACAACCAGATCGTCGTCGGTCACGATGTAGCGCGCCGGACGCAAACCGTTACGGTCCAGCGTACCGCCGATATGGCGGCCGTCGGTAAACGCCATTGCGGCAGGACCGTCCCACGGTTCCATCATCGCGGCGTGGTATTCATAGAATGCGCGGCGGTTGTCGTCCATGGTGGTATGGTTTTCCCAGGCTTCCGGGATCATCATCATCATGGCTTGCGCCAGCGGGTAGCCCGCCATCAGCAGCAATTCCAGCGCGTTGTCGAAGCAAGCCGTATCGGACTGGCCTTCGTAAATCAGCGGAAACAGTTTTTTCAGATCGTCGCCCAGCACCGCCGATTGCATCACGCCTTCACGCGCGCGCATCCAGTTGAAGTTGCCTTTGACGGTGTTGATTTCGCCGTTATGGGCGATCAGGCGATACGGGTGGGCCAGCGGCCATTCCGGGAAAGTATTGGTGGAGAAGCGTTGATGCACCAGCGCCAGCGCGGATGTGCAGCGCGGATCTTGCAGATCGCGGTAATACACGCCGACCTGATCGGCCAGCAGCAAGCCTTTATAGACGATCGTGCGCGCCGACATCGACGGCACGAAGAATTCCTTGCCGTGGATCAGATTCAGCGCCTGAATCGCGTGGCCGGAAGATTTGCGGATAACGTACAGTTTGCGTTCGAGCGCATCGGTCACCATGATGTCCGGGCCGCGGCCGATGAAAATCTGGCGGATGACCGGCTCTTTTTCGCGCACGGTCGGCGACATCGGCATTTCGGTATCGACCGGCACATCGCGCCAGCCCAATACCACTTGGCCTTCGGCTTGCACGGCACGTTCGATTTCCTGCTCGCAAGCGATGCGAGAGGCGTTTTCCTTCGGCAGGAACACCATGCCGACGCCGAATTCGCCAGGCGGCGGCAAGACCACGTCCTGCTTGGCCATTTCTTCGCGGTAATACTGATCGGGAATCTGGATCAGGATACCTGCGCCGTCGCCCATCAATTTGTCGGCGCCAACCGCGCCCCGATGGTCGAGATTCTTCAGTATGAGCAAACCTTGCTCGACGATGGAATGGCTTTTTGTGCCCTTGATATGGGCGATAAAGCCGACGCCACAGGCGTCATGTTCGTTTGCCGGGTCGTACAAACCTTGCGCTTGCATAACGGTACTCCACCACTTTGAAAGTAAGGATAAGAGAATAGTGCACTGCAACCAAATATTCAATAAGAATAAAAAGGGTCGGAGTGCAATTTAAAAGGCAATAAATTTAAAATAGTTTTATTTGGGGACAGAGTTAATTCCATGCGCCCGTGGCCGTCCGCGTTTGACCGGTTGCACCCGACGTCCGCCCTGCTTTTCCAGGGCTGCCTTAAAGGCAGGGGGCCCCAGTGCCCAGCCTTTCGGAATCGCCTGCTCCAATTCCGCGATCTGTTCTGCCGTCAGCGCCTGTTCGGCCAGGGTCCGGTAGGCCGCCTCGCGCTCGAACGGCGTATTGCCGAGCGCCCAGTACAGGGCGTGATCGGTAATCAGAGCGTCCGGGCGCGCGCCGATGTGATGCATATAACTGCTCCATGGATAGTCAGACGGTTGCGCCGCCAGCCCTGCCCGCACCGGATATAGCTCGATAAAACGACTGCTCAGCATCAGATATTGCGCCGCATCGATCACGCTGGCCCGGTAACGCCCTTGCCATAAGGTGCCGTTGCGCTGGTACTTCCGGTTGAAATACGGCACGTAGTGCCTGCCCACCCATTGCATGAGCCGCGCCAGCCCGGTTTCGTCGGTGGGCGTCGCCAGCAATTGGACCCGATCCGGCATCAGCGCATAGGCATGAATGGCGACCTGAAAACGCTTTGCGGCGTCGCGCAGGCAGCGCAGAAAGAATAGGTAATCCTCCGCCTCGCGAAACGCCGATTGACCATCGTGACCACGCTGGATGACGTGATGCACTTGGTCGGGTACCACTAGGCGGGGCAGGCGAGCCATAGATTATTTGTTAAATTCAAAGAGTAGAGAAACGGGATGGTAGCAGTTATGACGTTCCGCTATGGCTTCCGTTATGACGTTCCGTGAAAGCGCCGTCAGGCGAGTTGTGGCGGACTGTTGTACTCCGTTCGTGTCCTCCGGCGGACTGCGTCCACCTCCCCTTTTACCTCACTGCGCACGACAGTCCGCCACAACTCGCCTGACGGCGCCTTCACTACTACTTGGCATTGATAGCCGCTTATTCTTCGATACGGCCCGCATTCCGTATGAATGCTTCGAATTCCACCAGCGCCAGCGGCCGGCTGAACAAATAACCTTGATAAGCGTGGCAATTATTATTGGCAAGGAATTCGCGCTGCTGTTCGGTTTCGACACCTTCCGCGATGACCGCCAGCCCAAGGCTTTGCCCCAGCGCCACGATGGTTCGCGCGATGACGGCATCGTTGGGATCGGTCAACACATCGCGAATAAACGATTGATCGATCTTCAATTCATCGAGCGGCAGCCGTTTCAGATACGACAGCGAAGAATAGCCGGTGCCGAAATCGTCCAGAGAGAAGCCGACGCCGCGCGCCTTCAGCATTGACATTTCTATGATGATTTCCTCGACATCCGCCACCAGCAGGCTTTCAGTCAGCTCCAATTTCAACTTGAGCGGATCCGCGCCGGTCCGATCCAGGATATCAAGCACCGTCTCGACGAAATCCGGGTGCCGGAATTGATAGGCACTGACATTCACGGACAAGCCCAGGTTCGCCAGTTCCGGCTGGGTCGACCAGATCGCCAATTGGCGGCAAGCGGCTTCAAGCACGTACTCGCCCAGCACCGTAATCAGGCCGGTATCTTCGGCCAGCGGAATGAATTCCATCGGCGACACCAGGCCGCGGCGCGGATGCTGCCAGCGCAACAGTACCTCGGCGCCGGTAATGGAATCGTCGCTCCTCACCTGCGCCTGGTAATGCAGAATAAATTCATTCTCGACCAGCCCATGCCGCATATCGGCTTCCAGCTCGGCGCGCGCGCTGACCACGGCCTGCATGCCCGGATCGAAAAACCGCATCGCATTGCGGCCGCAGGCCTTGGCCTGATACATCGCGATATCGGCCCGTTTGAGTAATTCATCGACGCTGCAATCGGCATCGTTGAACAGCGTCACGCCGATGCTCGGCGTACTGAAATATTCATAGCTATCCAGATAGAACGGCAAATTGAAACTGCCGATAATTTTATGTCCGACAGCTTCGGCCATCACGGCCGCCTGCGCCGCATCGTCGCTCAACTCTTCCAGCAACAATACGAATTCATCGCCGCCGAGCCGCGCCACGGTATCTTTATCGCGCAGACAGGAAGTCAGGCGTTGCGCGACTTGCTGCAACAGCAAATCGCCTTTATCGTGGCCCAGCGTATCGTTGAGATTCTTGAAATTATCCAGATCGATAAACAGCAGCGCGCCAACCTGGCTTTGCGGCTGCGGAACCGAAATTGCGCGCTGCAGACGTTCCAGCAACAACAAGCGATTCGGCAATTGGGTCAGCGAATCGTAAAACGCCAGACGCTGGATTTTCTGTTCGGCCGCCTTGCGCTGGGTGATATCGGTATTGATGCACAAGATCGACGTCGCGGCGCCATGCTCGTCCCTGACCAGGGTCCAGCGCCCTTCCACCATCAAGGTGCTGCCGTGCTTGCGCTGCTGCGAAATCTCGCCGCTCCATTCGCCAAGCTCCATCACCTGGCGCGTGGCCTCCACGAATGCCGCAGTCTGCGGAAACAGCATCTTTTCCATCGAGCGTCCGACCACTTCTTCCGCGCGCCAGCCATATAAACGTTCGGCGCTTTTATTCCAGAAATGGATTCGATGATCGATGCCGCGCACGATAATCGCGTCCTGCGCCTTATCCAGCAGCGACGCCTGTTCGCGGATGCGCGCATCGGCATCGCGCCGCTCCAGCTCGGCGGCCGCGCGCGCCGCAAAAATACGCAAGGTCGACAGCATGAAATCGGACTGGCGGATCGGTTTCGAAAATACCACGTAGATCGCGCCGACCGTCTCACCGGCGGCATTGAGCAGCAAGCGCCCGGCGTAAGCCTTGAAATCGAGAACCTTCAGCAGCGGCGATTGCGGATAGATTTCATCGAAACGATCGATCACTTCCAGTTCGTGGTTCTTGCGCAGTTTATCGCTGGAGGGCACATCGATCGAGTAATCGAAATTATCCAGTATCTTGCCATGCACGGCGGCGGCGATGGTGCGCGACATCAAATGCTGGTCCGGCAGCAGGCGCGCCACGAAAGCCCCCTGCGCACCGAGCGCATCGGCCATCGTCAATGCCAACTGCTGAAAAAATTCCATGGTGCTGACCGCGCCGCTGGCCGCTACCGACATCATTGCCGCCAGCGTGCGCTTGCGTTCGGTAATGTCGTTCATGCCGCCGACCATGCGCACGGCGCGGCCCTCGGCATCGCGGATCACTACCGCCCGATCGATGACATCGCTGTACAAGCCATCGCTGCGCCGGAACCGGTATTCGGCATGCCACTCCGATTGCAAGGGATCGCCCTTGATCGCGCCCTGGATACTCTCCACCACCGTGGCGCGCTCATCCGGATGCAGATGCTCGATCCACACAGCGCCATCGACCGCGGTATCGCACCAGTCGAGATCGAACAGTTTCCGAATGCCGTCGCTCCACCAGATGTGGTCGCTTTCCAGATCCCAATCCCAGATCGCATCGGCGGTGACCCGGGCCACCGCGCGAAACCGTTCGGAACTGGCCTGCATTTCGCGCTCGATTTTCTTGTGCTCGGTAATATCGTGGAAATACACCGTCAAGCCGTCTTCCGACGGATAGGCACGCATGCTGTACCAGCGCCCGACGCTCTCCGACAACGCCTCAAACTCGACGCTGCGATTTTCGCTCATCGCGGCCCGCGCTTCGGTCTCGAACACCGTGCCGCGCAGATCGGATAATTCTTCCCAGATCACCTTGCCCAGCAAATCGTCGTGGCGGCGGCGCAGCAAACGTTCGCTTTCCGAATTCATATACGTAAAGCGCCACTGCCGGTCCAGCGTCAAAAATGCATCGGTAATACTTTCCAGCGTGGTGCGCAGATGGCTGGCCAGCCGCTGCACTTCGCGTTCGGATTTTTTTCGCGCGGTGATATCGGTGCGGATCGCGACATACTGGTGCGGCCGATCTTCGCCACGGCGGAACGGCACAATGGTGGTGTCGACCCAATACGTGGTGTTGCTTTTGGTACGGTTTTTTATTTCGCCGTGCCATACCTTGCCGCTGGAAATAGTGCGCCACAATTCCTGCATGAAGACCTGGCTGTGATAACCGGAATTGACGATTCTGTGATTCTGGCCGATCAGTTCTTCACGCGAATAGTGGGAAATGCGGCAGAATTTTTCATTGACGTAGGTAATGGTGCCGTGCTGATCGGTCACTGCCATGATGGCGTGCTCATCGACCGCCAGCTTCATGTCCGATAATTCCTGCAGGGAGTGATGCAAGGCCTGGTTGGCTTTTTTCAGTGCGGTAATGTCATGCACCGTGCCGGACAGCAGCACAGGTTTGCCATGTTCGTCGACAATCAATACTGCGCGCGTATGCACATGCCTGAACGTGCCGTCCGGCAGGACGATGCGATGCTCGGCATCCATGGCTTCTTCGCCGCGCAACGCGCGCTGGGTATCGACATACAGACGTTGCCGGTCTTCGGGATGGATGAAATTGTAGAAATCTTTGGCCGAACTGGGGAAACTGTCGTGGGCTACGCCGAAGATTCTGTAAATTTCATCGGACCAGACCAGGCGGTTGTCCGCTATGTGCAATTCCCAATTGCCGGCGCCGGCGATCGGTTGCGGCGCCCATAGCCGGGCTGGCGCTGTAGCGCGTGCTTGATCAATTTCTCGATCGGCTTCTCGATCGGCTTTTCGATCAACTTCTCCCGGAACCACTGACGCCAAAATCTACCCCTGTCTGAACACAGTTTCCATGACAAATCTGTTGCAATACAGCATTTAATCATATTTCAGTAGCTTGCCGTCAATCAACGAAACGCCGGTTCGCCGTAACTGCGTAATTTGCGGCTGTGCAAACGCTCCATGCCGTTATTGCGCAACAGTTCCAGCGCTTTGATGCCGATCTTCAAATGCTGGCCGACGCGTTGTTCATAAAAGCTGTTCGCCATGCCCGGCAACTTTATTTCGCCGTGCAGCGGTTTATCGGAAACGCAGAGTAATGTGCCATACGGCACGCGGAAGCGGAAACCGTTGGCGGCCACCGTCGCGCTTTCCATATCCAGCGCAATCGCGCGGCTCTGGCTGAAACGCAGCAGCGGAATATGGTGATCGCGCAGTTCCCAATTGCGGTCGTCGACCGAGGCCACGGTGCCGGTGCGCATGATGCGCTTCAAGTCGTAGCCTTCCAGTTGGGTAATGCCCGCCACTGCTTCTTGCAGCGCCAGTTGCACTTCGGCCAGCGCCGGGATCGGCACCCATAGCGGCAGATCGTCATCCAGCACATGATCGTCGCGCACATAAGCGTGCGCCAATACATAATCGCCCATGCGCTGCGTGGCCGACAGGCCGGCGCAATGGCCCAGCATGATCCAGCTGTGCGGCCGCAGCACGGCGATATGGTCGGTGATGGTTTTGGCATTGGATGGCCCGACGCCGATATTGACCAGCGTAATGCCGGTGTCGTCGTCCCGCTTCAGATGATAGGCCGGCATTTGCGGCTGGCGCGGCGGCGTGACGCCGGCCCCGGCAGCCAGTTGCTCCGGCGACGGCATGGCGAGATTGGCGTTCCAGGTGGTCACATTGCCGGGTTCGACGAACGATACGTACTGGCTGCGGTAAGCGCGCTCCTCCGGATCGTCGGTATGCTCCATCAGGGCGCGGCCGAGCTTGACGAATTCGTCGACGTAGAAGCCGTAATTGGTAAAGAGAACGTAGCGTTGGAATTGATGCGGACTGGTAGCCGTGTAATGACGCAGCCGATGCAGCGAATAATCGATGCGGGATGCGCTGAACAGCGCCAGCGGATGCGGCGCGCCCGGCGGATTGGTGCTTTCGTACGTGCCGTTGACAATGCGGTCGTCCATGGCCGCCAGATTGGGCAGATCGAACAGATCCGGCAGATTCTGCAGATGATCCGGATCGAGATTGCCTTCAACGTGAATTCCTTCCGAAAAGGCGAAATGCACCGGAATCACCTGGTCGCTGACGCCTACTTCCAGCGGTACTTGATGGTTGATGCCCAGCAACTCGAACTGACGCACCAGATATTTGCCGAACAGCTCCAGGCGCGTGAGCGTGGTTTGATGCACACCGGGGCCGAACACGAAACCGAACGATTCGCGCGCATCGACATGCGTGGCTTTCTCGGTGGTGATCCGTACGAACGGATAACAGGCGCGGGTGCGCTCGCTCAATGTCTCGCCTGCGGCGAATCGCTTGAATGCGTCGCGCAGCAGCGCCGTATTCGCATCGTAAATTTCGGTGGCGTAGGCCAGCGCAGCCTCGGGATCGGTGAATTGCCGTGTCTCAAACATGCTCTCTCCAATGGTCTGCAGATTCTTCAATAATTAATTTGTGGGACAGCACACCAGACAATAGCAGATCAATCTCCACCGTTCATTCGCCGGCCAATTCCATTTAAATATCGGATTTCGAAAAATATATCGTAATTTGATATATTATTGCGCATCCGATTTTTTCGAATCCTTCAATACGGGCGTATTTCACGTTATGGCTTCCTCCTCTGCTGCCGGTTCTGCCGCTTCTGCTGCTGCGTCCTCCGCTGCTGCTTCCGCCGTTTCGTCTGCCGTTTCCTCCTTATCCAAGAACGACTTCGAAGCATTGTCGGCATTTCGGTATCAGCTTCGCAAATTCCAACGCTTCAGCGAAGAAGCGGCGCAGGCTGAAGGCGTCACGCCGCAGCAATATTTACTGCTGCTGCACATCAAGGGATTTCCGGGCCGCGAGTGGGCCAGCGTGGGCGAGCTGGCCGAACGGCTGCAATCGCAGCATCACAGCGTCGTGGCGCTGATATCGCGCTGCGAAAAACTCGACCTGGTCGAGCGCCGCGGCAGTGAAATCGACAGACGCAAAGTCAATATCCATCTGCTGCCGGCTGGCGAACGCTGCCTGGCCAAACTGGCGGAACTGCATCACACCGAACTCAAAACCTCGAGCGCTACCTTCAGAGTCCCCAACATCAATAGCTGAAAGTTTTCCTTATGTCACATTCGCCCCATTCAACCCCGCATCTGCATTTACACAAACGCGACTTTGCCGCCGACACGCGCCTGCTCGGCATCGCCGGCATCGCCGCTGTCATCGGCGGCTGCGGCACGGTAGCCGCATATGTCTTGCTGAATCTGATCAGATGGTTCACCAATCTGTTCTTCTACCAGACCTTCTCATTTGCCGCGCGCTCCCCTTCCGGTCATCATCTCGGCGCCTGGGTCATCCTGCTGCCGGTCGCCGGCGGCCTGATTGTCGGCTTGATGGCCCGCTTCGGCTCCGACAAAATCCGCGGTCACGGCATCCCCGAAGCCATCGAAGCCATCCTGTTCGGCAAGAGCAAAATGTCGGCCAAAGTTGCCGTGCTCAAACCGCTGTCGTCCGGCATCGTTATCGGCAGCGGCGGGCCGTTCGGCGCGGAAGGCCCGATCATCATGACCGGCGGCGCCATCGGCTCGCTGATCGCACAATGTTTTCATTTGAGTTCGGCAGAGCGCAAAACGCTGCTGGTCGCCGGCGCCGCTGCCGGCATGACGGCCGTATTCGGCACGCCGTTGGCGGCCGTCCTGCTGGCGGTTGAATTGCTGTTGTTCGAATTGCGTCCGCGCAGTTTGCTGCCGGTCATTACGGCTTGCGCGGTGGCGGGCATTACGCGGCCGCTGTTGCTCGATGGCGGCGCGCTGTTTCCATTGCATACAGGCGTCATCGGACCTACCGCATTGCTGTCCTGCGTGGTCGCGGGCCTTCTCGGCGGCGCGCTGTCGGCAGTGATGTCGACTGCGCTGTACAAGATCGAAGACCTGTTCGGCAAACTGCCGGTGCATTGGATGTGGTGGCCGGCCATCGGCGGCCTGGCAGTCGGCATCGGCGGCTATTTCGAGCCGCGCGCATTGGGCGTCGGCTACGACGTTATCGGCGATCTGCTGAACGGCAACCTCGCTTTGCAGCTCGCGCTGAGCCTGCTGCTGGTCAAGGCTGTGATCTGGGTTATCGCGCTGGGCTCCGGCACTTCCGGCGGCGTGCTGGCGCCGCTATTGATCATCGGCGCCGGCCTGGGCACGGTGCTGGCGCCGTGGCTGCCGGGCGGCGATGCGCATTTATGGCCGCTGGTATGCATGGCCGCGGTGCTGGCCGGCGTGCTGGGCGCGCCGTTGACGGCGGCGGTATTTGCGCTTGGCCTGACGCAGGATATGAATGCGTTGCTGCCGTTACTGCTGACCACCGGCGTTGCCTACGGCTTCACCGTATTGACCATGCGCCGCTCCATCATGACCGAAAAAATCGCGCGTCGCGGCTATCACATCTATCGCGAGTACGGCGTCGATCCGCTGGAACGGCAGCACGTCGACGAAGTCATGAGTTCTGCGGTGCAGGCGATTCCGTCGAGTCACACGATCGAAGCCGCGCTGGCGGATTATTTCGGCGCAGGCCAAATCCATCGCAGCTATCCGGTAACCGATGCCGAACAGCGTCTGATCGGCATGATCGAACGCAGCAGTTTCAGCCCGAACGCAGATGGCCGCAATTCGCTCGCGACACTATTCAATTTGCAGCATGAGACCTCCATGCCGGTCGCGCTGCCGACGGAAACCTGCCGCATCGCGGCCGCCCGTATGGCGACGCATCATCTTGAGCGCTTGCCGGTGGTCGACAATCTGCAAAGCAAACGCCTGATCGGCATCATCAGCCGCAGCGATCTGATCAAACCGTCGGGCTTGTTTTTCGATGAAGAACAGAAACGGGAACGTTTGGCTGGGCAATAAAATAAAAATGTCGGCCCTCCTGAGTAATTGCAAGAGGTGCCGAAGTGCCTGTTCGATCAGAGATATGGCGGGCTGTTGTGCGCAGTGAGGTAAAGGAGGGAAGTGGACGAAGTCCTCCGGAGGGACACGAACGGAGTACAACGGCCCGCCATATCTCTGATCGAACAGGCAATCACCGCAACCAAAAAATCTGCTTTAAACACGTTCTAGATTCTAAGCAAACTCATTAACAACCTTCAGCCGCATCAGGCTGAAGGCGCAAGAGATCGACGCCATGATTGCGCCAAGCGCCAGCGAATAAATCGAACCCTGCATATCGAACATCAGGAACAGCAACGCCACCAGCGCGGCGCCGGAAGTTTGCCCGAACAGCCGCACCATGCCGACGGTGCCGCTGGCGCCGCCGGAACGTGAAGACGGCGCACTGGACATGATCGCTTTCAGATTCGGCGCTTGAAAAAATCCGAAACCGCCGCCGCAAACCGCCATGCGCCAGCAGATATCCCAAACACTCGGATGCGTCGGCAGCAATGCCAGCAACCCCATCCCGACCGCCAGGACCGCCATGCCGATACCGCCCAATATGCCGGCCGAATAACGATCGGACAAACGGCCCGCTATCGGCGCCATGATCGCCACGATCACCGGCCAGGGCGTCATCAGAAAACCGGTCTCGACCGGTGAACGATGCAACATCTGTTCAAAATAAAACGGCAGCGAAACGAATGCCAGGCCTTGGGTCGCGAACGAAAAAATACCGGTGAAGGCCGACAGCGTGAATGCAGGCCGGCGAAACAGATCGATCGGAAACATCGGCGCGGGATGTCCGGCCTGGCGGCGCAGCAGCAAGAACCCGAACACGCAGGCGATGCCGAGTTCAAGCGCCACGCGGCCCGCCCCCGCCTGATGCGCGGCCTCGCCCAGCCCCAGCATCAAGGAACCGAAAGTAATCGCCGTCAGCAATGCCACCACCGGATCGAAGCCGTGCGTGGCGCCGGCTATTTTTGGCAAGGTACGGTAACCGAACGAGAAAGCCAGCAAACCGAACGGCACATTTGCCGCAAACAGCCACGGCCACGAGCCCAGCGACAGAATCACCGAAGCGATCGGCGGCCCCACTGCAAATGCTACCGCCACCACCATCGCATTGACGCCGACACCGCGTCCGAGCATGTGTCTCGGATAGATATAACGCAGCAACGCCATGTTGATGCTCATCAGCGCACTTGCGCCTATTCCTTGAAAAACGCGCGCGCAAACCAGCGTCGGCAGCGACCATGCCAAAGCGCAGCCGAGCGATGCAACCGTAAATAGCGTGATGCCGAACAGATAGACGCGGCTGTAACCGAGCACTTCGCCGAGCGCGGCAAACGGTAGCAGCGTGGCGATCATTGCCAACTGATAAGCGTTGATGATCCAGACCGAGGCGGCCGGGCTGGCATGGATATCGAACGCAATGGCAGGCAATGCCGTATTGGCGATGGCGGTATCGAGCGTGGCCATGCCGACGGCCAGCATCAACGCCAGCGCAGCCAGCGTACGGGCCGGCGGTTCAAGGCCATCATGCACGACCACTTTCGGCGGAAGCTTCAAATTGGCATTGGAAATGGACACTTCTGCGGAATCGGTCTGCATGGAAGATAGTTTTCAAAAAGAAAAGAGATCAGACAGTCTGGCCGACTGCACAAGCCGTGCATGATAGCGTTTTCCATGAGAATCGGCTGAGAGCGTCAAATTGGAACTCAAAGGCTGTTTAAAAAGCAGCCTGTTCATCGTTATCGCGTTCGCATTGTTCGCGCAGATACGTGATGAATGCGTGCTGCACCCGTGTCGCCAGCCAGTCCGCGCGCGTTGTAAATCCTACTTTGCGCGCCACCTCCGGCGTGGAGATATTCAGGGCCACCACGTCGTTGCGATAATTCCCGTAACGAATATGCGAGCGCGACAGCAACGAAATGCAATCGTCTTCTTCCAGCATGGCGATCATCATCGCCAGCGAACTGGTTTCCACCACCACGCGCGGACGCTGCGGCAACGTCGCCAACATCATCTCGACCACTGTACGGCGCGGCATATCCTTTTGCGGCACCACCCAGCCGTACGCCGTCAGATCCTTGCGGGTAATGCGTGCGCGGCCGGCCAGCTCGTGCCCCCTGCGCACCACGACCACATAGGGATCGGTAAATAATTCGGTTTCAACCACAGCGCCGTCGAGCGGCAGTTCGCGCAGCGCGCCGACGATCACATCGATCACGCCGAAGCGCAAATCTTCGATCAGACGCACGTGCGAGCCTTCATGAATCATCACCGCCACATCCGGGTACACCTCGCGCAGGCGTCCGATCGCGCGCGCCAGCAAGCGCTGCGGCAACAACGGCAGTACGCCGACCGATACCTGTCCGCTGGCCAGGCCGCGCGCCAAAGAAAGATCGATCGCTGCCTGACTGATTTCGTGCATCGCCAGACTCAGGCGGCGGGCAAACTCCAGACCGGCGGCATTGGCCGACACGCTATGCACACGACGCCGGTACAGCGTGACGCCTACCGTTTCTTCAAGCTCGCGCGCGGCCCGGTGCACCGCCGGTTGCGAGATGCCCAATCGATGGGACGCGTCAACTGCGGAGCCGAGTTGCGCGATCGCAATATGGCAGCGTATCTGTGCATCGGTCAGATGGCGGCAAACCGCACTTGCATTGAATGAGCGAAGCTTGGCCCCGGTCAATAAATTGATCACCGCCGATTCCATCTGATCCAGCATTCTTCGCACCCGGCGGTGCAGCAAGGTTCCCTGCGTTGTCAATTCGCTGCCGCCATAGCCGCGCTCGAACAGCCTGGCGTCGAAACTCTCTTCCAGTTTCTTGATCGCCAGGCTCACGGCAGGCTGCGTCAGGCCGATCGCAGCGGCAGCCGGGCCGATCCCGCCTTCACGGTAAACGGCATCGAAAAAAAACAGGCGCCGCACGTGGATGGCGACTTGGCTTGTCATCTCGTTTCCTTTGTTTCAAGTAAAAATTTCAGAGCTGAATTCGCATTTTTAAAAATAGCAGCTTAATATAAATTTATGCCAGATGGCGTACTTCATATTAGTAACAATTGCCGACCCGCCCCTACACTGCTTCGCACTGACTACGAAAAACTTATAGGAGATCAACTATGTTCGACATTGTCGACACGCATACCCATGCCATCTCGCCCGACCATATCCGCTACCCGCTGGCGCCGGTCGGCGGACATCAGTCCGATTGGTCCGCCCATCGTCCGGCCGACTACGAAACATTGCTGGCAGCCATGGACAAGGCCGGCATCGCGCACGCGATGGTGGTGCAGGCTTCCACCGCTTACGGCAACGACAACCGTTATGTCGTGGAAGCGCTCAACGCGCATCCGGATCGCTTCGCCGGCGTATTTTCGATCGACGTGCTGGCGCCCGACAATGTGGCCCAGATGCAGCGCTGGATAGATGCCGGCATGAGCGGATTGCGGATCTTCACCACCGGCACCACCATGCCTGGGCAAGCCAACTGGCTAGACGATGAGCGCACCTATCCGGTATGGGAATACGCGCAGAAACACAATATTTCGATCTGCCTGCAAATGACCGCGGCCGGCATTCCAGCATTGCTGCGCCTGCTGCACTTGTTTCCGGGCGTACCCGTTCTGCTGGATCATCTGGCGCGCCCGGACCTGGCCGGCGGCCCGCCTTACGAATCCGCGGCGCCCTTGTTCAGCCTGGCTAAATATCCGGGCGTGTATCTCAAACTGACCAACCGCACCATCAGCGAATCGACTCGCGGCGCCTCGACGCCGGAAGAATTTTTTCCGCGCGTGATCGCAGCCTTCGGCGCGCAGCGCATCGCCTGGGGCTCCAATTTTCCGTCCGCCGAGGGATCGCTGGTATCGTTATTGGCCGAAGCGCGCGAAGGCTTGTCGATGCTGTCGGTGGCGGACCAGGCCTGGATCTTCGGCGACACTGCCCGCGCGATTTACCCCATTCTTGCTACCAAATCGAAAGCAAAAACATGAGCGATAATAAACTGCATCTCAAGACAGCCCTCAAACGCTATCCCCATACCGCCAAACTGATCGACGGCGAAATCAGCGACCCGCATATCCAGCTCGATTGCCTCGAAATCGAACCGATCTATCGCGCCTTTGCGCCGATGGCCCGCAACCAGATTTACGACGTCAGCGAAATGGCGATCGTGACGTATCTGCAAGCCAAAGCATATAACAAGCCGCTGGTGCTGCTGCCCACTGTGGTCGCGGCCCGCCTTCAGCAAAAGTGCATCGTCTACAACGCCAAGCGGCGGCCGATGGGCTTGTCCGACCTGATCGGCGCCAAGGTCGGCGTCCGCGCTTACACTCAGACCACCGGCATGTGGGTGCGCGCCATCCTGGCCGGCACTTACGGCATTCCGACCGAGAAGGTCAATTGGGTCAGCTTTGAAGAAGGTCATCTGGCCGAGTATGACGATCCCGCGTTTTCGACTCGCATGCCGGCCGGTAAAAATATGCTGGATATGCTGAAATCAGGCGAACTCGATGCGGCTATTTTCGGCAACGATCTGCCGACCGATGACGGCATCGAATCATTGATCCCCAATTTCGCCCAAGCAGATCAGGTCTGGTATGAAAAGAATCGCTTTGTACCGGTGAATCACGTAGTGGTGATGCATCGCGCCGTTGCCGAAAAACATCGGCTGAGCATGAAGCAGGTTTATCAACTGTTCAAGCAAGGCAAAGCAAGCGCAAAAGCAGACGGGAAACCGGGCGGCGACAAGCCGAACGCGTTGCCGGACGGCATCGATGCATTGCGCCATCCTCTGAAAATGATTTTGGGCTATTGCGAAGAACAGCGATTGCTGCCGCGCAAATTGACGGCCGATGAAATTTTTGCGGATTGCATCGAGTTTCTCGGGGACGATGCCCACTAAATGCCAACGCTTCCGTTTCATCCAATAAAAATCGCCTTTGAGCCACTAAGAGCGATAGAAAATCCCATCATTCGAGGAGACACAAGACATGAATATCAAACTGGCGCCGACTCCGGCGCAAAAACGAAAACGACCTTTTTACGAAGATATTTCGTTTCAGGTAATCACCGGCATGATCATCGGTATCGGCGTCGGCCATTACCTGCCGGATATCGGCAAGCAGATGCAGCCGCTCGGCGAGCTGTTCATCAGGATGATCCAGATGGTGGTCGGCCCGATCATTTTCTGCACCGTGGTCAGTGGCATCGCCAATGTCGGCGACATGAAAAAAGTGGGACGGGTTGCGATCAAGGCGCTGATCTATTTCGAAGTCGTCACCTCGCTCGCCCTGGTGATCGCGCTGATCACCATCAATGTGCTGCAGCCGGGTGTCGGCATGAATATCGACGCAGCGGCCCTGAATACCAGCGACGCTGCTTCCTATATCGCGCATGCGCATCAATTCATTTCGACCAGCGAATTTCTGCTCGGCGTGATTCCGAAAACGATGGCGTCCGGTTTCGCCAGCGGCGACATCCTGCAGATCCTGTTTTTCTCGGTGCTGTTCGGCTTCGGTTTGTCGGCCGCCGGCGAGCGCGCCAAGCCGATGCTTAATGTCATCGACGCCTTTTCTGCCGGCCTGTTCTGGATCATCGGCGTGGCGATGAAGGTTTCGCCGATCGCAGCCTTCGGTGCAATCGCTTTCACGGTCAGCAAATTCGGCGTCGGCTCGCTGTATTCCCTGGGCAAGCTGATCGGGGAATTCTATTTAACCATCTTCCTGTTTTTCATTCTGGTATTGGTGCCGGTGGCGCATTACAGCGGGGTTAATTTGTTGAAGCTGATGCGCTACATCCGCGCTGAACTGCTGCTGGTGATCGGCACCAGTTCTTCCGACAGCGTATTTCCGCAACTACTGCGCAAGCTGGAACAACTCGGCTGCGAACG
The DNA here is from genome assembly GCA_036500325.1 of Herbaspirillum sp. Taxonomy (GTDB): domain Bacteria; phylum Pseudomonadota; class Gammaproteobacteria; order Burkholderiales; family Burkholderiaceae_D; genus Herbaspirillum. The sequence goes on along the minus strand of DASYCG010000090.1, from coordinate 8,550 downwards.
ATCGGTAGTCGGTCTGGTGCTGCCGGCCGGTTATTCCTTCAATCATGACGGCACTTGCCTGTACTTTGCCGCCGTTGCCGTATTCCTGGCGCAAGCGACCAATACTGCGCTCGGCTGGCAGGCACAGGTGGCGTTGCTGGCGGTGTTGTTGGTTACCTCGAAGGGCGGCGCCGGTGTAGCCGGATCGGCGATTGCGGTGCTGGCGGCAACGCTGGCTGCAACCAATGCCATTCCGGTCTCGTCGATCGCACTGATTCTCGGCATCCATCGCATATTGTCGTCCGGCTTCGTGTTCACCAATATCGTCGGCAATGCGGTCGCCACCGTGGTGGTCGCCGGCTGGGAAAACGGCCTGGATCGCGTCAAGATGAAGGCCGAGCTGAACGCCGGTTATGTCGAACCGGATATCGATCTCCATTCGCCTGCCAACGTCGTGCCGAGCCGATAGCCGCGGCAACCGAATAGTTCATAGAAGAAAGGAACAGCCTCATGATTATCGATTGCCACGGCCATTACACTACGGCGCCTCCGGCACTGGAGCAATGGCGCAAACGGCAGATCGCGGGCATTGCCGACAGCACGCTGATGCCGAAGGTCTCCGACCTGAAAATCAGCGACGACGAACTGCGCGAGACGATCGAAACCAATCAGTTGGCCCTGATGAAAAAGCGCGGACTCGATCTCACCATCTTCTCACCGCGCGCCAGTTTCATGGCGCATCACATCGGCGATTTCAATGTATCGTCGACCTGGGCCGCCATCTGCAACGAACTGTGCTTTCGCATCAGCGCATTATTTCCCGATCACTTTTCCGGCGCGGCGATGCTGCCGCAGTCGTCCGGCGTCGATCCACGGACGTCAATTCCGGAATTGGAAAAGTGCGTGAAGGAATACGGCTTTGTCGGGATCAATCTCAACCCGGATCCATCGGGAGGTTATTGGACTTCGCCACCGCTGTCTGATCGGCACTGGTATCCGATCTACGAAAAAATGGTCGAATACGATATCCCGGCGATGATCCATGTCAGCACTAGTTGCAACGCCTGTTTCCACACCACCGGTTCGCATTATCTGAACGCCGACACCACCGCCTTCATGCAATGCCTGACGTCCGATCTGTTTAAGGATTTCCCAACGCTGCGCTTCCTGATCCCGCACGGCGGCGGCGCAGTCCCTTATCACTGGGGACGTTTCCGCGGCCTGGCGCAGGAGCTCAATAAGCCTTTGCTGAAAGATCATTTGCTGAATAATATTTTCTTCGATACCTGCGTCTATCATCAGCCCGGCATCGATCTGCTGAGCAAAGTGATTCCGGTCGACAACATCCTGTTTGCCAGCGAAATGATCGGCGCGGTGCGCGGCATCGATCCCGAAACCGGCCACTATTATGACGACACCAAACGCTATATCGAAAGCACGCCGAATTTCAATGCGGCGCAGCGGCATCAGGTATACGAAGGCAACGCCAGAAGAGTATTTCCTCGTCTGGACGCAGCATTAAAGGCCAAGGGACGCTGACACAACGGTTTTTTCGGCATTCTTCCCGTGTAATAAAGTTCAGTTAAGGCGCCGTCAGACGGATAGTGAGGCAAAGGAGGGAGATGGCCGCAGGCCGTCGGAAGGACACGAACGGAGTACAACATGCCGCCGCAGCGCGACTGACGGCGCCTTAACTGAACGGCATCAATTCTGCCGGCACTATTTTTTCTTTAGCGGAGTTAATCAGCATCATGAACACACCGATGAATCAACTTGGCATCGTCAAGCGCAATATCGTCCGTGCCGACAAAGCGGCCGTCGAAAAGCTGTCCCGCTTCGGCGTCGCGACCATTCATGAAGCGATGGGACGCGTCGGCCTGATGAAGACCACCATTCGGCCGGCGTATACCGGCGCAGCGGTTTGCGGCACTGCATTGACGGTGCTGCTGCAACCGGGCGACAACTGGATGATGCACGTCGCGGCTGAGCAGATTCATCCGGGCGATGTGGTTGTGGCTGCTTGCACGACCGATAACGAAGACGGCTTTTTCGGCGATCTCCTGGCGACTTCTTTTCGCGCGCGCGGTGCGCTGGGCCTGATTATCGACGGCGGCGTACGCGATGTGAAAGATTTGACAGAGATGAATTTTCCGGTTTTCTCGCGTGCGATCAGCGCCAAGGGAACCGTCAAATCGACACTAGGTTCGGTCAACGTCCCGGTGGTTTGCGCCGGTGCCGCGGTAAATCCGGGCGATGTCATCATTGCCGATGCCGATGGCGTGGTGGTGGTTCCTGCCGCCATTGCACAGCAAGTGGCGGATGCCGCCGAAGCGCGCGAAAACAATGAAGCCGCCAAGCGCACTCAATTGGCTGCCGGCGTGCTTGGCCTGGATATGTACAAGATGCGGGAGCCGCTTGCGGCAGCGGGCTTGAAGTATATCGACTGAAGTGCGGCCTGAACAAGGCTTCCTGCACTCAGGCGATCGACAATAACCGGATCACGCCGTAACTCAGCAAGCCCAGCATCAGCAACGACAAAATCACGGCGCAAGTCACGCGCGAACCGGCGCGCGCGACGCTGCGCGCATCCACGCCCAATCCGAGCGCCGCCATCGACACGGTGGTCAGCAAGGTCGCCAACGTGCTGGTGGGTGCATCCAGCGCGACCGGTATCAGGCCGGTTGAACGCAAGGTCATCAATGTCAGAAAACCGATAATGAACCAGGGCAGCAGTTGCGGCAGCGTTAAACGCTTGCGCTCGCCAGGCCCGTCCGATGGCGATCTTGATTGCAGCTGCCGGCGGTTGGTCAGCGCCAGCACCAGCACCACCGGCCCCAGCATCAATACCCTGACCAATTTGACTAGCGTGCCGACCTGCACGCTGATCAGACCGACCGGCGCGGTCGCAGCCAGGACCTGCGGCACGGCATAAACGGTCAGCCCGGCAAACACGCCATATTGCGTTGCCGAGAAGCGCAGCAAAGGCATCAGCAACGGCAAGCCGAGCACCGCAATCACCCCCAGAACCGCGGTAAATGCAATAGAACCGGCGATTTCATCGCTGTCGGCGCCGATTGCCGGCGCTGCTGCGGCAATCGCCGTATTGCCGCAGATCGAATTGCCGCAAGCGATCAGCAGCGCCATGCAGTGCGGCAATTTCAGCGCCCTGCCGATTGTATAGCTGACGCAAAGCGCCACCACCACCACAACAACGATACTCGCGATCAATGCCAGGCCCTCGCCGGCGATTGCGCTGGCGCTGACCGATGCGCCAAGCAGCACCACGGCCACTTCCAGCAAGGTTTTCGCGCTGAACTGGACGCCTGCAGTGAAGCTGCGCGGCGGACTCCAGAAAGTGCGGATCGCGCTGCCAAGCAGGATCGCCAGCACCAAGCTTTCCAGCCAGGCCCGCCCAAACAGCAAAATCTCCAGCCGTTCCAATGCAAAACCGCTAGCCGTAACCAGCAGGCAAAGCGCCACGCCGGGCAGCAAAGCAGTGCAAAAGCGGCGGTAACGGGTGAACATAGGGGGAATTCCATTGTTTTGGTGGCTCACTATGCACTGGACAAACCGTTCTATCCATCGCAAAATTCCGTACAAATTGTTAAACCGAATCGAACATTAAAAAGACCCAAGACGATGACCCTGGAACAGTTACGTATCTTTGTGGAAGTGGCCGAACGGCAGCATCTGACGCAGGCTGCCGCCTGCCTGTATCTGACGCCTTCCGCGGTCAGTTCAGCCATCCGGGCGCTGGAAGACCGCTATGGCGTGCCCCTGTTCAATCGGGTCGGCCGGCGGATCGAAACGACCGAAGCCGGACGCGCCTTCCTGATCGAAGCCAAAGGCACTTTGGCCAGCGCGCAGGCGGCGGAAATCATGTTGTCGGAAATGGGCAGCCTGAAGCGCGGTTCGCTGCGTTTGCAAGCCAGCCAGACCATCGCCAGCTATTGGTTGCCGCCGGTGCTGGTCGACTTCCAAAAGCGCCATCCCGCGATTGCCATCGATTTGACCGTCGGCAATACGTATAGCGTGGCCGAGGCGATTCTGGCAGGCGGGGCCGATCTGGGTTTCGTCGAAGGACAAGTGGAAGACGATGCGCTGACCATCAAGGAAGTCGGGCAGGATCGGCTGGTGATTGTCGCTGCGCCCGGCCATCCATGGGCCGACGGGCGCACTTTGAAGGCCGGCGATTTGATGACCAGCAACTGGGTCATGCGTGAAACGGGTTCCGGCACGCGCTCCGCATTTGCCGGCACATTGAAGGAGCATAAACTCGATCCCGCCGCGCTGAATATTGTGCTGACCCTGCCATCCAACGAGGCGCTGGTATCGGCTGCCGGCGCCAGCGCCGATCTGGCCACCGTCGTCTCCGAACTGGTGGCTGAGCCCTTAATTGCGGCCGGCCATCTGGTGCGCGTTAATTTCGATCTGCCGCCACGCGCTTTTTATCTGCTGCATCACCGGCAACGCTATCGCACCAAGGCATCGCTGGCCATGGAAGACGGCATCGCGACGATATAAGCGACAACATAAGCATCTCAGCGCTTCGGCACTTCGGAACCATCGGCCTCGGCAATCATCAGTAAATGACTGGTTGCCGTTAACTTAAGTTGAGTTGAGTTCGGACCAAGGCTTTGGAGTTGCGGTGAAAAATAGCTTTTCCGAATCGATTGCAGAGATCAAAGGCGTCGCGATTTTACTGGTCGTGCTGGGGCATTTAACATCGCCTTTCGGCCCCGCCATTTTCTCTTTTCATATTCCCCTGTTTTTCTTTCTGGGCGGTATTTTCATCAAGGCAGAGCACGGCTTGCCGGCTTTCCTGCGCAAGAATTTTGTCCGCCTGATACTGCCCTATCTGTTGTGCGGCATGTTCGGCATCCTGACGACAGCCGTCAAAAATGTTGTGCTGCACAGGCCGATCGAACGCATTGCCGATAGTTTCAGCGGTCTGCTGATCTGGATGGATCATCCGCATTTGCAGCACTACGGCTATGTTTTATGGTTTTTGCCGGCGCTGTTTTGGGCACGGCTATTTTGCGTGCTGCTGGATAAGTACCTGAAAATCAACGCGGCATTCACGCTTTTCCTGTTGATGGCCTGTTCCTATTTTTGCTCTTATTCATTTCTAGGCGAGGCCGGCATTGAACTGCCGTTCTGCCTGGATGAAGCCATCGTTGGATTGCCCTGGGTTTACTTCGGCGCTGTTTTCTATCGGCATCGGGAACAATTGCTGAATCTGCCGGGATGGTCTTTCGCTGCCATGGCGTTGATTCTCGGCCTGATTCTTTTTCTGGGATGGATGCCGCACATCGATCTGGCGGATAAAAAAATAGACAATATTTTTATCGCCGTGCCTTACACATTTTTTGCGATCGGCCTGATGGTGTGGATGACGGTCCAGACGTATCGCCTGAAACTTCGAGCGCCGGATCATCCAGGAAAAACCAGCCGGCTGATCGCCACGCTCGGCTGGCAATCGATGCTGATTTACGTCGCGCATGTCTACACCAATACCGCCGCCTATCTTTTGACGGCGCGCCTTTTCGGCGGCGGCTATTGGTATGTCGTCTTCCCGATTTCGGCTGCCATGCTGATGGCATTGGTATGGTGCAAATTACGTTGGCCCGACCTGCTTTTATTTCGTTATTTTTGATGCCTTCCGCTGCCCTCAGGACATCGATGAAACCGTTTCTCTGCTTTTCACCAGTGAGCCCAATTCAAAAGCGATCAGGCCGAGCCGATATTTGCCGTTGTCCGAATTTTGCTCCAGCATGCCGGATTCGACCAAGGTGCTGGCCAGGCGATGCACCGTGCTTTTCGGCAAGCGCAGACGTTTGCTCAAATCGCTGATGCCGATTTCATATTGATCGTCCAATAAAACCTTGACGACGCGGATGGCGTTGGCGACCGATGAAAGACGGGTTTTCGGCCTGTTTTCCGGTTTATCTGCCGGTCGATTTACAGTAACGGGCATAAGCGATGAAGCGGGCATAACGGACATTATTGACTCCATTTTTCGACACCTTTTTGATACCGGAATATTCCCCGTCAGCATCGCGGCATATTAACGACAGATCAGCGCCAGGCCATTCGTTTCGATCGGGCAGCTATTATTTTTTCAGGAACAGCTCGTTCCATAACTTGGTCCACTTATCGTTTTCATCGAGCACGGTCGCCGTATCGATCATCACGTGCGGAAAATCGTTCAGCTTGGTTTTGACTTTGGTGCTGGTCGGGATGCGGCCCAGCTTGGCATACATCGCTTGATTTTCCGGCGACAGGATGAAATCCGCGAGCAGCAACGCCGCGTAGGGATGCGGCGCATTCTTGGCGACCGCAAGGCCTTGCGGACGTCCGACCACCGGCTGCACCGGCGCCCAGTCGATCGGCGTGCCCTTGCGTTTCAGGGACTCCACTTCGCCGTTATAAACCGTCAGCGCTACCGGTGCTTCGCCGGCGCCCACCATTTGCGCCAACAGAATATGTCCTGCGCGCATTTCCGGTTTGGTCGCAGACAGGCTCTGGAAGAATTTCATGCCCTTGTCGTTGCCCATTTTCTTGACGATCGTCGCCAGCCATTCGATATCGCTGGCTTCGATGCTGATCTGCCCTTTCCATTTCGGATCGAGAAAACCTTCATAGGTGGCAGGCAAATCGGCGCGCTTGATTTTGTTGGTGTTGTAAGCGACCACAATGAAGTTGGAACGATCGGATACCCATAGGCGATTCGGTCCGATGGCGTCGGCCGGCAGGTCGGCCAGATAAGGGCTGTAGAACTCCGACAGCAATCTTTCGCGAGCGGCCATTTCCACTTCGGAGCCATTGGTCTCCAGCACGTCCACCACATTTCGGCGGGCCTGGCCTTCCGTCATCATGCGCTGCGCTACCTGGTCGCTATTTGCGCGCCAGAAATTGATTTTGATGCCGTACTTTTTTTCGAACGCGGCCACCAGCGGCGTCGATTCGCCGCTTGAAAGCGAGCTATAAAGCGTGACCGTGCCTTCTTTTTTGGCCTGCTCCACCAGTTTCTGATCGCGGTCGGCGCCGCGGTACATATAGATTGCATCGTTAGGGCCGGGCGCTGCAGGCGCTGCTGCTGCTGCCAGGGTTGAACTGCAGAGCGACACGGCCGCCGCAAAACTGCATAGCACATTCAAATAACGGTTACCGCGTCCGAGCATCTCACTCATGCAAACTCCTAAAAATGATTATGATTTTTTGAGGCCTTAGCTAAGCAAGTGCTTCAGAATTTCGCATTTGCATGGTGTTCCGCTGGCGCATTCCGATTGCTGCCAATTTTGCTGCGAATGATTTCTGCAAATCAGTTTCTGCAAATCGCGGTATTATTCACTGTATAGCTAGTCTAATTATTTACGTAAATATATACGCGGGCCTTTTGGTTGTCAATGGCGGGGGCGCCGCTTGCGCTATACTGCCCGCGGTTTCAAACGAACAATTTACATTTTCAAACGTCTGAATTCCTGCATTTTTGAATTTCTCTTTGCATTTCTTTTAACCGATTTTCCATACAACTACGGCAGACAACAGCATGACGGTCCATAAACGGGGTGACAAGGATTACAAGAGCAGCACCTTTGTGATCGCTCTCGCGCGCGGATTCGAGGTTCTGCGCTGCTTTGAAGTGAAACAGCCCGAACTCAGCACCATGGACATCGCCAAGCTGACCGGTTTGCCGCAATCGACGGTCTGGCGCTTGTGCAATACCCTGGTCGAGCTAGGCTGTCTGGTACGCCACCCCAACAGCGACCGATTGAGTATCGGCCTTGGGCTGCTGGGTTTCGGCTATGCCGCTTTGCCGACGCCGGATCTCGGCGAATTGGCGACCATTGAAATGAAACGCCTGGCCGATGAATTTCACGCCGGCATTTCTCTATGCATTCCTGAAAAACTGGAAATGCTGATCGTCAAACGCGTCAGAGGCAACGAAGGATTGTTGTCCGCCGGCGCGGTGGGAACCCGCTTGCCGATGGCGCGTTCGGCGGCCGGTTGGGCTTATCTTGCTACGTTGTCGGCCGAAGATTTGGCCGATCTGTCGGACGAGCTGAAAGAACAGGCCGGCAAGAAATGGATGGAAATCCGCGGCATCATCGATAAGGAACTGATTCGTTATAAGGAAAAAGGCTTCCTCATCAACACCGGCGTTTACCGGCCCGAAATTAATTATGTGGCGGTGCCGATCGTTGTCGATTCAGGCATCTATACGCTGCATTGCAGTGCCTTGGTCAGCGTATTGCCGGAACGTGTTCTGACGAACGAAGTCGGCCCGCGCCTCGTCGCTTTGGCTGCCCGCATGCGTGTTGGGCTTGGCCGTAGCGGCGAGATTTATTGAGCGCCGTTCATGCCCATCGCACTATGCCGGTACTGTCACTGATATTGCCGGTTTTTCTTCCCGCAAGCCGACTGCGCTCGACGTCGGAAACACCAGCGATTTGATCACCACCGGCACCGCGCCGGAGGTCTCCAGCATGGCGCCGATGTCGATGAAGTCGAAAGCCTTCAGGCTGATCCCGTCGATCGACACCACCGGATTGGCCAGCTTCAATTCCT
>DASYCG010000089.1:0-6576 GCA_036500325.1 Herbaspirillum sp. | reverse complement strand
TTTGGATTTGGTGAGTTTCGCATTTTATTTTGTCGCGCCAAATACCTTGCCCAGGATTGCGCTGCCGGTTCCTATCGGATCGGCTCTGATTGCTTTTTCTTCCTCGCCAATCATTGTGTAGAGCCCATCCAGGGCGCGCTGTGTCACGTAACCTTCTACCGTCGCCTGCGGGCCGGACGTCAGGCTTGATGCCAATCCGGTTTTTGCTACCTGCCCTACCACTGCGTTATATTGCGCCGATAAACCATTGCGATCAGTGATCTTCTTGACCACCGGCAGAAATTGCCCGGTCAGCGGCGCGCTGGTTTTTTGACGGAAAAAATCGGTGACCGAAGTGTCGCCGCCGGTCAGTATGTTTTTGGCATCGGTAACCGACATCGATTTCACCGCATTCAATAGCATTGGTTTGGCCAGCGCCACCGCAGATTCGGCGGCATGGTTCATCGACACAACCAAGTCATCGGCCTTTTGCCCTTGTCCGGTCATTTTCAATAATGGCATGGCCTTTTCCAGCGGGCCGGGCAGCGTAATTTTGACTTTGTCGTTATTCAAAAAACCGTTTTCCACACCGAGCTTCGACACCGCCACGTCCGCGCCTTTTTCCAGCGCCGCTTTTACGCCGCTGGTCGCGTCTTTATTGCTCAAATCGTTCAGGGAGATGGCAGTAGCCGCCGAAAATACCAGTGCCAGGGAAACGGCTATCGCAGATTGTTTAAAAAAGCGCATGTGGACTCCTTAGTGAATGTTTGAAATGATGAAGATCGCTTGCAAGTGTATTCAATGACTGTCAATTATTTTCGGCGCGTCGTTCTTGCCGGGTTTCTCATAACGCGTCACCAATAATTGATTTATTTTATGCCCGTCAATATCGACTACTTCAAATTTGTAAGCGCCGAATAAAGCGAAATCGGTCTTTTTCGGAATTTTGCGCAACATGTACATGATAAATCCCGCCAGCGTTTCAAAGCCCATGGGATTCGGAAAATCCTCGATATCCAGCGCATTCATCACCTCGGCCAGCGGGGTCAGGCCGTCCATCAACCATGAATCGGCATCGCGTTTGACGATTTGCTGTTCTTCCGACGAGATATTCAGCAAATTGCCCATCAGGACGCCGGTGATATCCGTGATGCTGATCACACCCACCACCAGCGCATATTCGTTAACGACCACGGCGATATCCTCGTCCATCGATTTCATCCGCTCCAACACTTCCCACAGGTTCAGACTATCCGGAATGATCAGCGAGGCGTGAATCAGGCCTTTGTCCTGCAATGAGAATTGCTCGCCTTTCAACAGGCGTTTCAGCACGTCCTTGGTATCGATATACCCGCGCACCGCATCGATATTGCCATCACATACCAGAAACCGGGAATGTGGATGGTCGATGATTTTTTGCCGCAATTGCTGCTCAACATCGCTGAGCAAAAAATACACAATACTTTCGCGCGGGGTCATCGCCGACGGCACATAACGCGATTCCAGTTCGAAGACGTTTTCGATCAGGTGATGCTCCTGATGCTTCAACACGCCGGCCTGGGCGCCGGCATCCATCATCGCGTGAATTTCGCTGGGGGTAATGATGTCCAGCCGCACCTGAGGCAAACCGAACAAGGTAAAAAACAATTTCGCCAGCCCGTTGAAAAACCAGACCAGCGGTTTGAATAGCGCGATGAAAAACAGCATCGGCCGCACGATCGCAATCGCTACCTTTTCCGGCGCCACCATGGCCAGCCGTTTCGGCATCAAATCGGCAAACAGGATGAATATGGATGTCACCAGCATGAAGGAGATTGCAAAGCTGACGCTGTCCAGCCAGGCGCCCTGATACAGATGCGATACGATCAGCACGATATGCGGTGTCAGCGCCGGCTCGCCGATCACGCCGCCCAGAATGGCCACGGCGTTCAAACCGATCTGCACCACAGTGAAAAAGCTGCCCGGTTGCGCCTGGAGGTTCAGTACGCGCAACGCGTCGCCGTTGCCCTCTTTGGACAGGATTTCCAGTCGAATTTTACGGGATGCGGCCAGCGAAATTTCGGCGCAGGAAAAGAATGCACTGAGAATGACCAGCAGCAAGATCAGAAAAAGACTGGTGAATATGCTCATGATTACTTTCTTTTATTGTAACTACCGTATTCAAGGCAAAACCGGGGGCATTATCGGAGAAGATCATAAGCACCGCCCTTTTCCACCGCGCGCCTGTATGCCGGGCGGGCGTGGATCGCTTCAAGAAATTTCAACAGATTGGGATAGTGCGAATCCAGCACGCGCCGCGAATATGCGCCTTCAATCGGAAAACTCATCTGAATATCGGCAGCGCTGAATGTGCCGCCTGCAAACCAACTACTTTTATTCAACTCGGCTTCCATGAAACCCAGATGAATACGCAATTGCGGATCGATATATTTGTACTGCATGCCGCTACCGATAAGCGCTGCGAACGGCCGCAACAGTGGCGGCATCGGCGGCCGCGCAAGCCGTCCGAAAATCAGTTTCAGCAACAACAATGGCATAGCCGAACCTTCGGCATAATGCAGCCAGTAGCGGTAACGCAAACGTTGCGGCGTTCCGGCAGCGGGTTCCAGCCTGCCATTGCCGTACTGCTCCAGCAGATATTCGATAATTGCACCCGATTCGGCCAAAGTCAGGTCATTATCCGTCAGCACGGGCGATTTGCCTAAAGGATGAATTGCTCGTAGCGAAGATGGCGCCAACATGGTTACCGGATTGCGTTGATAATGCTGCACTTGGTATTCTAGGCCCAACTCCTCCAGCAGCCACAGCACGCGCTGGGAGCGTGAATTATTCAGATGGTGCACGGTGATCATGTCGCACTCCTTCTTGTAGCGATATCGCCACTTTACCAGCAGTCCAGCCTACAATGCGCTTGGTTCGAACCGCACGCATCTTTATGTCTAAAATCCCACGCTACCGACAACTTGCCGATCAGCTTGCCGCCGCTGTCGAAGATGGCTTGATCAGCCCCGGCGAACGGCTTGCTTCCGTGCGCCAGGCCGGCCGCCAACACGGCCTTAGCGTTTCCACCGTATTGCGGGCGTATGCCTTGCTCGAAAGCCGCGGCATTCTGGAAAGCCATCCACAATCCGGCTACTTCGTTCGCGCTGCGCTGATTGCAGGTCCCGCAATGCATAAACCTGCCCAGGCTTGCCAATATCAGGCGACTGCCGCCGAAGTCGATGTGGGCCGGCTGGTATTGGCGACCATGCGCACGATTCAACAGCAAGGCGTCGTGCCGCTCGGTTCGCCTTATCCATCGCCGGCCTGGTTTCCATCGCGGCGCTTAGGCCAGATCGCCAGCCGGCTTACCCGCCAAAACGATAATTCCAGCGTTTTCGACGATTTACCGCCCGGCCATCCCGAATTGCTGCGCCAGATTGCCAGGCGTTACACCGAAAGCGGCATGCGGGTCTCGCCCGAGGATATTATTGTTACCGTCGGCGCCACCGAAGCCATCAATCTTTGCCTGCAGGCGGTGGCCAAACCGGGCGACACCATCGCCGTCGAATCGCCGACCTTTTACGCCATGCTGCACGCCATCGAGCGGCTCGGCATGCGCGCCATCGAAATTCCGACCGACCCGCTGCAAGGCATCGACATCGAGGCCTTGAGCGACATCATCGCCACACAACCGGTTGCGGCGATGATGATCATGCCGACTTTTCAAAATCCGATGGGGTTTCTGATGCCCGAAGCACGCAAGCGCCAATTGGTGGCGCTTGCCAATCAGCACCAAATCCCGATTATCGAAGATGCCGTCTACAACGAACTATATTACGGCGCCTGCCAGCCGAAATCGCTGAAAGCCTTCGATATGGAAGGCCTCGTATTGCATTGCGCATCGTTTTCCAAAAGCCTGAGTTCGGCGTATCGCATCGGTTGGGCCTTGCCCGGACGTTACCGGGATCGCGTGGAGAAATTGAAATTTCTCAATACGCTCGCTACACCCACCATTCCCCAACGGGCAATTGCCGAATTTCTGGCGCAAGGCGGTTATGAACGGCATTTGCGCCGCCTGCGGCGAATCCTGACACAGCAACGCGACTTGATGCGCGCCGCCGTCAAACGCTGGTTTCCGCGCGACACCCAAATTTCCATGCCGCAAGGCGGCTATGTTTTATGGATCACGCTGGCGCCCGAAATCGATGCAATGCAACTCTACGCAAACGCGCTGGCGCAAGGCATTACCCTGGCGCCGGGCCGGATCTTTTCGGTATCCGATCGCTATCGCCATTGCATCCGGCTCAACTACAGTTATGCCTGGTCGCTTGAAATCGAAAACGCATTGAAAGCATTGGGCTGCCTCATTGCCGAGATGGCGACAGCGACAGCGCATCAGGCGAACTGAAGTCCGCCGACCCGATATCCGATATCCTCTATCGTAGGCGCATTCCGACATCTCAAAACCTCTTGCACCGACATTCAATTCAAATTGCATCGTTGATAATTCGTCACACATTCAGACCGGATTATTCGATAATTTTTGAGTATCAATTAAACGCATGCGCGCCGCGTCAAACAGCAGTCCCGCCGAAGGCAGCGGCCCAATTGAAGCCGCGACCCAGGCCGCACGGCAAAATGGCTTGCGCTATGTGAGCGATTCCGCGCCAGGATATCGCCGCCTCGGCGATTCCGAAAAAGGCTTTCATTACAACGACCCAGACGGCAAACCGGAAAAAGACGCCGCCGTATTGGCGCGCATCAAATCGCTGGTGATCCCCCCTGCCTGGCGCGACGTATGGATATGCCGCTGGCCCAACGGCCACATCCAGGTGACCGGGCGCGACGCCCGCAACCGCAAGCAATATCGCTATCATCCGCGCTGGCGCAGCGTGCGCGACGAAGCAAAATACGACCGCATGATCAGCTTTGGAAAATGCCTGCCGGCGCTCCGCAAAGAGGTGGATCGCGCGCTATCGCTGCCTGGGCTGCCCCGTGAAAAGATACTCGCCGCCGTCGTGCATTTACTGGAAGCCACGCTGATGCGTATCGGCAACGACGAATATGCGCGCACCAATAAATCGTTTGGATTGACTACCTTGCGCAATCGGCATGTACGCATCGATGGCAGCGAAGTGGCATTTCATTTTCGCGGCAAAAGCGGCATCATGCACGCGATCAAACTGCAGGACCCGCGCATGGCGCGCATCATCCGGCGCATGCGCGATTTGCCGGGCCAGGATTTATTTCAATATGTGGACGATGACGGTGCGCAGCATGCGATCGGGTCGGAGGATGTCAACGAGTATCTGCGCAGCCTGACCGGCGAAGACTACACCGCGAAGGATTTTCGTACGTGGGCCGGCACTATGCTGGCCGCGATGGCGCTGCATGAATTTCAGAAATTCGATTCGGCAGCACAAGCCAAGAAAAACATCGTGCAGGCGATTGAGGAAGTTGCCGGGAAATTGGGGAATACGCCGACTATCTGCCGCAAATGCTATGTCCATCCAGCGATCATCGAAAGCTATCTCGACGGCACCATGCTGACGGCGTTGCAGAAAAAAGCAAAACAAAAACTGGTCGACGATATCCATACCTTGACGCCGGAAGAAGCGGCCGTACTCGCTTTACTGCAACAGCGCCTGCAAGGAAGCGCTGATTAAGCTACTGCGCGGTCCAATTTCAGGGCTCCGATGCTCACCGTACCAAAGTACGGCTCCGCTTACACAGCACTTCCTATGGCTTACCTAGCCGACTCCCAGATACGCCTTACGCACGCCGCTATCTGCCAATAGATCTGCACCGGTGCCCGACAGCACAATGCGGCCGTTCTCCATTACATATCCCCGATCGGCCACGCCGAGCGCCTTATTGGCATTTTGCTCGACCAGTAAAACCGTTACGCCTTCGTCGCGTATCCTGCGGATGATTTTGAAGATTTGCGCAATGATCAGCGGCGCCAGACCTAGCGTAGGCTCATCCAGCAGCAATAGCCGGGGCTTGCTCATTAACGCCCTGCCGATCGCCAGCATCTGCTGCTCACCGCCGGACATCGTTCCTGCCCGCTGCGCCGCACGCTCCTTGAGACGGGGAAATAAATGGAATACATGCGCCACGCTGGATTCGATCTCGGCGCGATCCGCAAAAAACGCGCCCATTTTCAGATTCTCAAGTACTGTCAGATCGGGAAACATCCGTCTGCCTTCAGGTGAAACCGCCATGCCGAGACGCACGATTTCGTGGGTCTGCAGTCGACTCACATCCTGCCCTTCAAACAGAATCCTGCCGCTGCTGAGGCGAGGTTGACCGCATAGCGTCATCAATGTCGTCGTTTTGCCGGCCCCGTTGCAACCGATCAGCGTGACGATTTCCCCTTGCCGTACTTCCAGCGAAATGCCGTGCAGCGCCTCGATCGCGCCATAATGACAATGCACCTGTTCAAATTGCAGCATCGTTTGCATTGTCATTCTTCCCCCAGATAAGCCTTGATGACCCGTTCATCGTTGCGTACGGCGTGTGGTGTGCCGATGACGATCGGTCTGCCATGTTCCATTACCAGAATGCGATCCGAGATGGTCATGATCAAGCTCATGTCGTGTTCGATCAACAACA
>DASYCG010000088.1:0-8193 GCA_036500325.1 Herbaspirillum sp. | reverse complement strand
TCGTCGCGCGTGCTGCTGGGTGAATTATTGCGCGCCGGCGCCAGTGTGGCGGTCTATGATCCGGTCGCCATGGAAGAAGCCAGGCGCGTGCTGGCGCTCGATTTTGCCGGCGAGCCCAAAGTATTTGCGCGGATTCGGTTTGCAGAGAGCCCGACCGATGCGCTGACCGGCGCCGAGGCGCTGGTGATCGTCACCGAATGGAAAGCCTTCCGCAGCCCGGATTTCAACGTACTGAAAAAGCAATTGAAAGCGCCGTTGATTTTCGATGGCCGCAATCTGTTCGAACCGCGGACCATGGCGGATGCGGGCTTTGAATATCACGGTATCGGACGGTCTGTGCTGACCCGCGGCAATCCATGAACACCGCGACCGACTTTACGCGTTTCGACCGCGCCCGCATCCTGGTGGTCGGCGATGTCATGCTGGACCGCTACTGGTTCGGCGACGTCAATCGCATTTCGCCGGAAGCGCCGGTGCCGGTGGTGCGCATCGAGCGGCGCGAAGAGCGTTTGGGCGGTGCAGCCAATGTGGCGCGCAATATCGCCACCTTGGGGGCTGCAGTGGGCTTGCTGGGGGTGGTGGGGCAGGATGAGGCGGGCGCCGTGGTCGATGGCATGCTAGCCGAATTGGGCGTCGCCAATTACCTGAACCGCGATCCGGCCATCTCCACCATTATCAAGCTGCGCGTGATTGGGCGTCAGCAGCAATTGCTGCGCGTGGATTTCGAAGAAGCGCCGACCGATACCGTATTGCGCGACAAGCTCACGCAATTCAGTACGCTGGTGCCGGATTACGAAGTGCTGGTGCTGTCGGATTACGCCAAAGGCAGTCTGGTGAATGTGGCCCAGATGATCGCCATTGCAAAACAGCACGGCAAGAAAATACTGGTCGATCCCAAAGGGGAAGACTTTTTACCCTACAAAGGCGCTTCGTTGCTGACACCGAACAAATCGGAAATGACCCGCATTGTCGGTAGCTGGAAGAGCGAACAGGAACTGGCCGGCAAAGCACAGGCGCTGATGCAGAGATTGGATCTGGGCGCGCTGCTGCTGACGCGCTCGGAAGAGGGTATGACGCTTTTCAACGGCGCCGATGTCATCAATATTCCTGCGGTGGCCCGGGAAGTCTATGACGTCTCCGGCGCCGGCGATACCGTGATCGCCACGATCGCCGTCATGCTGGGTGCCGGCTTCCCGATTATCGACGCGGTGCAAATGGCCAATCGCGCCGGCGGCATCGTGGTCGGCAAGCTGGGTACAGCTACTGTCAGTAGAGATGAGCTTGCCATTTCAGAAGGAGTGGCTTAGTCTTTCGTGCTGTGACGCCGAGATGATCGGCGTCACAGTTCCGCGTCCAGCCAGCCATGCTGTCTCAGTTCTGCCGCCTTTCGCCAGTCAATGCTGTAGCAGTGCCAAGTTTCAATCGGCGCCTCACACCATGCGAAAGGATTTACCCCATGTTTAAAAAATTGTTAGTGGCACTGATTACCGTCGTTGCCGGGATCGGTTTTGCGTTTGCCCAGGTCGACGTCAATAAGGCCGATCAGGGCAGCCTTGGCGGCATCAAGGGCATTGGCCCGGCCATGTCCAAACATATTCTGGATGCACGCAAGCAGGGTGAATTCAAGAGTTGGGACGATCTGCAGGAACGCGTGGCGGGCATCGGCCCGAAAAGCGCGGCGCGTTTGTCGGCGGCCGGCTTGACGGTTGGCGGCAAGAGCATGACGGGCGCCCCGGCGGCGGCCAAGCAGATCGCCGCAAAGCCAGCCGCACCGAAAACGCAGGCTGCACGCTAGATCCGGTAATCCGCGCGATTTGAGTCCCGCTTTGCAGCGGGATTTTTCATGGGCGCTTAATAAACGGCTTCATACGTACTTATCGGACTCATATTAAAATGGCGTTTCGTTACGAAAGAGATGCCGATCAGACTATGCCTTATTTAACTATCGAAGACACCATTGGCAATACCCCGCTGGTTCAGCTCAAGCGCATCGGCGGCGAAGATGTCGCGCGCCGCAATAACGTCATTCTGGGCAAAATGGAAGGTAATAATCCAGCCGGCTCGGTCAAGGACCGGCCTGCCCTGTCGATGATCCTGAAGGCGGAAGAGCGCGGCCGGATCAAACCCGGCGATACCCTGATTGAAGCTACCAGCGGCAACACCGGCATCGCATTGGCGATGGTAGCGGCGATGCGCGGCTACAAAATGATTTTGCTGTTGCCTGAAAATTCGAGCGAAGAAAGGTGCCGGAGTATGGCCGCGTATGGCGCCAAAATCGTACTGACGCCAAAAACCGGCGGTATGGAATATGCGCGTGACCAGGCCGAGCGCATGGAATCGCAAGGCGAGGGCATTATCCTGGATCAATTCGCCAATCCCGATAATCCATTGGCGCACTATGAAACGACCGGCCCTGAAATCTGGCGCGATACCGATGGCCGCGTGACGCATTTCGTCAGCGCGATGGGTACTACCGGCACGATCATGGGTGTGTCGCGTTATCTGAAAGAGAAAAATCCCGCTATCCGGATTATTGGCGCGCAACCGGAAGAAGGTTCGCAAATTCCCGGCATTCGTAAATGGCCGGAGGCGTATATGCCGAAGATTTATGAAAACACGCGGGTCGATCAGATTGAATATGTCAGCCAAGCCACGGCCGAACAGACAGCGCGCAGGCTGGCAATGGAAGAGGGTATTTTCGGTGGAATTTCTTCAGCGGGCGCGTGTGACGTTGCATTGCGCCTGTCGCAAACGGTGGAAAACGCGACCATCGTTTTTATCGTATGCGATCGCGGCGACCGCTACTTATCGACCGGTGTGTTTCCTGCTTAAAAAGCATTGAAGCAAGTATTGAAGCAAGTATTGAACAATCATTGAAACAGCAATCGGACACAGCTGAAACCCGCTGTATCCAAAAAAAAGCCTGCACGCAAATGCAGGCCTTCTTTTTTATTCCGCCATGGCTTCCATGCCATCGGCCGACTTCGGTTTGAATTGCTTGTCGCTGATACGGTATTTTTCACGGCGATCGCCCATCAGAATACGCAGGTCGCGAATCGACAGGTCACTCACTTCATGCATGCGAATCAACAGGGATGCTCCTACCGGCAGTCTGCGATGTCGGATCTTACTGATAACCGGCGGCGCAACTTCCAATGCACGCGACAGCGCGGCATCGTTTTTCAGGTGCAGTTTTTCGATCAGAGCGTCTAACAATCGATCCGGGTCATATTGGACGTCGTCAGCCGAAATGATTTGTGTATCGTCAGTTATTGTAGTCATGATCAGGTCATTCCGTTATGCAGTGCTATGGGCCACGTTCTGATTAAGGAAAATGTCAGAACATTATTTTTGTTTTAATTGCGAAACTATTTTAATTGTGAAACTATTTTTAGTGTATTTTTATTAACTATCAAAAATACAATATTTCCAAAAGGACACTTTAATTTGCACTTGGAACTGTTTCACTGGCCGAAACTGTTTGAACAATTTCATTGGCAGGACGGAAACTTTATTCGCTGTTCCATATATTAGCAAAATTGTTTTTACTTTTATATATGGATTTGCGAAAGCAATTATTTACGATCGACAACAAAAGGCAGAGCCTGCCAACCGTTTACTCCCAGTAGGTGGAGGGTTTTCATGTTCCTTTCGACGATTTCGTCGGCATCCTCTACGCTATCGACCGCTCGGGCGATACTTTCTTCCCGAAGCAGGTGCAGCATGGGGTAGGGTGAGCGGTTTGTATAATTTTCGATGTCGTCCGGTTTACTGTTGTCAAATTGGTACTCCGGATGAAAACTGGCGACCTGAATCTGTCCTTCGAGGCCGAAATTGCGGATCGTTGTGTCGACAATCGACAAGAAATCGTTGTATTCAAGGAAATTCCCCAGTACCTCAGGATGGATCAGAAGCGTGGTGTCAATTTGATTGGGATCGGCAGCCGCCAGTAATTGCAACTCGTCGCAAAAGGTGTTGAATAGCGTATCTGTGTCATGTGCGCTACTGATGCAATAACGAATTTGCCGTTTGTTATAGACCGCCTTGGCGAACGGGCACAGATTGAGTCCGATAACGGCCTGTTCCAGCCACGCGCGGGTGTTGGTGAAGGCCGTGCTGGCCAGCAGCGCTGGATCGTCGATGTCGGTGCCGGCAAGGCAGGTATCTGGCATGTTGTTCGGTGAATGGCAAAAAGTTGTTGGCAATTAGTGCAATGAATTGTCGCATGAACGACCATTTCGAATCGCAAGTCGGCTATCCTTCAGCTCTTTCAGCATTGCAGCATTCATCTATGGCTCTTAAAGCAACTATCTTCAAAGCCGATTTGCAGATTTCGGACATGGACCGTCACTACTATCAAAGCCATCCGCTGACCATCGCGCGCCATCCGTCCGAGACCGACGAGCGCATGATGATTCGCGTATTGGCCTTTGCCCGCCACGCCGATCCCGCGCTCAGCTTCGGCAAGGGTTTATCCGATGTCGACGAACCGGATCTGTGGCTGAAAGACCTGACCGGCGCGATCGATCTGTGGATCGAAGTCGGCCAGCCGGACGATAAGCGGATTCTGAAAGCGTGCGGCCGCGCTGCGCATGTCATCGTCTACAGCTACAGCAGCACCAGCGATATCTGGTGGAAACAGACCGGCAGCCGGGTCGAGCGCGCCAAGAATTTAACCGTCATCAATATCGACGCCGATACCAGCCAGGCACTGGCAGCGTTGGCGCAACGCAATATGCAATTGCAATGCTCGATACAGGACGGTCAGATCTGGTTGGGCGCCAATGACGATACGGTGCAAATCGATCCGCAAGTCATCAAAGCGGAGCAGCGCTGATCCTAAGTCGGGCAGCCTCTTTATTGCTGCCGGGCGGCGCGTATGGCGCGGCTTAAATCGATTACCGACATCGCATAAAAATAACTGCGATTGTATTTGGTGATCGCAAAGAAATTATCGCTTCCCACCCAGTATTCGGTCGGTCCGTTACCGTTCTGCAAATCGATTAATCCATACTTCACATCGCTGTCGGGATTGCCTGTATTGGCGTCGGTCGGCGCGGCAGGCACATTGCCGGTGGGGACAATACCGGCTGCCCTGATGTCGTCCAGCGAGTAGGTCGCTTCCAGACCCTTATCCAGCAACGGCTGCCAGGCCTGCGCAGCAGCATCGTCCGCCGGTGCTTTCACCGGATAAACCAGCGGCAGGCCCCGCCGCCATCCGTGTACGCTCAGGAAATGCGCAACGCTCCCGATTGCATCGACTGGGGAGTTGCGCAAATCGATTTTGCCGTCGCCATCGAAATCCACCGCGTATTGCCGAATGCTGCTGGGCATGAACTGCGGCAGGCCGATCGCCCCCGCGTAGGAGCCTAGCAAGGAAAACGGATCGATATGGGATTCGCGCGCGAACAGCAGGGTATTTTCCAGTTCGCCGCGGAAGAACTGCATCCGCGCATCCCGGTTCGGCGTATCCGGATAGTCGAAGGCAAGCGTGGTGATCGCATCCATGACACGGAAATTGCCGGTATTGCTGCCGTAGACGGTTTCGACGCCGATAATGGCAACGATGATTCCGGCCGGTACGCCATAATTGATTTCAGCGCGGGTCAGCTCGCCTTCGTACTTATTCCAGAATTGCATGCCGGCGTTGATGCGCACCGGCTCCACGAAACGCAGGCGATACGCCGTCCAGTTTTTCGGGCGTCCGGCCGGCGCCGGTTTGATCAGCCTGATCGCGCTATCGACATAGCGGGTCTTGCTGAAAATTTTGTTTAATGCGGCGCGGTCGAAGCCATTTCTGGCGACCATATCGTCGATGAATGCCGTCACTTCCCGCCATTGACCGAAATTGGCAAATTCGTCGTCCTGCTGCGCATCGGCAGCCGCCAGTTTTTTAGCAGCCTTTTTCCGGGCGCCGGCGGCTTTGGCGGCTTTGACAGCGCTGGCGCCGCTATTGGCGCCGGTAGGATTGGCATACAACGCCGGCGTTATTGCGAGACTGACGATCAGGGCAGATGAGCGCAACAGGGCAGGGACGGAAAATGGCATAAGCATCGATAGCATCAAAACGGTGAACGGCCCAGGGCGCAACTGGGGAAAGAAGTCTGTCAGAGGTCTGTCGTCGAATTTCGTTGCGAACTTTATCGCGAATTTCATTGATTTCAGGCCGCTGCGGAGTATACCGCATAGCCACTGCGGCGAACCTGCAACGGAACCCGATGGAGCTGCCGGGAATCCGGTTACACTATCTTTTTTGAGACAAGGCGAACGATAAAAATGACTACAGCCATCTTTAGCCATGCAGATTGCAGCCGTCACGAAATGGGCGAATGGCATCCCGAATCGCCGGCACGCCTGCAGGCAATCGACGATCAATTGATTGCAAGCCGCATCGATCAGTTCATCGAACGCCGCGAAGCGCCGCTGGCCGATCTGGAAGCGATCGCGCGCGTGCATACGCCGAATGCCATTGCCACCGTTCAGGCCGGCATGGACGATCTGGAACTATCCGGCGACCGCTACTATCAGCTGGATCCCGATACCTCATTGAATAAACATAGCTGGAATGCGGCAATGCGTGCCGCCGGCGCGGCGATTGCCGCCACCGATGCGGTCATCGCCGGCGAGCTGGACAACGCGTTCTGCGCCGTTCGCCCGCCCGGCCATCACGCCACGCCGTCGACTTCCATGGGATTCTGCCTGTTCAACACCGTGGCGATTGCAGTGCGGCATGCGCTGGATGTGCATCATCTGGAACGCGTTGCGATCATCGATTTCGATGTGCATCACGGCAACGGCACGGCTGCGGCATTCATCAATGAACCACGCGTATTGATGGCGAGTTTTTATCAGTACCCGTTTTATCCGGGTACGCCGCCGGAAGAGATCAGCCCGCGCTGGATCAACGTGCCGGTGCGCGCGTTCAGCGGCGGCGATGTAGTACGCGATCTGGTTACCAGGCAATGGCTGCCGGCGCTGCATGCGTTCAAACCGCAGATGATTTTTATTTCGGCCGGTTTCGATGCGCACAAGGAAGACGATCTCGCGCAAATGGCCCTGGTGGAGGCCGATTACACCTGGATGACCGAGCAGATCATGGAAATCGCCAGGTTATATGCCGGCGGCCGCATCGTCAGTTGCCTGGAAGGCGGTTACAACCTGTCGGCATTGGGACGCAGCGTGGTCGCGCATTTGAAGGTACTGGCCGATCTCGAATAATTCAGGCCAAAACCGGTCCGGGGCAGAGCAGGGACAGAGCGCAAGCGGTTCTTTTTTATTGCAGACAGGCTGCAGGCCGTAAAATAGCGGCTTATATTTGCAAATAAGAAAATCGCATGTCCATACAATGGTTCCCGGGTCACATGAACGCCGCGCGCAAGAAAGCGGCGGAAGCAATGGAAAAGGTCGATCTCGTCATCGAAGTTCTGGATGGCCGTCTGCCGCAAGCCAGTTGCAACCCGATGATCGAGCAACTGCGCGTATTCCGCCAGCGGCCCTGTCTCAAAATTCTGAATAAAAGCGATCTGGCCGATCCCGCCGCCACCGCGGCGTGGCTGGCTTATTACAATGCGCAGAAAAACGTCAACGCCGTTGCCTTGAGTTGCAAGAAGCCGTCCGACGTCGCCAAGATCCCGAAATTATGCTTGGCCCTGGCGCCGCATCGCGGCACGGCGCTGAAACCGTTGCGCATGATGATCATGGGTATTCCGAACGTCGGCAAATCGACGCTGATGAATGCCTTGCTGAAAAAGCGCGTGGCGGCGGTGGGGGACGAACCTGCCGTCACCAAGGTGCAGCAGCGCCTGTATCTGAATAACAATATGGTGCTGATCGATACCCCCGGCATGCTGTGGCCGAAGATCGCATTGCCGAGCGACGGCCTGATGCTGGCGGCCAGCCACGCCATCGGCACCAACGCATTGATCGAAGAAGAAGTGGCTACTTATCTCGGCGGACAACTACTGCTGCGTTATCCCGAATTGCTTAAAGCACGCTACGGCCTGGATGTGACGGCTGCCGGTTTCGATGCCGTCAGCGTGGTTGAGGGCGTGGCGAAGCGCCGCGGTTTTCTGCTGCGCGGCGGCATGGTCGATCTGGAAAAAGCGGCGCATACGCTGCTGCAGGATTATCGTACCGGCGCATTGGGCCGCATCAGTCTGGAGACGCCGCAGAGCCGCGCGGTGCTGATTGCGG
>DASYCG010000087.1:0-26910 GCA_036500325.1 Herbaspirillum sp. | reverse complement strand
CGGCGTTTGTTGAAAGTGCAGATCGAAGACGCGATTACTGCGGATCAGATTTTCATGACCTTGATGGGTGATGATGTTGAACCGCGCCGGGCGTTTATTGAGTTGAATGCTTTGCGGGCTGGGAATATCGATGTTTGATTTATAAAAATTTGCAAAGTAAAAAAACCAACTTTCGAGTTGGTTTTTTTATTGGGTGCTGTCGCTATGTAAATGATGCATTGGCTGGATCGCTACGGCGTCCAGCGTGGGTCATTCGGAGATGCAATTCAACAAGGTCCTTTCGCGGGCGGATCGCGTTACTGCTGAATTGACGCTTTTTCTACTTGTCCGCTCACAAACGCATCCATGGCTTTTTGTTTTTCAACGTCTTCCAATTGTTGACGAAGCATCTGACGAATTACCGGTGGACATTGCTCGTACGGAAGAACCACGGTTGGACGCTTTTCGTTGAGCTTGAGGATAATTTGCATGCCTCCTGCATCAATGGAATTGCTTGTCGTACCAACTTTCATATCGACCAATGCTTGCACAACACTTAGCGGCCAACCGGCCGGATTACCTTCCGTTACCGGCGTCTTGATACTCATCCAGGGCATTTCACCGCCCTTTTCCTTTTCCGGCCCTATGCTGAATTGTTGCGCAAGAGATTCGAATGAGCCACCGCTTTTCAGTTTGCCAAGAATCATCTTTGCAGTTGCGTCATCCACCACCGCAATCATGCTAAAACGGTATTCTTCTGCGCCCGCCAGGGATACGCCCTGCTCATACCGCGTTTTGACCTCCTGATCCGTGACTGGATTTGGGCGTGCGCTCTCTTTTAAATACAACAGCACTTCAGCGTTTGTCTTATCGTTCTCAGTCGCCTCTTTGACTTCCGGACGATCACCGTAACCAGCCTTCTCGGCATTTTGTCTGAATACCTCTCGTGCAATTAGTTTCTGTTTCAGTGCGTTGCGAAGTTGTGCTGTTTCAGGCAGAAAGCTTTCTTGCATTGCCGCGTCCAGCTGCGACTGCGGAATTGCAGTTCCGTTGACAACGGCTATCGCCCCAGCAGGTAAGTTTGCAATTGTCGATTTAGCAGGGCCGTCTTCAGTCGCTGAGAATGTTAGGCCGGTCGTCGCCGAAGCAATGAGAAAAACCGTCATACCCACGATATTTGTTGTTGTTGTCATCTCTGTTCCATTAGGTTGTTCCATGATTCTCGGTAAATTGTTATCGCTATCCTTTTACGCCCTTATTTTTTCCCGTTGCTGTTGCTTCTCTGTTTCTCAGGATTTCAAAAACGCGTAATGTAGATCGTATTTCTCAAGCGGCGTGTTATCCAACTCCGATGGAAGATATGGCGAATCGATGTTGATATCGTAACCGTGCCACGACGCAATCTTTGCGTAAATTACTGCGTATGTCGAAATAAGGTCTCGAGTCAATCCGTTTTCATCATCTGTTCTCGAATGTAAAACTTTAGGTGACACAAGCTATCAGAATTCAATTAGCAGAAAATTTCGAATAATTGGACAAATTCCAACGGATTGACTTCCATGTCGATTCTCAGATTGCGCGCCTCGCGTCACCGGCGCCGCAGTGTATCCTCTCGCCATGGATTCCCTGATCGCCGCCTCCGCGCGCGCACTCACCGCCGGCGACGCGCTCGGCGCTCTCAAACGAATCGCCCTGCGCGACGACCCGCCGGCTTTAGCCTTGCGCGGCATCGCCATGGCGCAGCTCGGCGAGCATCCGCGCGCCCGTGAACTGCTTCGCCGCGCCGCTCGTGGTTTCGGCGTTCACGAGGAGTTGGCGCGTGCTCGCTGTGTTGTCGCCGAGGCTGAAGTGGCGCTGGCCATGCGCGACCTCGGCGGCTCGCCACGCTCGCTGGCGGCGGCCTTGGCCATACTTGATGCCCACGCCGATTATGCTAACGCACTGCAGGGCCGGCTCATCGCGGCGCGCAAGCTCTTGTTGCTTGGCCGTCTCGATGAAGCAGAGGCCGCCCTGGCACTGCTCGACGCGCGCGGCCTGCCGCCGTCGCTGGCAGCGGTGGCCGAGCTGGCCAAGGCAGAGTTGGCGCTGCGGTCGCTGCGCATCGTCCCGGCACGAGCGGCGCTCGCCCGTGCGCATGAAGCAGCCGATCGCGCACGCGTGCCGGCGCTCTTGGCCGAGGTGGCGGAGGCGCGGGCCGCCCTTGATCGTCCCGCTGCCCGGCGTCTCTTCGCCGACGGCGAGCAGGCATTGCACCTTGAAGAAGTTGCGGCGCTCCTGGCCTCCGACGCACTGGTGGTCGACGCGTGCCGACGTGGCTTGGGCTCCGGCGCCATATGGCGGCCGCTGGCGCGCCGCCCCGTGCTGTTCGCGTTAATGCGCGCGCTCGCCGAGGCATGGCCTGGCGATGTCGATCGGGCCGCCTTGATAGCGTGCGCGTTCCGAATCCACCGCCCCAACGAATCGCATCGGGCGCGCCTGCGGGTCGAAATCGGCCGTCTGCGCGCACTCGTCAAACCGCTGGCGCGCATCGATGCCACCGCGCGCGGCTTCGTTCTCCAGCCTCTTGGCGAGCGCGCCGTTGCCGTGCTGGCGCCGCCCATCGACGGCGATCAGGCATCGCTGGTGGCGTTGCTTTCCGATGGAACGCCCTGGCCGACCTTGGCGCTGGCGCTGGCCTTGGGCGCCAGCCAGCGCACCGTGCAGCGCGCGCTTGTGGAACTTGAAGCCGCCGGACGGGTGCGCTCCATCGGGCGCGCACGGGCGCGTCGCTGGCTGGCGCCGCCGCTGGCAGGATTCACGACAATCTTGTTACTCCCCGCTGCGTTCCCGATCGATTAAAGTTGCGTTGTCGCGCCGATCCGAAGCGCGCTACAAGGAGCCGACAATGACTAGCAAGGAGCAAGCGATGACCCGCAAGACAAGCAAAGACAAGCCCCAGGCAACGGTGCGTGCCGCCGAGATCGTGCGCGAATATGGTCCCTTCGCCGGCGCCAATTCCGTGGCCGGCGTGACCCACGATGGCCAGCGCGTCTGGGCCGCCACCGGGACCGCCCTGATCGCTTTCGACCCCGAAAGCGGCGAGCCCACGCGCACGCTGGACCGTGCCTGCGACGCCGGCACTGCTTTCGACGGCACCTACCTTTACCAGATCGCCGAGAAGCGCATCGACAAGATCGATCCCGCCAACGGCAACGTGGTAGCGTCGATTCCCTCGCCCGGCCAAGGGTACGACTCCGGCCTCACCTGGGCCGAAGGCAGCCTGTGGGTGGGGCAACACCGCGACCGAAAAATCCACCAGATCGATCCGGCCACCGGCGCAATCATCCGCACCATCGAGTCCAACCGCTTCGTCACCGGCGTCACCTGGGTCGACGGCGAGCTGTGGCACGGTACATGGGAAAGCGGCGAGAGCGAAATCCGCCGCATCAATCCGGATAGCGGCGCCGTGCTGGAGCGCCTGGAGATGCCGCCCGGCACCGGCGTCAGCGGGCTCGAATCCGATGGGGCAGACCTCTTTTACTGCGGTGGCGGAGCGAGCGGAAAGGTCCGCGCCGTGCGGCGTCCGAAAGGCGTTACGCCGTAATTGCGCACCACCTGTCCTGATCGATCCCACTCCAAGGAGCAAGTCCATGAAGCTGTATTACATTCCATCCGCCTGTTCGTTGTCGTCGCACATTGTTGCCAATGAGCTTGGCCTATCAATCGAACTGGTGAAGGTCGACCCTGCTGCCAAACGCACCGAACACGGCGAAGATTATCTTGCAATCAATCCGAAAGGCTATGTGCCCGCACTGCAACTGGACGATGGCAGTGTGCTGACGGAAGGCCCGGCCATCATGCAATACCTCGCCGACCTGAAACCCGATGCGCAGTTGGTGCCGGCCAACGGCATGGCGCGCTACCGCCTGCAAGAGATGCTGGGCTTCATCAATTCAGACCTGCACAAGAGTTACATACCGTTGTTCAATCCGGCGAGTAGCGAGGACGTGCGCACCGAGCTTTTGGCCTATCTGCGTGCACGCTATGCGCTGATCGAAGCCGCGCTGGGCCGCATGCCATTTCTACTGGGCGAACAGTTCACCATCACCGATGCTTATTTGTTTGTGGTCATGCGGTGGTCGAAATTCGTGAAACTCGACATGTCGCAGTTCCCGAACCTGCTGGCGTTCCAGGCGCGCATCGCTGCCCGCCCTGCCGTGCAAGCGGCAATGCACCGTGAAGGACTGACGGCCTGAACTTACCCCTTTGCGGTCTAATAAGTCACGGCCATGCGAATGCATGTAACCGTGACAGCAACGTCATTTTTCGCCCAAGTACGAGCACTCGCGGTTGACGTTTTCATATCGCCGATATTTCCCTACACCGCATATTGCGCGATGCCATTCCCAAACGACCAATTCTCTTTTTTCACTTCAACCAGCGTGATAATGACATCGGCCGCCGCAACCGCTCCGGTCGCGGCAACCGATGATGCAATCGCCGCGAACAGCGTTTTTTTCATCTCTACCGTTCGCCCCTCGTTGGCGATGATCTGAACGAACGCAATGCGATCGCCATGCTGGATACCCAAATATTCTGGCGCGTATATCAACTCTTCCCTGGGATGCCGTGTAACCACCTGAAAGCGATCTGCGGCCGGCACGTTGAACGCATCGACCAGGGAAGCATGGATGGCGTTTGAAATCGCTGTGAGCTGATTGTCGGTCACTGCTTGCGGTACTGAAACACGGACGAAAGGCATGATGTTCTCCTCGGTGATGGGTAGCGGTTTTTCCAGATATTTATCCGATTGACAGGCAAATAATAGAGTTCGAGAATACTTCTGTAAATTTGAAAGTTGACAAGAAATACATCCAGGAAATCGAACTATGGCTATTCGTCCCAATCTTGATATGGATGTGCTGCGC
The DNA here is from genome assembly GCA_036500325.1 of Herbaspirillum sp. Lineage (GTDB taxonomy): Bacteria > Pseudomonadota > Gammaproteobacteria > Burkholderiales > Burkholderiaceae_D > Herbaspirillum. Next base: position 22,024 of record DASYCG010000087.1, on the reverse strand, counting down.
ACCTTCGCCACCGCCTTTGAGCTGGGCAGTTTTGCGCGTGCCGCAGACCGTCTGGGGCGATCCCAGTCGGCGGTGAGCACGCAGCTGCGCAAACTGGAAGATCAGATCGGCCAGCCGCTGGTGCAGAAATCCGGCCGCGGACTGGTGTTGACAGCCGCCGGCGAGAGTTTGTTCAGCTACGCCAAACGCATTCTCGAATTGAATGACGAAGCGGTGCAGACGGTGCGCGGTGCTGAAATCGAGGGATGGGTGCGGTTGGGTTTGCCGCAGGATTTCGCGGAGACCTGGCTGCCCGCGATCCTCGGCCGATTCGCGCGGACGCATCCGAAGGTTCGGGTGGAAGTGCGCGTCGAACGCAATGTCTATCTGCTTGAAAAAATCATGAAGGGTGAACTCGATCTGGTATTGGCATGGGGCACCGGCGCCGACGCGCCGCACGCCGTCAAGGTTGCCGACCTTCAACAAACCTGGATCGGGCGTCCCGATTGGCTCGGCGTTCACAATCTCGGTGCCGAGCCGTTGCCGCTGGTGGCTTTCGAGCAGCCTTGCATATTCCGCTCGGCCGGCATTGCGGCGCTCGACGCTGCCGGCATTCCGTGGCGGCTGGTCTTCATCAGCGCCAGTCTTGCCGGGCTCTGGGCCGCGGCCGAAGCAGGGCTGGGCATCACATTGCGTACCGCCGTCGGCATGCCGAAGGGGCTCGCCGCGCTCGATCCTGCAGTGTCGGGCCTGCCGCTACTCCCGCCCATATCGCTGGCGCTGCATCGTGCGGACGATGAGCCGAACGTGGCAGTAAGCAGTCTCGCCGATATTTTGCTGGAAACGATTCATGACCAACTTGGCGTCTTGGGGAAAATATCCGCCTCCGCTTGATTTCGCCCGATATGTCGCAATCGTTCTGTTTTATCCATGCGATGCTTTAAAACTTTGCGATTTTTTAATTCATCCCGGCTTGGTAACCTGCTCTTTCCGTAGCAATCAAATGCATATCAGGAAAGAAGAAAGGAACAGGCCATGCCATTCATCAATGTAAAAATCGTCGGTCCCGAACTCGAAATCAACCAAACCACGGCGATCCAGCGCGGCATCACGTCGTTAATGGCGGAGATTCTCAACAAGCAGGCGGAGCTAACCGCCGTGCTGGTCGAGCAAGTGGAACGCGGCGGCTGGGCCATCGGCGGCAAGGTCGCCACCTATGCCGCGCATGTCGATGCCACCGTAAGCGAAGGTACCAATACGCCGGAACAAAAGGCCAGATTTATCGCTGCGGTAAATGATCTGTTGCGAAAGGTGCTCGGCGCCGGACTTTCGGCGGTCGCTTATGTCGTGGTTCACGATGTCCCCAAGGATAGTTGGGGATACGATGGGCTCACGCAGGAACATCGCGCCAAGGCGCGAGCGTAATTGTTCAGTGAACGTTCTGCGAGCGTTCACCATGTGTTAGAGAAGGTCTTCCAGCCGCACAGGCATATCGCGCAGGCGTTTGCCGGTCGCGTGGTAAACCGCGTTCGCCACCGCAGCATTCATGCCGACGATGCCGATCTCGCCGATCCCTTTGATGCCGAGCGGATTCACGCGTGTGTCGTGCTCCGGCACCATGATGATTTCCACCGACGGCGTGTCCGCGTTCACCGGGATGTGATAGTCGGCGAAGTTGTCGTTGATGTAGCGCGCAGTGCGCAGATCGAGTTCGGTCTTCTCGTGCAGCGCCGAGCTCAAGCCCCAGATCGCGCCTCCCATATATTGGCTGCGCGCCGTCGTGGCATTGACAATGGTGCCCGCGGCGAAGGCGCTTACCACGCGCGGAACGCGCAGTTCCCTGGTGCGGCTGTGGATGCGTATCTCGACAAAATGCGCGCCGAAAGCAAAAGCGGTGACGTCCTGGCGGCCGATCCCACTGACAAAAGCCGGGACGCCTTTATAGAGTCCCTGCAACGCGCCGGGGGCCGATCCCTGCGGTGCGAATTCGGAATGGATCTCCAGCACGCCGCCGGTGACGCGGCCCAATGCCTTGGCCAAGGGCTCTGACCCGTTCGCTCCCTGCCCCGGCCTCCGCCCCGATCCAACAAGGGCGCCGTTTTCCAATCGCAGGCTGGCCGGATTTGCACCATGGAACGGACTATCGCTATCGGCCACCGCTGCGGCCGCCATCCGCGCACGCGCTTCCCGGCAAGCCATATCGGTAACGTGCGCAGTGCTCGCCGCGTTGTTCGAGCCGCCCGCGATCGGCACCGGCGGCAGCTCGCTGTCGCCCATCGTCACGCTGATATCGTCGACCTTCAAACCGAGGGCGCGCGCCGCCGTTATCGCCACCAGCGTATAGGCGCCGGTGCCGATTTCGTGGCCGGCCAGCGCCACGCTGGCCTTGCCTTGCGCGGTAAGCGAAAGACGCACTGCGGCAGCGCCGATGTTCGATGGGTAACACGCAGTGGCGCAACCCCAGCCGATCAACCAATCGCCGTCGCGCATGGCGCCGGGACGCGCGTCGCGCCCGCGCCAACCGAATCGCTCGGCCGCCTGATCGTAGCATTGCATCAGCGAGCGGCTGGAGAACGGTTTGCCATTCGAGGGATCGGTCTGGGTGTCGTTGACGCGGCGCAGTTCGATCGGATCCATATTCAGCGCGACCGCCAATTCATCCATTGCCGATTCCAGAGCGAACATATAAGGCGTGTCCGGCGGCGCGCGCATGAAGCCCGGCGAGTTGCGGTCGGCATGCACCAGGTTGACCTTGGTTTCGATATTCGGACAGTCGTACATCCGCGTCGTCGACATGGCGCCGGAGACGTTGAAGTGCGACGGCCGGGAGGTCAATTCCCATCCCTCATGCCGTAAAGCGATCAGCTTGCCGTCGCTGTTGGCGCCCAGTTGCAGATGATGCTGCGTCTCGGCGCGATAGGTGCGAATGGTGAAGCCCTGATCGCGCGTTGGAACCAGTTTCACCGGCCGTCCCAGCCGCCGCGCGGCAATGGCGATCCAGGCCGTGTGGGCGGCCAGCGACTTGCTGCCGAAGGCGCCGCCGACATAACGGCAAACGCAACGGATCATCGATGGATCGATCCCCAATTGCGTAGCCAAATTGTTTTTGTTGCCATGCATGGTTTGCGACGGTTCATACACCGTCAGCTTCGGCCCGTCCCAGATGCACGTCGTGCTGAACAGTTCGAGCGCGTTGTGATGTTGCGTCGGCGTCGAGTAGTGCGCGTCTATCTTGATCGGAGCATCGGCATAGGCAGCAGCGAAGTTGCCGGTTTTCGGGTCTTTCCAGCGCGCCGTTTCCTTGCGCACTTCGCTCGTTGCGCCCGGGCTGTCGAAAGTAGCGCTGGGGCGCTCTTGTGCGTAGATCGCGCGCACTTTATTCGATGCCTCGCGGGCGGCTTCGAAGCTGTCGGCCACGACGATCGCGATGATCTGGCCGTCATGCCAGATGCGATCGCTTTCCAGCGTCTCCGTCGGTTTATCGGTCGGGTCCATTTGCGGCGGCGGCGCGGCCTGGCTGCCGACATTTTCATGCGTCAGGATGTCCAGCACGCCAGGCACGGCCCGCGCCGCCGCGAGGTCCATGCGGACAATCCGGCCGCGCGCGATGGTGCTGGTGACGAGATAGGCGAAGGCCGGATCGGCGACCTGTTCGTCGGAGGCGTAACGCGCCGCGCCGGTCACCTTGGCGCGGCCATCGATGCGCTGTTGCGCTTGTCCGAAACGGACGATGGTGTCATCGGGCAAGGGCATGATCAAATCTCCATCGCTGCGGCTTGCAGCAAAGCGCGAATAAGGGTTTGGCGCCCGAGCTCGGGTTTGTACGCATTCTCGCCGTGGGTGACGGCGCCTTGCAGCGCCAATAGAGCGGCGGCGGTCGCGGTTTCTTCGTTCAGTGTTTTACCGGCCAGGAAGGCTTCGGCATAAGTGGCGCGCCACGGTCTGTAAGCCATGCCGCCGAGACCGATGCGCGCATGGCGCACCACAGCGCCGTCCATGTCCAGCGCAACGGCGGCCGAGGCGATGGCGAACTCATAGGATTCGCGGTCGCGGATTTTCAGGTAGAGCGAGCGGCGGGTTCCGGCCCGCGCCGGAACATGGAATGCGGTGATCACATCGCCGGCGTGCAGTGTGGTTTCGATGTGCGGCGTTCCGGCCGCCGGCTTGTGCAGGCTCGCGAAAGGGATCACGCGCGCGCCGCCGCGGCCGAGAATTTCGACCTGCGCATCCAGTGCGATCAGGGCGATCGAGAAATCGCCGGGCGATTGGGAGATGCAGCTGTCATCGACGCCGAGCACGGCGAAATTGCGGTTGGCGCCGCCGATTGCCGCGCAGCCGGAGCCGGGCTCGCGCTTGTTGCATTGGCCCCAGCTGGGGTCGCGAAAATATTGACAACGCGTACGCTGCAGAACATTGCCGCCGAGGGTCGCCATGTTTCGCAACTGCGCACTGGCGGCAAGCTGCAGCGATTGCGCGATGACCGGGTAGTCGCGCTGGATGCCCGCGTGATCCGCCGCCGCCGCCATCTTGACGAAAGCGCCCAAACGAAGGCCGTCCGCCGAAATGGCGATCTCGCCGAAGCGTTCGCCCAGGGGGTTGATATCGACCAGCGTGTGCGGCCGTAACACGTCCAGTTTCATCAGGTCGATCACGGTGGTCCCGCCGGCGAGGTACTGCGTAGCGGCGTCCACCTGGCCCTGCCCGGTGTATTGACCTGCCCGGACGGCTTGGCCGGCATCGCCGGCGCGTTGATAAGTGAAAGGCCGCATCAGCTGTTCTCCCTATTCTCCATTTCGCCGCGAGCCTGTTCGATCGCGGCGACGATGTTCGGGTAAGCAGCGCAGCGGCACAGATTGCCGCTCATGTATTCGCGGATTTGCGCGTCGTCGCGGGCATGGCCTTCTTTCACGCAAGCCACCGCCGACATGATCTGTCCCGGCGTGCAATAGCCGCATTGAAAGCCGTCGTGATCGATGAAAGCCTGCTGCATCGGATGCAGCAGGCCGCTCTCCCCGGCCAGGCCCTCGATGGTGGTGACCGGCCGCCCCTGTACCGCGACGGCCAATGTCAAACAAGACAATACGCGCTGGCCGCCGACATGGACTGTGCAGGCGCCGCACTGGCCTTGGTCGCAACCCTTCTTCGAACCGGTCAGATGAAGATGCTCGCGCAGCGCGTCCAGAAGCGAGGTGCGGACATCGAGCGTCAAGCGGTTATCGCGGCCGTTGACGTTGAGAAAGATTGCCGCATAGCCGGACGCGTTGGGCGGCCCGGCCTTGGCTGCGGCAGTTGTCGCCGTCTGCCCGACCAGTGGCGCGAGGCCCAGGGCGGCGGCGCCGGTAAGGAGATTGCGCCGGCCGGGGTTGCTTGGTTCGCTTGGTTCATGAATCGCCATCGTCGAAACCTCTTAGCGTGATTAGACAAAAGGGACGTGCGCAGGGGGGATTGAAATACTCAGACATTGGCTACGCGCGAAGTTCAATGCGAGACAAGCGCCCCTCGTTTTGTCCTACCCCAAAAACGCCAAATCTGGCGTCCTCGGTGGACATGACTTTGTCGTAAACAAATCTTGCGTGCGCCCTAATATCGCTTCAACCAAACGAAAACAATAACGCATTGCCGGAGCGGGACTAGCTCAATCGGACCCTCATCCTACATTGCAGGCCGGTTTTGGTATGGCTAATTGCAGGGTCTGCGATTGGGCTCTGTTTTGAAAAATCCGGCTCATTGTTCCGGGGACACAAAGGGCAAGGAAGATTACTCGGTCCCCTTTTTTCTGGAGAATTAAAAATGAAAAATCATCTGATCGCAGCCGCCGTCCTGACCTTGTTGGCATCTTCTGCCTACGCTGGAGGCAATAACAACAACCACTCACCTTCGCATTCATCGGATCCGGCAGCTTCGGCTAATCACAGCGCAGTTGTCATCTCCGCAGGCGGCAACGGCGGCAACGGCGGTGGTGCAACATCGGGGAATGTGACCGGCGGTGCAACTACCGGCGCAGCAGCAACCGGGGGCGCAGCAAATCAAAATAACAATGCAGGCATGGCTAATTCGGGCGGCAACCGCACTTCTTCCGGCAACGTCAAATCGTCCGGTGGCGATACTACTGCCGTCAGCAAATCCAGCGCAGATGCATCCGTCAAATCGTCCGGCGGCGGTTCAGGCGGTGGCAATTCGCATGATTCCCATAGCAGCAGCACACCAAGCGGTTTAGGTGTGGCACTTGCAGGCAGCGGTAACTCCACCAAGCAAGCAGCTAACGGCAATTCGATAGCTGTCGGCGGTTCGAGCTACTCCAGCACTGGCAAAGCAGATGCATCAGCCAGCGGCAACAAAAACTCCGGCGGTAAAGCAGTTTCGGTTACCAATGGCGGCAAAGCTTCCAGCGGCAACGCAATTGGCGGCGACGGCGGTAACGGTGGTAGCTCCAGCGCAGTGACCGTTGTTCATTAATGAACCAGGCCAAGCGTTGACGTAAGAGGATGCCGGGGAGGGCGCTAGGTCCTCCCCCCCATCTCAATCGAATCAACCAGATATCAGGGGTGTAGCCATGAAAAACGTGCTTGTGGGGATGCTGTTAGCGTCAGTCTTTATTGTGCCTGCCACGGCGGACAGCCGCCACGGGCACTCCGGGGGATCAGGGGGCGGTGGCGATTCATCCAGTTCTTCATCGACTGCGACCGGTGGCGCAGGCGGTGCAGGCGGTACCGGTACCGGGGGGAATGCTACAGGGGGATCGGCAACCGGCGGCAACGCAACCGGCGGTGCAGCGACAGGCGGCCGATCGAATGCTTCAGGCAATACATCCACCGTTTCGGTATCGCTGACAAACAGCGGCGGAACCGGCGCGAATGGCAGCACTAATAGCGGTTCGGACCCGAACAGGTCCACCGTTCAATATGAGGGCAGCTATACGGTCAAATCGGCGCCGCCGATTGCCGCACCCTCCTTGACTTCAACGTTTTCAGATACCTGCATGGGGTCGACTTCTTTCGGACTTTCATTTGTCGGGTTTGGCGCAACTGCCGGTTCGACGATGGTGGACGACGCCTGCGTCCGGCGGCTGGATTCGCGAGAGTTTCGCGCCATGGGCCTGAACGATGTCGCGCTGGCTCTGCTATGTCAAAGCCCTGCGAACAAAAAAGCGGTAGAAGCCACCGGCCGTGCGTGCCCGTCAGCAGGAGCAGGGGGCGGCAACGACACCGCAGCGGCAGCTGCACCGATAACGCTGAGCAATACATCCGCCACGGCGGCTCCGGCAACCGAGCAGCAAGCTTCGTTAGCTGTAGTGAAGGAAGCGCCGCAAGCGACGCCGGCGCCACAGGAAGCACAAGTGACGCCTGAGCCGGCAGCAGTACCGGCACCAGCACCGGCACCGGCAGCTCAGCCGGAACAACTGGCCAAAGCGCCTGAGCCGGTCAGCGTGGCGAACACGGAAGCGCAGCCCATGGAAGTACGTGCCGATTCGGTAGAAGTCAATCCACTGCCGGACGGTGCAAGTCTCGAAAAGTAACCAGGGAGTAATGTTTTGTCAGAAATAGTCAGGATTTGTCAGTTGTTGGCTGACAGAGGTTAAAAAAAGTTCATAAGGAGTGAACGTTTTAACAACCTTTTACTCTTTATTCTGCTTATGATGACAAAGCGACAACAAAATAATAAAACGACAACATTTAATGACGCAATAGATAAGAACTTGGTCCTGTCTAAAACAGGTGCAGCGATTAGCTTATTGGGGAAGTTTCATGGACATGGAAACTAGCAAAATGCACTCCAGCGGTGATAGCAATTCGCTGAGACATGTTGGAATAATCGTTTTTGATGGCGTCATTCTTGCCGATGTTGTCGGCGTGGCGGAAATCTTTGTCACTGGGGACAAGCTGATTTCTTCCATGTTCACGGGGATGACGCGCTACACCTTGTCTCTTTTATCCCTGACCGGCGGCATGGTCATGTCTTCATCCGGCGTGCAGGTAATGACGGAACCGTTGCCGTCCCAGGAAAATAATCGATTCGACACATTGATCGTGGCCAGCGGCAGCGGCAACTTCAATGTCTACCGGGACCCGCAATTAATCGCGTGGCTGCAATTGGCCAGTGAGCGTGTCAGGCGCATCGCCGCTTTGTGTACCGGCGTGTTCATCCTGGCGGCGGCGGATTTGCTGAATAACCGCCATGTCGCAATTCACTGGGCCCTGCAGGATAAATTGCTGCGTGAATTTCCAAAGGTCATCCTGGATCGCGATGTGCTGATGGTCGAGGATGGCGGTATTTACACCACCGGTGATGCAGGCATGGGGATCGACGTCGCTTTGCGCCTGCATGAAGACGATTTGGGATCGACCATGGCGAAACGGGTTGCGCAAAGTTTGCTGGCGCATCCGCGCCAACGAGAAAGTTCCAATTCGCTGGTGGGCTGGCACCGGGACGATGAGCCATTCAGAAACAGCAAGATTCACAAGGCTTCGAACTGGCTGACCGAACATATGGCGTCGGATATCAATGCCGCCGACGCCGCTAATTTCGTCTCGATGAGCGAACGAAATTTCCAGCGTCAGTTCAAGCGTGAAACCGGCGAGACGCCGCATCGCTTCCTGCAGAAAATCCGTCTGGAAGCCGTCTGCCAGAATTTACGCGAAACGGATCTGCCGATCGACAAGATCGCTCGCCGCTGCGGGTTTTTCAGCGGCGAGCATGTCTCCAAATTGTTCCGGAAACATTTGAATACATCGCCTTGCGAATATCGCAGAAACGAACGCTTCAAATACCGTCCCGAAGAGAGTGCGATTTTGCATGCAAGCGATCAGCAAAAAGATTTATTCGAGTATGAAAAAATAGAAAGCGTCAGTGGGAGAAGATCATGAAAGTGCAGCTTTTTTTTCTGTATTACGGCTTCTATCGCCGCTCGGGAAAATCCGTTCGGCTGGCGTTCCGGCTCGCTAGATATCGCGTTTCGGATTCATATTATTAACGATCGAGTTTTCGAGACGTAAAACCAGTCTCGTTTCAACCGCGCATTTCGAAAAACTCACACAATTTATTGCATCTTCCCGCGGCCCCTTGCAGCAATGCAGGCGGTCGCGTTTCCGCATTTCTCCGCAGTTTTCAGCTCTCAAAAATCGCGCCAAAAGAGGCAATTTATATGGCAGAAATCGCCAATGTTTTGTCCTAATAATCCTGATCGTTCCTCTTAAGATGAATCAGCAAAAAAAGACCCTGCACTTGCATCGGTGTCCGAGATAAAACTTGCGACGATATTAAACCCAGTTAAAAAAGGCGATCCGATGAAGCAAGCGATAAGTTTGGAGAAGGTCGCCGCGGCCTTGAAACAGGAGGAGCTGGGCGTTCCGGTGGAAGACATCATCCAGGAAATGGGCGTGTCCCTGGAAACCTATCTTGACTGGCGGAGAGGGCACGTCGCAACCACCGACCTGGAGAAAATCTCCGATGCGGATGCCGATACTGATGCCGGGGCTGATAGCAATGAAGAAAGACCGCGTGCGCCAGATGATGAAAAATAAATCCCAACTGATGTTGGCGATGCTATTCATCACGCTTGGCGATGTCACATCGGCGAATGCGGAACCAAAGGCCGATGAGCGGATTTTGTCCGCGACGGCGCCCGAGCGGACGACAGAAAGCGCGATGCCGCAAGTCGAAGCCGTCGCAATTCCGGCGGATCGGGAGAAGGCCGGACCGAGCAATGCGGATCTGGTGGCTGCATTAAACAGCTACGACCGGACACTCGCGCAATTCCCGCAAAACGTGCCGGCGCGCGAGGGCCGGTTGCTTGCCTTGTCGCAGCTTGGATTGCCGTCCGAAGCGCTGGCCGAAGCGAAAATGTATCCACAGGTGGATCAGGCGGTCTTGCAGCATCTTCATGAGGATGAAGCAGCGCTGACCATTCGCCAGACGGAAAGCGGCTACTACCGGCCGGGCGAAGAACGCGCCGACTACGACAAGGCCATTGCGCTGACGGAAGACAATTTGCGGCACTATCCGAATTCGGCGCGCTCGCGTTTCGATATGGTGCGCGCATTAAACAACCGCAAACGTTATGCCGACGCGATTGTTGTGTATGAATCGCTGGAGCGGGACGGCATAGCCATTCCGGGTTATGTGGATGAAGCGGCCGGCTCTGCCTATCTCGCCCAAAAGAAACCCGAACGTTCGGCGCAGGTCTACCGCGCAGCACTCGCGGCAAATCCCGATGCCCCGCGCGCCAACATAGGGCTCTTCTATGCATTGGTCGACCAATCCGATTATGCGGCGGCGCGGAGCCATATCGACGCTTATGCTGCAAAAACGAAAACTCCGCAAGACAATTTCGAGGCCGCAACCGCAGCGCTTTTCGAACGCGCATACGAGACTGATTACGACGCCGCCCAGCAGGGATTTTTAAATTTGCAGAGAGAAGCGCCGGCCAGCGATCAACTGCATCTGGCGCTCGGGAAAATATATTTATGGCGCGGCTGGCCGCGCCTTGCGAAACAGGAATTCGAAATCGTCGCGCAACACGATCAGGATAGCCTCGCCGCCCAAAGCGGCCTGATCGAGACGGCTGTCGCATTGGGCGATTATCAATCCGCCGGGGAGCGTTTGTCGCCGTTGCTGAAAACGACACCCGACGACGGCGATGTCAAGAAGATGCAACGCGCCGGCGAATTGCGCGACTACAACGAGTTATTGGTATTGGCCAGCGGCTCGCGCAGCCGGGAAAATCTCGGCAATGGCCGTGGCGTAATCGTCGAAACCAAGCTGCTCGGCAAGCCGATCGGCTATCAGACCCGCCCTTTCATCCACGAATACTTCGAGCGCGGCATCAGTAACGACATTAAGGCCGACTACCGGCGCCTGGGCCTCGGGGCAGAGCACACCATCGCGGGTGTGGGCACGGTGCAGGCCGAGCTGCAACAGGAATTCTTTCGCGACAAAAGGACCAGCGTATCGGTCGGCAGCCGGCTCAACCCGACCGACTATACGGAACTGAGATTGGCCGCCGATTCGAACTCGCTCGCAGTGCCGCTGGTGGCGCGCTATTACGGCATCCGCGGATGGTCTGCAGGCATCGGCGGCACGTGGCGCGCCAACGAGCGGCTGGCGCTGAGCGTCGACTACAGCCAAATGAATATGTCGGACGACAATATCCGGCGCGAAATTTCCGTGCAAGGCGCCGGCGTCATCATCCAGGGCCCGGTTTACAAAGGCACGATCGGCCTGGAGTTTTCGGCGGGCAGCAACAGCCTGGAAAACACCGTCTATTTCAATCCGAAAAATGCGCATGCCGCGCAGATCTCCTATATCAGCGACTGGACCACCTATCAACGCTATTCGAGATCGTTCTCGAACCGGCTGATCCTTGCCGTCGGACGCTATACCGAACATGGCTTTGCGACCGGCAATATCGGCAGCATCGGCTACGAGGGAAAGATGGATCTGAACGACACGATGTCGATCGGTTTCGGCATCGGATACGTCCGGCGCATCTATAGCGGCGTGACCTCGTCCGGTCCCGAAGCACATCTGGGTTTTAACTGGAAATTTCTATGAATATGCACTCCGCGATCTCCGCGATCTTCACGTCAATCATCCGCGCCGCGCTGTATATGGCGATGGCGCTGCTGTTGCTGCAACTCGGTCCGGCAAATGTGGCGGTCGCTGCAGAACAGAAACCCGGGCAGGAATATGTGGTGCTTTGCTATCACTCCATACCGGCCGGATTCAATGGCGACGACGGTGCGAACAGCGTCAGCAATTTTACGACGCACCTTGCATGGCTGCGGGAGAACGGCTATACCGCCATCAGCGTGGATGATGTATTGCAGGCCAAGGCCGGCCGCAAGCCGCTGCCGCAGAAGGCCTATCTGTTGACGGTCGACGATGGCTATGAGGACTTCTACGTCAACGTCTTTCCAATATTGAAAGCCTACAAAATTCCGGCCGTCATGGCTGTGGTCGGGAGATGGATCGAAAACGGCCTGGACCCGGATGAAATCCGCGTCGATCCGTTTTACGCCAAGCAGAAGTTCGTCACATGGGCGCAAGTCAAGGAAATGGCCGACTCGGGACTGGTCGAAATTGCCTCGCACAGCTTCGATCTGCATCGCGGCATTCTCGCCAATCCCCAAAGTAATCAACAGCCGGCGGCAATCACCTTGCGCTACGACGCCGCAAAGAATACCTACGAAACAGCCGAGGAGCGCCGGCTGCGGGTGCGCAGCGACCTGCATTTGAATTCGATGCTGATCAGGCAATACACCGGAAAATCGCCGCGGATCATGGTGTGGCCGTATGGCCAGATGGACCGGATCAGCGGTGAAGAAGCGGCGCGCGCCGGCATGCCGATCAATCTGACATTGATCGATGGATTTGCCTCGACCAACAACACGGAGATCGTGCCGCGCACCCTGATCACCAAGGAAATGCGGCTTTCCAATTTCTCGTATCTGGTCCGGCATAAGGAAACGCTCAGGGAACGCGAGCCGATGCGCGCCATTCGCCTGTCGCTGGATCGTATCTACGATCCCGATCCTGTGGTGCAGGAACAGAAATTGGGCCGCCTGCTGGATCAGACCGCGCGCCTTGGCGTCAACACGGTGTTGTTGCAACCGTTTGTCGCACCTGCCGAAGATGGCCCGAAGGCCGGGCAGATTACGGAAGCGTATTTCCCGAACTCGATGATGCCCATGCGCGCCGATCTGCTCAATCGCGTTGCCTGGCAAATGCACACACGGCTCACCGCCGAGGTGTTCCTGCTGATCGATCCCGCCAAGGTCGCGCGCAGCGAAAAAAATCGCGAAGATGTGCTCAAGTTGTATAGCGAAATGAGCCTGCACGTGCCGGTGCAGGGCTTGCTGTTCGAAAACGGCTCGGTCGATGCCGATTTACTGGCGCGCATGAGTTACTGGCCGCTGCCGAGGATTTATACCACCCCGCGCCGGTCGGCGATGGCAGGCAATGACGATAAAGACAAAAATATCGTCTATGCGTCGGATCGCCTGATCGACGGCTTCGTGGTGACCAGGCCGCTGCATGGCGACCGTGGCGACACCGGTGAACTGGATGCCTTTGCGCGCACCTTGCCGTCGGATCGCATCAATGTCGTGTCGCTGTCCTTGAAGGACGCGAACAGCGAAGACTATCAAAAAATGCCGGCGGAAGTCCGCTTCTTCCAATATCGCGGCATTACCGATTTCATGGTCGACGGCAACGATTTTCTGGACGATCCAAAGAAATCCGATCTGGTGAGACAGGCCGTCTCTCTCAAAAGCAATCCGTTTGCCGTGCAAGGCCAATAACACGATGACTTCTTATTTTGCGCATTCGAGCCTGTTGAAGATGGCTTCGGATTTCATATTTTTTTATCCGTTGACGATGATGCATGTCTGGCTGGTGGGCGCGCTGTTCTTTTATTTCAAATGGGAACGCAAGCAATTGACCGTCCCGATACTTGCCGGTTATCCGCCGATTTCGATTCTCCTTCCCTGCCACAACGAAGGCGAGAACGTGCGTGAAACCATCGGCAGCCTGTTGCGCCAGGATTATCCGTCGTTTGAAATCATCGCGATCAACGACGGCAGTACCGACAACACCGGCGCGTTGCTCGATGAATTGTCGCGGCAATATCCCCAGGTACGGGTCGTGCATCTGGCGGCCAATCAAGGCAAGGCCATGGGTTTGTGCGCCGGCGCACTGTTGTCCGCCAATGAATTTCTGGTCTGCATCGACGGCGATGCCCTGCTGGATGAGAAGGCATGCCGCTGGATGATGTCGCACCTTGCCGCGCCGCATGTCGGCGCGGTCACCGGCAATCCCCGCATTCGCAACCGCTCGACCCTGTTGGGCAAGATCCAGGTCGGCGAATTTTCCAGCATTGTCGGCATCATCAAACGTGCGCAACGAATCTACGGAAGATTGTTTTCGGTTTCAGGCGTGGTGGTCGCGTTTCGCAAGCGGGCGCTCTGGGAAGTCGGTTTCTGGACGCCCGACATGATCACGGAAGACGTCGATATCACTTGGAAACTGCAGCGCGCCGGCTGGGAAATACGTTTTGAGCCGAATGCGAAGTGCTGGATCCTGATGCCGGAGACCGTGTCGGGTTTGTGGAAGCAACGCCTCCGATGGGCACAGGGCGGATCGGAAGTCTTTCTCCGCAATTTCGGCATCTTCGCGCACTGGGGGCAACGCCATATGTGGCTGGTCTTCATTGAATTGGGACTCAGCCTGGTCTGGGTTTATACCACTGCGATCGTGCTTCTTGTGATGGCCGTGATGGCATTGACCGGCCATGCAGACAGCCTGCCTTCGTCGTATTTCATCTCCACCAACAACACCTTTTTTATCCTTGTATTGAGCTCCCTGGTCCAATTTGCCATTGGCCTTTTTCTTGATAGTCGTTATGAAAGTCAATTATGGAAAACATACCTCTGGATCATCTGGTACCCCTTCCTCTATTGGATCATGATCGCGTTCGCGACATTCGTCGGTTTCCCGAAAGCCCTGTTGAAGAAGCGGGGACAGCGGGCGCTGTGGACCAGCTCGGATCGGGGCTTCAAGCCGTAAAGCGGCCGCTGATCGTTGTTCACAGTATGGCGCAGCACCCGTTGGCTCGTCTGCGCGACGGCCTGTTTTTCATGCTCTGCTGGGCAATGTGGGGCATGGTGCTGGCGGCGATAATCAACGCGACCGAATGGGAAACTCTGGGCATATCGGCCGTCGAATGGCTTGCGGCGCATCGGATATTTTTCAACGTGCTGATGGCGTCGTTTCATTTCCCCGTCGCGTATTTACTTTTGGTGGCCATGCTGGTGTGCCTGTTTCTGATCTGGAGCAATCTGGGAATGCTGCTGGCTCTCCGCACCCGCGATTTGAGGGGCGGCCTGAATGCGCTGTCGCTGGAAGATCTGGTGCGTCATTTCGGGCTCGACAGCACGATGATCGGGCCGATGCAGAAGGAAGCGCAAGTCATCGTCTTTCATGCGCCGTCCGGGGCGGTGACCGGCGTGAGCCGCGCCGCATGCAGCGATGCAAAACCGCTGCGTCTGGTGGTATAGCGCGATGCGTCAACGCGGACTTTTAATCGGGGCGCTGCTGGCTATGCAGATCACGACGGCTGCCGCGGGCCAGCCGGCCGGCCGGCCGGCCTTGCACATCGAATTGGTGGTGCGGACGGTCAACAATTTCAAAAACGCCGATGACGTGGCTGCTTTCTTTGAGCATGCGCAAAACGCACACGTCTCGATTGTGCACGTCAATATCAAACAGGATGAGGACGACGAACGTCCTTCGGGCCAGGTCTTCTACGCCAGCGCAATCGCGCCGGTGGCGGCGGGTTATGAGAAGTTCGATGCGTTGGCCGCCTCGATTGCGGAAGCGCATCGGCGCGGCATCAAGGTATATGCATGGATGCCGCAATTCCATGACCAGGCCGCGGTTCGCGCGCACCCGCAATGGCAGATGATGTCCAGCGAACACGGGCGAAGCCGCGCCTATGCCGGAAAAGACGCCGTCGAGTATTTCCTCAATCCGATCGATCCGGAAGTGCAGGCCTATGAACGGAGCCTGGTGGCCGAAGTGGCGCGCAATTATCAAGTCGACGGTATTTCGCTGGACTGGTTGCGTTTCGACGACATGAACATGGACACCGGCCCGGTTACGCGCGCAATGGCGAAGCAGGAAATCGGCCTCGATCCCTCGACCTTGGACTTTTCGGCGCATTCGGTGGCTGCCCGGCGCTGGCAAGCGTGGCGGACGCAAAAATTAAGTCAGTATGTGCGGCAGTTGCGGCAGACCGTCGAGGCAATACGGCCGGATATCAAACTGGCCTTGTTTCTGCTGCCGCCGCAGTTTACCGAAGTAGGACAGGATCTTTCATTGTTCAGCCACGATCTGGATGCGGTGTATCCGATGGGCTATTTCAAGGATTGGTCTTTTCCGCCGACCTGGGTCGCCACCAGGCTGATGAACGACGTCGAACGTAAAAAGACCGCCAATACAGCGGTCAAACCTACCCTCGACGGCACCGGCACGATTGCCCAGAACGTCGACATCCTGTCGACCGTCAGCAAGCGCTTTCCGCAAATCGATTCGGTGGCCTGGTTTGCCGCCGGCTATTGGCAGCCGGTGGAGATCGACCGCATCGTCAAGATCCATCGGGCCGCAGCCCGTCGCGGATATCGGACCGCGGCATCCCAATAACGCCCAATCACTCCAATAAGGCCAGATAGCGACAAATAAAGCGCGCCCGGCGCCAACTGGATTGTCCGAATCCGACAGGAGTTTGTCGAGATCGGTATTTCGCGCCGCCCTACTATAAAAACACTGACATACGGAAGAAAACAGATCGTAAACCGGATTTGGAGGCTGAGGCGATGAAGTCAATCAGCCATAAAAAAAATGCGCTCAGGGGCCTTGCCTGGTGGGAACGCGCCGGTTTTCCAATACGAAAATCTTTAAAAGGAAAGATCATGCTGCCGACATCGGAAACCGTGTTTTATCTTCTGTGCGATCTGGACGATGCCTTTGCGGACCTTTCCACGGCAATGGATAAATGGCACCTCGAATTGGAAAAAGGCCTGCTCGATGCCGACAATTCGGATGTATTGGCGGCACTGGACGCCATTCAGACTATCCTCGACGAGATTCAAAAATACGAAATTTGAGCAATTTGGCGGCGAATCGGATTCGATGCGTTCGGCCGATGCAACTCTTTCGCGCATTAACCGTCTGCTTCTGGCGGTTTTTCGCCGCGACTGCTGCGGTGATTACTTCTCCGGGGTTGTTTGCGGAGCCGATCGACAATGATGTCAATGTTCGTCTCAAAGATGCCATGAGTTCTGCCAAGCTACCGCTTTCCCGGTTTACACGGTCTCGTATTGCGGCGGCCGCGACGCTATTTGTGATTTTGGTCTGCGGGATCGTCATGTCTCTTACCGCCTGGAATGTATGGAGAGGATACGAGCTGGGATTGCAAGAAGCCGAAACGGCAACAGAAAACATGGCGCGCGCGCTGGCGCAACAAGCCGACGATACGTTCAGGTCGGCGAATCTGGCGCTGGTCGGCATCGCCGAGCGCATAGACAAAGATGGCACTTCTCCTCGGGCGCTGTCGCGCTTGCACACCTTATTTGTGTTGCTGGTCAATGAAGAGCCCGAATTGGCAGGCTTGTTCGTCTATGACAAAAGCGGCAAGGGGCTGGTCAACGCGCTCGACGAGCCCATGCCTTCCAACAATAATGGCGGCCGTGACTATTTCATCTATCACCAAAACAACCTTGATTTAAGCGCGCACATCGGCGTTCCAATCATCAGCCGTTTGACTCACCGTTGGATTATTCCGGTATCGCGCCGGCTGAACGACAGCAACGGACAATTTTCCGGTGTCGCCGTTGCCGTCATCGAACTGGATTATTTCAATCGATTTTATGCACGCTACGACATCGGGCGCGATGGCGTGATTCTGCTTTTGCTGAACCACGGCATACAGCTGACGCGCTGGCCGCTGCTGATGGATTCGGTCGGCAAAGACAAGGCGCACGGCCCGATGCTCAACATGGATGGGTCGCCCTACGAAAGCGGGAACGCGATCGTTACAGCGTCTTCGGATGGGATAGAGCGCCTGATCGGCTACGATCACCTGACGCATTTTCCCGCGGTAGCCGTGGCTGCGTTATCCAAGGGAGAAATTCTCGCCGGCTGGTACAAGGCTGCCTTGATTCAGGGCGCGGTTATCCTGGTTGTGGTCGGCATGCTGGGATTTCTCGGTTTTCGTTTGATCGGACAGATCAGCTTGCGCATGGACGCCGAAGAAGAAGCGCGCCATGCCGGTGAAGCATTGCTGGCCTTGAACCGCACCTTGGAAAAACTGGCGCTGCAGGATGGCCTTACCGGATTGGCAAACCGCCGGCAGTTCGACACAGTGTTTCAAAATGAACTTAGCCGTGCCAGGCGTGCGGCCAGTTCACTCGCATTGATCATGATCGATGTCGACTGTTTCAAACACTATAACGATATCTACGGTCACCAGGCCGGCGATGAATGCCTGCGTCAGATCAGTAAAATTATTCTGAGGGCGGAAGTGCGCGCCGGCGATCTGGCCGCGCGTTATGGCGGAGAAGAATTCGCCGTGCTGTTGCCGAGCACCGATTTGCAGGGCGCGTTCAAGATCGCCGAAGAAATCCGCCAAGCGGTACGGAAACTGGAAATCAAACACGACGGCAACGCATCCGGCTGGGTCACCATCAGCGCCGGCGTCGATGCACTCATGCCGGCAGTCGGCGCCGACACGCCGTCAGTACTGATCGCGGCTGCCGACGAAGCGCTGTACGAGGCCAAATCGGCAGGGCGCGACCAGACGCGGATTTATCGTAAAGCCTCTTTAAGAATCGTACCGACGGTATAAGGCTAAATCAGACCGATGCGCCTGATTTAGCCGGCCCGGCTTAATAAGCCGAGAACTTCATCTGTCGTTGTCGTTTCTCCCAATCGCGGAAAGATATTTTCGATACTGTTGCGATGGGCGTCTGCGCTGCGATCGGTCATCGCGTCGACGACCGATGTCACGTGATACCCATGATCGTAGGCAGTGCGCGCCGTCGATTCGACGCCGATGCTGGTGGCGATACCTGCCAGGACGACTTGTGTTGCGCCGCTGCGCCGCAAGAACTGATCCAGCGATGTGCCGTGAAATGCACCCCATTGAAACTTCGTGACGGTGTGATCGCCAGGCTGCCGGTCAAGCTCGGGAATCAGCTCTGCCCAGTCGGCATTCATCACCAGGCCATGCGGGCCGGCATCGGTGCGGCCTGGCGCGCCGCCGGCGACGTTGACCAGAACCACCGGCAGACCCTTGGCGCGGAACGCGGCCGCCAATCGCGCAACGCGTTCTGTAATTTCGGCGGCGGGATGTACGGTCGGCAGAGCGACGATGCCCTTTTGCATGTCGATCACGACAAGCGCGGCGATGGGGTCGAGTTTGGTTGCGGGCATGAAAATTCCTCAGGGTGATTCAGGTGGATTTGGAAAAAGCGAAGACGCTCCGGCTCAGCCCGCGTTGCCTTCCGGCGTCGCCATATCGATCACAGACCGATATTTCACATCGTTCTTGAGCAAGCGCGCATAAGCCTCGTTGACGGTCTTTATGGAGATCATTTCCACATCGCTGACGATACCGCAATTGGACAATTGTTTTCCGTCTTTGCACAATATCGCAAGGATATCCTGAAATTCACCAGGATGTCGGCGGCGGCCGGTTGGTTCGCGTGCTGGAAGACTGGCGCCGGCACTTTCCCGGTTGCATGCTGTACTACCCGCGCCGGCGGCGCATGTCGTCGGCACTGCGCGCTTTTATCGATATGGCGGCCGCATACGGGACCGTCTAATCGACGCATTTGTGTCGACAGCGCGCCACATCGTGCGATGATAGCGCCGCCTTGGTCCACGAAATCGCGTTTTATGCTATTTTTGCGGTACTTTCCAACCAGAATTTCGTGTATTGAGAACTCAATTGGACGTCATAGAATCAATAGAACAGCAAACTGTCCATAATGCACCGGAATCTGCCCCGGAGGCTGCTTCCGGCAGTTCGTTTTATGCCGCCATGCGGATCCTGCCGCGCGAACAGCGCGAAGGCATGTATGAGATCTATTCATTCTGCCGGCAAGTGGACGATATCGCCGACAGCGGCGGGCCATCGCCGCTCAGGTTGGCGGCGCTCGAAAAATGGCGCAACGACATCAACGCACTATATGACTCGCCGCGCAACACCGCCCCTGCTCCCCACCTGGCCAAGCTGGCCCAGGCGATCGCCCGGTTTTCGCTTGAGCGCGCCGACTTCATCGCAGTGATCGACGGCATGGAAATGGATGTCGTCACCACCATCGTCGCGCCCGATGCGGCCACGCTGGATCTCTACTGCGATCGGGTGGCCAGTGCGGTGGGCAGGCTATCGGTCAAGGTTTTCGGCATGCCGCAGGATGCCGGCAGCGAATTGTCCTACCACCTCGGCCGCGCGCTGCAACTGACCAACATCTTGCGCGACATCGACGAAGACGCAGCAATCGGACGCGTCTATCTGCCGCGCGAGGCGTTGCTGGCCTCGAAGATCGAGCCTACGCCGGCCGCAGTGCAGGCGAGCGTACTGGATGCGGTATGCAAACCGCTGGTCGCCCAGGCGCGCCAGCACTTCGAGGCCTCCCGCGCCATCATCGCGCGCAGTCCGCGCCGTACGGTGATTGCACCGGCGATGATGGCGGATAAATATAATGCCTTGCTTGGCAAACTGGTCGCGCGCGGGTTTGCACCGCCGCGCGGCTATGTGCGGATTTCTAAACTGCACAAGGCCAAGCTCGCGCTCACACTATTGCGACACGCATTTCTCTGATGACAAAAATTCTTAATTCCGCAGTGCGCGACGACGCACTGCATGCCCTGCATCCTGCATTTGACGCCGGTTGGCCGACGCTGCGGGAAGCGCCGTCGCCGGCGCGCCAACCGGAAACGCCCCCTGCTGCCGCGCCTGCTCCTAATCTGGCATCCGCACTCGACGACGGTATCGCCGCGGCGCGCGACGCACTGCTGGCGCAGCAACACGACGACGGCCATTGGCTCTTTGAACTCGAAGCCGACGCCACCATTCCCGCCGAATACATACTGTTGATCCATTACCTGGGCGAAGCGCCCGATCTCGCCCTCGAAGCCAAGATCGGCGCCTACCTGCGCCGCAGGCAAGGCGAACACGGCGGATGGCCGCTGTTCCACGATGGCGCGTTTGACATGAGCGCCAGCATCAAGGCCTATTTCGCGCTGAAGATGATCGGCGATTCGATCGATGCGCCGCATATGCAGCGTGCGCGCAAAGCGATACAGGAAAACGGCTGGGCGGTGCATGCCAATGTGTTCACGCGCATCCTGCTGGCGCTGTTCGGCGTGATCGGCTGGCCGGCGGTGCCGATGATGCTGCCGGAAATCATGCTGCTGCCGAAATGGTTTCCGTTTCATCTGTCCAAGGTTTCCTACTGGGCGCGCACGGTGATCGTGCCGCTGCTGGTGCTGCAGGCATTGCGCCCGCGTGCGCGCAATCCGCGCGGTGTGACGATCGACGAGTTGTTCGTCGGGTCGCCGCTGGCCACCGTGCCGATCAAGAAAGCACCGCATCAGACCCGCTTCTGGTACACCATATTTTCCGGTGTCGATAAGGTATTGCGCCTGACCAACATCTGGTTTCCGAAGTGGCTGCGGCAGCGTTCGATCAATGCCGCGGTGCGCTTTGTCGAGGAACGCCTGAATGGCGAAGACGGCCTGGGCGCGATTTTCCCGGCCATGGCCAATGCCGTCATGATGTACGACGCGCTGGGCTATCCGGCCGATCATCCCCTGCGCGCGATTGCGCGGCGTTCGATCGACAAGCTGTTGGTTGTCGGCGCGGAAGAAGCGTATTGCCAACCCTGCCTGTCGCCGGTCTGGGACACCGCACTGGCGGCGCATGCCTTGCTGGAAACCGGCGACGCGCGCGCCATCGAGCAGGCCAGGCGCGGGCTGGACTGGCTGGTGCCGTTGCAGATTCTCGATGTGCGTGGCGACTGGATCGTCCGGCGCGAAGATGTACGCCCTGGCGGATGGGCCTTCCAGTTCGCCAATCCGCATTATCCCGATGTCGACGATACGGCGGTGGTGGTGATGGCGATGCATCGCGCGGATCAGTTGCCCGGCCGTGACGGAGAACCGAAATTCCCGAAATACCAATATGCAATCGACCGCGGCTGCGAATGGGTGGTCGGCATGGAAAGCAGCCAAGGCGGATGGGGCGCGTTCGAACCTGAAAATACGCATCTGTACCTCAACAACATCCCGTTTTCGGATCACGGCGCGCTGCTCGATCCGCCGACCGCCGACGTATCGGCAAGATGCCTTTCGATGCTGGCGCAGTTGCCGCCGAGCGCCGAGCGCGATGCCTCTGCTGCACGCGCCCTTGCGTATTTGCTCGATGAACAGGAAGCCGATGGCAGCTGGTTCGGACGCTGGGGCATGAATTACGTTTACGGCACCT
>DASYCG010000086.1:0-48205 GCA_036500325.1 Herbaspirillum sp. | reverse complement strand
TCAGGATGGTTTCGGCCAGATGCAGATAATATGGGTTGGTTACCAGCACAGGCATGATCGCCAGCACCAGCACGCCGGCAATCCCCGGTATCGAGCGCAATATTGTCTTGTTCATGATCAGACCTTTTTAATTGCGGTTTTTCCGAACAGGCCCGCTGGTTTGATCGCCAGTACCAACAACAACAGCACCAGTCCCGGCACTTCTTTATAGCCGGTCGAAATATAAAATCCGGTCAGGGTTTCAATGACGCCGAGCATCAGGCCGCCCACGATCGCGCCCATGCCGGAAGTGAGGCCACCGATAATCGCTACTGCAAAAGCCTTCAGGCCCAAGGCAGTGCCCATCGTGGCGCCGGTGAGTGTCAGCGGCGCCACCAGCACGCCCGCAAATGCCGCGGTGGCGGAAGACAAGGCGTAGGAAAACGTAATGACCGCGCCGGTGTTGATGCCCATCAATCCGGCGGCATCGCGATCGTTGGAAGTGGCCACCACCGCTTTGCCGTAGATCGATTTTCGATTGAACAACTCCACCGCCAGCATCATGCCCAATGCGCCCAGCACAACGACCACCTGCATCGGCTGCACATTGGCGCCGAAAACCTGGAACGGCGCGGCCGACAACGGTGAGGGAAACGGCAGATCGTCCTTGCCCCAGATATTTTCTGCGACGTTCTTGAAGATGATCGACAAGGCAATCGTGGACATGATCCAGCCGAATTCCGATTTGATCTTGATCGCCGGCCGCACACCGATATATTCGACCACCATCCCCTGCAAGGCGCCGAAGACCAGCACCAGTGGAATCATCATCCAGTAATTCATGCCGCCGACCAGGCTCAGCCCCACCAGTGCGCCCAGCATCAAGGCTTCGCCCTGACCGAAATTCAACGTGCCGGAAGTAGCGAAGGTCAGTTGATAGCCGAAGGCGATGACCGCGTAGATCATGCCCAAGGCAATGCCGCTAAAAACCAGTTGTAACAAGATATCCATTTTTTACTCGTAATGTCCCAAATACGTTCCACATGCGTGCCGATGCGTGGCGGTGTGTTCAATCGCAAAAAGGCCAGTCTCCGAATCAGAGACTGGCCTAATTTTTTTACACGATGCGCTTTAAGGCGATGATGAGCGATTACTTCGCCAACACAATACGGCCGCTTTTCACTTCGCCCATCTGCACCAGATTCGGCTTGATCGCCTCATGGTCGTCATGCGTAAAAGGCTTGTCGTAAGTGGTAACGACGCCCTCCACTTTTTCGGACAGGTTTTCCAGCGCTGCACGCACTTTCACGCCATCGGTCGAACCGGCTTGCTTGATCCCTGCGGCCAACAGATAAATCGAATCGTAACCTTGCGCGGCGGACACGGCCGAAGGCATGCGATCGACCTTGTATGCCTTTTGATAAGCATCGATGAAGGATTTGCGTTTCGGTGTCGTGCCTTCCTGGATAAAGGTTTGCGGCATTCTCACGCCGTCGCCGTTCTTGCCGGCGTTATCGATGAAGTTACCCATCGACAGCGGCCAGCTGCCGATGATAGGCACGTGCCAGTTCAGTTTTTCCATGCCGTTGGCGATCTGCGCCAGTTCAGGTCCGATGCCGTACGTCAGCACCACCTGCGCGCCGCCCTGCTTTGCCTTCAGCAGTTGCGCGGTCATGTCGACATCTTTGATATTGTATTTTTCGACTGCAACCGCCTTGATACCTTTGCTCAGCAATGCTTTTTCCAGATCTTCGCGGCCCAGCTGTCCGTAGTTGGTCGAGTCCGCCAGAATGGCGACCTTGGTATATTTCCGTTTGGTGATCGCTTCTTCAACGATCATCGCCGACTGAATCGTATCGTTGGCCGATGTGCGGAACACATAATTATCTTTGAATTCAGGCGCCACGAATTGGTGCGTAATCACGGTGCCGGTAGCGACATTATTGATGACAGGGATCTTGGCTTCCTGGTAAAAACGCTGGCCGGCCAGCGCCACACCGGTATTGGCGAAACCGACCGTCGCCACCACTTTTTCCTTATTGATCAATTCTTGCGCAACCTGGACGCCGCGTTCGTTCTTGGCTTCATCGTCGCGTTCGACCAATTGCAGCGGTCGCCCCAGCACGCCGCCCTTGGCATTGATGTCGGCAACGGCCAGTTTGGCGCCATCGCGCATCGAAACGCCCATCGGGGCCGAACCGCCGGTGAACGGGCCGGATACGCCGATCTTGATCGGATCGGCTGCAAATGCAGAAAACGAGGCCAGCATTGCGGCCGCCATCAGCGTCTTTTTCAGAAATGTCATGTCTTCCTCCAGGAATTGTTATTTAGTTTGCGGCCGGACCTATAAGTCATTTCAACTTATGGCTTGGCTCTTCATCACACTAATGAGGGTGCAGTGCAGTGCCGATCATGTTCCCTTCACCTTGCGCGAAACTTACAAACATCAGGCATGACAAACCGGATTCGCGCGTGAAACCGAACCCAATTCAAACCAAATCTAAGGCTGCCGCGGCTCTTTGAAAAATTGGCCGCCAGGCAGCCTTGCCCGAATATGGTCCGGCAAAGGCGCCGACTTCTCTTCGGCGAAGCTGACCCACACCACGGTAGCCTTGCCTTCGGCGTACAGCACATCCGGCTGGTCCGAGCGTCGCAATTCGTACGTGGTCTCCATGCTGGAGCGCCCTACCGCACCAACAAATATGCGCACTTCAACATTGCCCGGATAGCGCAATTGCCGCAAAAAAGTGCATTGCGCATTGACCAGCACCGGCCCGCTGCCGCCATCGCCCAGCGTTCCCAGTGAATCGGTGAACCAGTCGATACGCGCCTGCTCCATGTAGCGGAAATATTCCGTGTTATTGACATGGCCGATGGCATCCATATCGCCCCAGCGAATCTGGATGCCGGCATTAAAAACCAGCGTTTTGGGGACTGCCGTTTGTTCGTTCGTCATAGATTTTTCATCCATAGCATCAAAATTTTCAACTCAAAAAACTTAACTGTTCGGGCCCTCGATCCGATTGCCGCATGCCGCTCCTCGATATGCATCGTCACAGAACCGTCGGGCAAGCGCCAAAATCACCTAAAATAAGCCCTTTAAAATCCCATGCGATCATTTAGAATAGCCCACAAAAGAACGATCGTGCGCAAAATTACATAGCGAGGCAATATACATGAATCAAACGACGCCGACGAGCCAAGCCCTAATCGAACAATATGGCCCGCGTGAAGCAATGCCGTATGACGTCGTGGTAGTCGGCGGCGGCCCTGCCGGTTTATCGGCAGCAATCCGCCTGAAACAGCTCGCCGCTGAAAAAGGCAATGAAATCAGTGTCTGCGTATTGGAAAAAGGCGGCGAACTCGGCGCGCATATCCTGTCCGGCGCGGTGATGGACCCGATTGCCATCAGCGAATTATTTCCCGACTGGAAAGCGCTCGGCGCACCGCTCAATACAGCCGTCACGGAAGACCGCTTCCTGTTCCTGACAGCAAGCAAGGCACTCAAAACGCCATCCTGGATGTTGCCGGCGTGTTTTCAGAACCACGGCAATTACATCGTTTCGCTGGCCAATGTGGTGCGCTGGCTCGGCCAACAGGCCGAAGCGCTGGGCGTTGAAGTTTTCCCCGGCTTCCCTGCTGCTGAAATTCTGTACAACGAAGACGGCAGCGTGAAAGGCGTCGCCACCGGCAATATGGGCGTCGACCGCGAAGGCCGGCCCAAGGCCGATTTTCAACTCGGCATGGAATTGCACGCGAAATACACGCTGTTTGCCGAAGGCGCACGCGGCCATCTGGGCAAGCAACTGATCAAGCAATTTGCGCTGGATAAAGGCAAAGATCCGCAGGCCTACGGCATCGGCATCAAGGAATTGTGGGAAATCGATCCGAAGCTGCACCAGCCCGGCCTGGTGATCCATACCGCCGGCTGGCCGTTGGACAGCAAGACCTACGGCGGCTCGTTTCTGTATCACATGGAAAATAATCAGGTGGCGGTCGGCTATGTGGTCGGCCTGGCTTATGAAAACCCGTACCTGTCGCCGTATGAAGAATTCCAGCGTTACAAAACACATCCTGAAATCCGCAAATTCTTCGAAGGCGGCAAGCGCATTTCCTATGGCGCGCGCGCAATTACGGCCGGCGGTCTGCAAGCGTTGCCGGAACTGGTATTTGCCGGCGGCGCACTGATCGGCTGCGATGCCGGCTTCCTGAACGCCAGCCGCATCAAAGGCAGCCACGCGGCGATCAAAAGCGGCATGCTGGCGGCGGATGCGGCGTTCGATGCGATCGGCGCCGGCCGTGAATTCGACAAGCTGACCGCCTATAGCGATGCCTTCAAGGCTTCCTGGCTGCACGAAGAATTGCACAAGGCGCGCAACTTCAAGCCGGCCATGAGCAAAGGGCTGTACACCGGCACCCTGATGGTCGGTATCGATCAAGTGCTGTTCGGCGGCAAGGCGCCATGGACGCTGCACAACAAACATGTCGATCACGAATGCCTGAAGCCGGCGGCCAATTACACGCCGATCGTCTATCCGAAACCGGACGGCAAACTGACCTTCGACAAACTTTCGTCGGTTTTCATTTCGAACACCAACCACGCCGAAAATCAGCCCATCCATTTAACGCTGAAAGATGCCGGCGTGCCGGTTGCGGTCAATCTGGCGGCTTATGCCGGGCCGGAAGCGCGTTACTGTCCTGCCGGCGTGTACGAGTTCATCAAGGCGGACGACAATACCGATCGCCTGCAGATCAATGCGCAAAACTGCGTGCATTGCAAAACCTGCGATATCAAGGATCCGACGCAAAACATCGTCTGGGTCACGCCGGAAGGCGGCGGCGGGCCGAATTATCCGAACATGTAAGCCGTGAAGCGTCAGTGCCGGAAAATCCGGCACTGACGTTTTTACTGCACTCCCTACCCTCGCCGCTTGAAAAAAGTTCACCTCAAGCCTGCATCGAATCCTCCCATCCCCACGCATTTTTCTCCTACCATAGCGCCATTCCTGGTTGCCTTGCGGCACCTCGCTCCCTTTACCTTTTTACCCGCTGGAGAATCGCCATGCCCGTCATCACTTGTGTCGAAGATTTGCGGCTGCTCGCAAAAAAACGGGTGCCGAAAGCGTTTTACGATTATGCCGACAGCGGCTCCTATACCGAAAGCACTTACCACGCCAACAGCGACGATCTGGCTGCCATCAAACTACGCCAGCGCGTAGCAATCAATGTCGATCAGCGTTCCACCAAAACCACCATGATCGGCGAGGAAGTCGCCATGCCGGTCGCCATTGCGCCAACCGGGCTGACCGGCATGCAATGGGCCAACGGTGAAATGCTGGGCGCGATCGCCGCCGAGAAATTCGGCATCCCATTCACGTTGTCGACGATGAGCATTTGTTCCATCGAGGACATCGATAGCGTCACCACCAAACCTTTCTGGTTTCAGTTGTACGTGATGCGCGACCGTGGCTTCGTGAAGTCGATGATCGAGCGCGCCAAAGCATCCAAATGCTCGGCGCTGGTATTGACGCTGGACTTGCAGATTCTGGGACAGAGGCATAAAGATCTGCGCAACGGGATGTCGGTGCCGCCGCGAATGACGATGGCGACGCTGCTGGATCTGGCGAGCAAGCCGGCCTGGGCTTTGCGCGCCTTGACCGGCCGCAAGACCTTCGGCAATCTGGTCGGCCATGTCAAAGGCGGCGACGGCATCCTGACCTTGAGCCAATGGATTGCCAGCCAATTCGATCCGAGCTTGTGCTGGGACGACATTGCCTGGATCAAGGAACAATGGGGCGGCAAGCTGGTTCTGAAAGGGATTCTGGATGTCGAAGACGCCAAAATTGCCGCCGGCGTCGGCGCCGATGCGATTGTGGTCAGCAATCACGGCGGCCGCCAGCTCGATGGCGCTGTGTCGTCGATTCACGCATTGCCGCCGATTGTCGAGGCGGTTGGCGACCGCATCGAAGTCTGGTTCGACGGCGGCATCCGCGGCGGTCAGGATATTTTGAAAGCGACGGCATTAGGCGCCAAGGGCACCATGATCGGACGCGCTTTTCTGTATGCGCTCGGCGCCATGGGCGAAGCCGGCGTCACCAAAATGCTGGACATCCTGCAAAAGGAACTGGACGTCAGCATGGCGCTGACCGGCACCAGAACCATCGCCGATATCGGCCCGCATATTCTGGCCAGGGACCGCAGCATTTGATCGCGGAGAGGAAAGGATTGTATTGAAAGTTTAAGGCAAGGCTGATTTAGTGCCGTGGGGTGGCTTTTTTTTAGTGCCATGGGTGCCCTTTTTTTTAACGGGATACGGGCCCGACCCCTCACCCAAATGAACGGTATTTTATGAATTTAAAGAAAATTCGAAGTCGACCGATTTTCTTTAGTGCCATAAAAAGTCGTTCATTTGGGTGAGGGGTCGGGCCCGTATCCCGTTAAAAAAAAGGGCACCCATGGCACTAAAAAAAAGCCACTCCACGGCACTAAAATCAGCCTTGCCTTAAACTTTCAATACATCCGGATTCAGCAAATTCGGCGGCATCTTGCCGGGTGTCAACGCAGCAATCAGGTTATCGGCAGCGCAATTGGCCATCGCCAGACGCGTCGGCCGCGATGCGCTGGCGATATGCGGCGTCAACACCACATTCGACAAGCCCAGGAAATCCGGATGGAATGCCGGTTCGTTCTCGTAGACGTCCAGGCCGGCCGCCGCAATCTGGCGCCGTTTCAACGCCTCAATCAACGCAACGTCGTCGACAATGCCGCCGCGCGCCAGATTCACCAGCGTTGCGCCAGGCTTCATCAACGCCAACTCCGCCGCACCGATCGTATGGTGCGATTGCGCGGAATACGGCAGCACCAGAATCACATGATCGGCCTGCCGCAGCAATTCTTCCTTGCCGACATATCTGGCATTGTTGGCATACGTTTCCTGCTCGGGCGACAGCCGCGAACGATTGTGATACAGCACCTGCATATCGAAACCGGTAGAGCGCCGCGCAATGGCCTGGCCGATGCGCCCCATGCCGATAATGCCCAAGGTCGCGCCATGTACATCGCTCCCCAAAAAACTGTCGTAACGCCATTGCTTCCAATGGCCGGCGCGCAGCCAGTGCTCCGATTCGGTGACTCGCCGCGCAGTCGCCATCAGCAAAGCCCAGGCGAAATCGGCGGTGGTCTGATTCAACACGTCGGGCGTATTGGTCACCAGCACGCCGGCAGCCGTGGCGGCAGCGACATCGATATTGTTATAACCCACCGCCATGTTGCAAACTGCCTTGAGTGCTGGATTGGCGGCGAACATGGCAGCGCGCACCGGCTCGCTGGAAGTCGGCATCAAGCCATCCTTGCCGCGCGTCTTTTCAATCAATTGTTCTTCACTGAAAATGCGATCGTCCTGATTCGATTCGACATCGAAATGCTGCGACAAGCGCTCCAGCACTTCAGGGAAAATGGCGCGCGCCACGAAGATCTTTGGTTGCATGGGATATTTTCCTGGTAATGGAATTAATTGTTAATTGCGCGCAGCGTCAGTCGCGCGCCTTGATGTCGAATACCTGGCGCAGATAAGTAACGTAAGCCTCGTCGTCGCACATATCTTTCGAAGGATTATCCGAGAGTTTGGCGACCGGCTGACCGTTGCAGCGAACCATTTTCATGACGATCTGCAGCGGCGTATAACCGACATCGTTGGTCAGATTGGTACCGACGCCGAACGCAATCCTGATCCGGTTTTTGAAGCGCAAATACAGTTCCGCAACTTTTCCAAAATCCAGACCGTCGGAAAACACCAGCACCTTGCCGGCGGGATCGATGCGATTTTTGGCGTAATGGGCAATCAGGCGCTCTCCCCACTCAAAGGGATCACCCGAATCATGCCGCGCGCCATCGAACAATTTGCAGAAAAATAAATCGAAATCGCGCAGAAAAGCATCCATACCATACACATCGGATAAGGCAATGCCGAGATCGCCGCGATATTCGCGTGCCCAGGTTTCAAGCGCGAAGGTTTGCGAATCGCGCAGGCGCGGCCCGAGCGCCTGGCACGCCTGCAGATATTCGTGCGCCATGGTGCCCAACGGCGTCAAGCCTTGCTGCATCGCGTACATGACGTTAGAGGTGCCGGCGAAATGCACGCCCAGATTTTGTTTCAGCAACTGCACGACTTCGGCATGCCAAGCCCGCGAAAAGCGGCGGCGCGTGCCGTAGTCGGCAATCATGCAACCGGCCAGCGCGGGATTGTCGGTGATCAATGCAATCTTTTTTTGCAAGCGCTCACGGCCCTCGGCGTAGGCATCCTCGGTTTGCGTGGCGCGGAAATAGACTTCATTGACGATCGCCAGCACCGGCACCTCGAACAGAATCGTGTACAGCCAGGGGCCTTTCACGTTGATCTCGATTTCGCCGTTGCCGCCGGCCGCCGGCGCTACCGAAATATGTTTCCCGCTCATCTGGAACAGCGCCAGAAAATCGACAAAATCGCTTTTGATGAAGCGCAGGCCGCGCAAGTAGTGCAACTCGTCTTCCCGAAAGCGCAGCTCGCACAATGCGGCGATCTCACGCTGAATTTCATCGACGTACGGTCTGAGATCGACATTTTCGCTGCGGCATTTGAAGCGGTATTCCACTTGAGCGCCGGGAAAGTGATGCAACACCACTTGCATCATGGTGAATTTATACAGATCGGTATCCAGCAACGAGGTGATGATCATAGATAAGAAAAGCGTATTTCCGTTGAAGAAGAGCGTATTTCCGTTGGAAATGGTGGCTGGAACGCATTGCCATGTGCCGCAATTTTCATATTTGCTTATACGGAAACGGTATAAACGTAAATTGTGAGAACACTTGAATTGGCTTAAAATGCAACACTTTACCGGTGCTGATTATTCGCACCGCCATAAAGAAAACAGAAACTTAGTTGAAACTGAGCAGCAACTAGCGAAACCATCCGCGTTGCAAGACGGTAGCACGTTTATATTGCCACCGATTTTCGGCAATTTGTTGTTGATTAAAATAATTCATTGATAGGAATGTTATGACCCACGTTGTCACCGAATCCTGCATCCGCTGCCGGTATACCGACTGCGTCGATGTGTGCCCGGTTGATTGCTTTCGCGTAGGCCCCAATTTTCTGGTCATCGATCCAGACGAATGCATCGATTGCGCAGTGTGCGTGGCCGAATGCCCGGTAAATGCGATCTACGCCGAAGAAGATGTCCCAGCCGACCAGCAGCAATTCATCAAGATCAACGCCGACCTGACGGGAAAATGGCCTTCGATTACCAAAACAATGGCGCCGCTGCCTGAAGCCGAGGAATGGAAAGACGTCAGCGCCAAACTGGAATATCTGGAGCGCTAAGCATCGTATGGACATGAACACCCCACAAATAGAAGCGGATGCCGTCATTATCGGCGCCGGCCCGGTCGGCCTGTTTCAGGTTTTCGAACTCGGCCTGCTCGAAATCAAGGCGCATGTCATTGATTCGCTAACCGCTGTCGGCGGCCAATGCGTGGAGTTGTATCCGGACAAGCCGATTTACGACATCCCGGCAGTTCCGATGTGTACCGGCCAGGAATTGACCGACAATCTATTGAAACAGATCGAACCCTTTTCACCGACTTTTCATCTGGGACAGGAAGTGACGCTGGTCCAGAAACGCGACGACGGCCGCTTCGATCTGGAAACCTCGGCCGGCACCCGTTTCATCACCAAGACCATCTTTATCGCAGCCGGCGTCGGTTCGTTCCAGCCGCGTACGCTGAAGGTCGACGGCATCGATCAGTTCCACGGCTCGCAGTTGTTCTATCGCGTCAAAGATCCGGTCCATTTTCACGGCAAGAATCTGGTGATCTGCGGCGGCGGCGATTCCGCGCTGGACTGGGCGCTCAATCTGGTCGGCAAGGCCGAATCCGTGATCCTGCTGCACCGTCGCGAAGATTTCCGCGCAGCGCCGGCCTCGGTTGCCAAGATGCAAGAGCTGTGCGACGAATTTGAAATGCAATTCATGATCGGCCAGGTCACCGGCATGGAAAGCGTCGACAACAAACTCACCGAAATCAAGGTTACCGGCGCAGACGGCGTTACGCGCCGCATGCCGCTGGATATGTTGCTGGTGTTTTTCGGCCTGTCGCCGAAGCTGGGCCCGATCGCCGAATGGGGCCTGGACATCGAACGCAAGCAATTGAAGGTCGTGGACACCGAAAAATTTGAAACCAATGTGCCGGGTATCTTTGCCGTGGGCGATATCAATACCTATCCGGGCAAGAAGAAATTGATCCTGTCGGGCTTTCATGAGGCAGCACTGGCTGCTTTTGGTGCTGCTCCCTATATATTTCCTGACAAGAAGATTCACATGCAATACACGACGACCTCACCGAAGCTGCATAAAATCCTTGGTGTGGAATCGCCTGTTTTCGACTAAGTTAGGAATATTTAAAGCATTTTTTCTCTGCTTTAGCACCATTCAGTAAAAAATACCCCTGAACCCAGGGGTATTTTTTTGCCTTGCATTAATAAATTTTGGTCCTATATCCTTATATGTTGGGATTAAGCGATATAATAATTATTGCGTCGCAACATAAATTTGCACCGCAATGGGAGCGGATGCTGGCTGGCTGTGAAAACCTGTCGAACAAAATGTAAGGGTTATCCAATGCTTTATCAATTCCATGAAATGAATCGGACATTTCTCGCCCCATTGATGCAATGGGCCGAGACCACCGCCACTCTCTATTCCAACCCGGCCTCGCCGCTGGCGCAATTACCTTACGCGCAACGCATCGCCGCCGGTTACGAATTGCTGTACCGCCTTGGCAAAGATTATGAAAAACCGGCATTCGACCTGCACGAAACATTGATCGCCGGCGAAACAGTCGGCATTGTCGAAGACATTGTCGTGACAAAGCCCTTTTGCGAACTGATTCACTTCAAAAAAGAGTTGCCTGCCAAACAGTTGAACGCCCTTAAACAACCGAAGGTGCTGTTGGTCGCTC
Source organism: Herbaspirillum sp. (assembly GCA_036500325.1). Classification (GTDB taxonomy): domain Bacteria; phylum Pseudomonadota; class Gammaproteobacteria; order Burkholderiales; family Burkholderiaceae_D; genus Herbaspirillum. The sequence goes on along the minus strand of DASYCG010000086.1, from coordinate 37,231 downwards.
CGTTATCGGGCCATCACGCGACGCTGCTGCGCGACACAGTACGCGCTCTGCTGCCTGAACACGATGTCTACATTACCGATTGGACCGATGCGCGCATGGTGCCGATCGAGGCCGGCCCCTTCCATCTGCACGATTACGTCTACTACGTTCAAGACTTCATCCGCAAGCTTGGGCCGGATGTCCATCTGATTTCCGTCTGTCAGCCTACCGTGCCGGTATTGGCCGCGGTGGCCTTGATGGCGACAGCCAAAGACAGCAAGCTGCCGAAGAGCATGACCATGATGGGCGGTCCGATCGATGGCCGCAAATCCCCTACCGAAGTCAACAACCTGGCCACTGAAAAACCGTTCAGCTGGTTTGAAAATACCGTCATCTATAGCGTTCCGCCGAATTATCCCGGCGCCGGCCGCAAGGTTTATCCGGGCTTTCTGCAACATACCGGTTTCGTTGCAATGAATCCGCAACGCCATGCGCAGAGCCATTGGGACTTCTATATGCATCTGCGGGAAGGCGATAACGAATCCGCCGAAATGCACCGCAAGTTCTACGACGAATACAACGCGGTACTCGATCTGCCCGCCGAGTTTTATCTGGAAACCATCAAAACCGTCTTTCAGGACTTCGATCTGCCGCTGGGTACGTGGGAACTCGAGGGCAAGCTGGTGCGTCCGCAGGACATCAAGACGGTGGCCTTGTTTACGATCGAAGGCGAACTCGACGATATCTCCGGTTCGGGCCAGACCGAAGCGGCGCAAGCCTTGTGCAGCGGTATTCCAAAGGCCAAGAAACAGCATTTCACGGCTGAAAAATGCGGCCATTTCGGGATCTTTTCCGGCCGCCGCTGGCGTGAAATGATTTGCCCGAAAATCACCGACTTCATCAAAGCAAACGCCTGACCCTCAAATTTGGTTTGGCACGCTTCCTTCGAGCCCCTGCGTAACATTAATGCGGTTAAGTCGCCTTAAAGACCGCATTACGCACAGCACCCTCGTTTTCTCGGATAATACGGTTTTAGCTGCTTGATTGTTCCGTGTCCAATCCATTACCTCAGTCGCCCTCGCGCGCCGATCAGATCGAAGACTTGCTGCCGCAAACCCAGTGCACCAAGTGCGGGTATCCGGCTTGCCGTCCCTACGCGGAAGCAATTGCCGACGGCAGCGCCAACTACAACCAATGCCCTCCCGGCGGCCGCCAAGGCATCGAGCGGCTGGCCACTTATCTGGGCAAACCCGTCATCCCCCTGAATCCCGTCAACGGCATCGAAAAGCCGCGCGCACGCGCCTTCATCGACGAAGCTATTTGCATCGGCTGCACCTTATGCATCCAGGCTTGTCCGGTCGACGCCATCATCGGCGCGGCCAAGCAGATGCATACGATCTTGCCCGACTTGTGCACCGGCTGCGATCTCTGCGTGGCGCCGTGTCCGGTCGATTGCATCTCGATGATCGAAGTCACCGCGCCGCTCACCGGCTGGGATGCCTGGCCGCAGCAACAGGCCGATGCCGCGCGTGAACGGCATGACTTGCGCGCACAGCGCCTGCAACGCGAAAAACAGGAAAACGAAGCCAGGCTTGCCGCCAAGGCCGCCGCCAAACTGCGGGAAGTCGAATCCGAAAACACGCTGACACCTGAAGAAAAGGCCGAACAGGCGCGCAAAAAAGCCATCATCCAGGCCGCCATCGAACGCGCCCGCCTCAAAAAAGAAAGTGCCGCCGGCGACAACACACAAACACCGAATAAAGACGACAACAAGAAACCATGAACGCAGAAAAACGCCGCACCATTTTCAGCCGACTCCGCGTAGCCAACCCGACCCCAACCACCGAACTCGAATACACCAGTCCCTTCGAATTGCTGATCGCGGTGATGTTGTCGGCACAGGCAACCGATGTGTCGGTCAACAAGGCGATGCGCAAATTATTCCCGGTCGCCAATACACCTGCCGCCATCTATGCACTGGGCGTGGATCAGTTGATCCCGTATATACAGACCATAGGCCTGTACCGCACCAAGGCCAAAAATGTGATCGAGACATGCCGCCTGCTGCTGGCCGAGCATCATGGCGAAGTACCGCAAACCCGCGAAGGCCTGGAAGCGTTGCCCGGCGTGGGCCGCAAGACCGCCAACGTGATTCTCAATACCGCTTTCGGCCATCCGACCATCGCAGTCGATACGCATATTTTCCGAGTCGCCAACCGGACCGGCATTGCGCCCGGAAAAACCGTTGAAATCGTCGAACAAAAGCTGTTGAAAGTGGTGCCGAAGGAATTTCAACTGGATATTCATCACTGGCTGATCCTGCATGGCCGCTACACTTGCATCGCCCGCAAACCGCAATGCTGGAACTGCCTGATTGCCGATCTGTGCGATTACAAAGAGAAGACGCCGTTGCCGGTCAAAGGCGTATAGGAAAAACCATGTTCAATCCCTCGCAAGACGACGTACGCCGCTTCTTCTGCACCACCTTCGCCAAACACCGCGAGAACCAGATTCTGACGCCGCTGGAGGCGATTGCACGCGATTGGCTGGTGCAGCATCCCGAATACGACGATGCGCTCAAGGATGTCGAAGCTGCGCTGGGGACCGATTATTCGGTCGAAAAAGGCCAGAGCAATCCCTTTTTGCATCTCTCCATGCATCTCTCCATTTCGGAGCAAATTTCGATCGACCAGCCGCCCGGCATCCGCGCGGCATACTTGGCGTTGGCGCAACGCCGCGGCTCGGAACACGAGGCGCATCACGCAATCATGGAATGCCTGGGCGAAATGATCTGGTCATCGCAGCGCAACGGGACGCCGCCGGATGGCGTGGCGTATGTCGATTGCGTGAAACGGCGATGATTCTGCAGAAACATTATCCCGCGCAAAAATAGAAAACGACCCGGATGCGCATGGCATCCGGGTCGTTTTTATTACTTGAAGATTAATACTATCTGCTGATTACTTACGCACAACCAGCGAACCAGGCAGGCTGCTCAGATAAGCGGCGATATTGATGATGTCCTGTTCCGACAACTGTGCGACTTGCGCACCCATGATCGGGTTGCTGCGGCCATTCATGACGCCGGCGGCATTACCGCGCTTGTAGGCAGTCAATGCGTGCTGCAGGTAATCGTGATGCTGACCGGCCAATTTCGGATAGGTCGGATCGATCGGCGAATTGAAATCGGCGCCATGGCAAGTTGCGCAATTGTATTTTGCTACGGCAGCCTTGCCGGCGTCGATATCGCCGGCGGCGTGCGCGGCTAAAGAAATACTTGCGGCGCCAAGAACGGCAACCAGAGTGATTATTTTTTTCATCATGCGTCCGTTATTTTTGCTGTGCGTAATAGGCGGCGACATCGGCCATATCCTGCTCTGAAAGGCTACCGGCAATACCACGCATGCTAGGATGGTTGCGATCGCCCTTTTGATATTCCTTCAGCGCATTTTCAATATATTTGGCGGACTGGCCGCCCAACATAGGCACCCGATAAACTTCAGGAAAAGTCCCCTTATATTCCGGGATACCGTGGCAGCCGATACACATTGACACCTTGTTTTCAGCTGCTTTGGCGTTGCCGACGATGTCAGCGGCAGCCGCAAGACCGGACGCTGCGCCGGCGATGCCCGCGAACGCGATAAGTACTAATATTTTTTTCATGATAGCGAGGGTAATTAATATGAAAACCAGGGCAAAACCAATTCCGCCGCGTCCCCGATAAGCCAAGCCGAAGTCGCGCAGAAGCCAAATCTACAGCACTGCCGGCACCCCTACCGCTCGGCAAAAAAGTGCTTGATTCTAACCTAAGACGCGCAAGCAGTCCATGTGCCCATCAGGGATTTATCTTAATTTTCAATCGATGCCCTGCCGAGGCGCCGTACGGCCCCGCTTCTGTGCGTATTTTCCGGCATTTATCGTTTATCGACGCCTTTTCTTTACTTTGCCATTTACGTCGCTATTTACGTTGTTTCAACGCACGGTCGTTGGCAGCGGCGTCGCGCCGGGCGGTTCGCCTGTCGTTACTGTTATCGCCGGCATTGCCATCGTCTGCATCGCCGGACATGGCCGCCGGATCGAAATTCCCTGCTTCCCTGCCCTCGCTGTCCACGTTTTCAGACACCTCCCTCGCAGGCGCCTGAACGCCGGCCGTACGGGAAGGAAACAGAAATCCATGAGGCGCCGATACAAACCGCCGGATGACCATCCGAAACACCAGCCGCCTGATGCGCCGCGGCACCTCGCGCGCGCGCAAAGCCAGCGCCAGCGCACAGCCGAATGCGACCCCGACATTGAGCAGCGCCGTCAACACCACCCCGCCCACCGCCAGCCAGAATGCCGGCGTACTCAGCAACGGCCAGCCGAGGCTGAGCGTGGCGGCCGTCAAGCTGCCGCCGGCCAGCGTCACATGCCGCACATCGACCGGCAATCCGAAAAACTGTGCCAATACCGGGGTCATTCCCAACAACAGACCCAGTGAAACATTACCGGCGATCATCGCCACGTTGCGATCGAGCCACGCAGCCAGCCGCTCTGCACGGCCCGCTCCCAACACATGCACCGCCTGCCGCTGATGCGCCAGCGCTTCACGCAATTTGCGCAGCGCAAACCAATTATCGGCAAAGCCGGCCGCCAGGCTTGCCAGCCATAACAGGATGCCCGTCAGTGCCGCAAACAGCGGCGTGGCACCGAGCGGCGACAAGGCCGCTATAGTTGCCTGCGCCTTGGCCGCATCCATCAACGGCGCGCCATTCAACCACCCGAACAACAAGGCAATTGCCGCCATGGCCGGAATCACCGCACAGACGTTGCCGAAAATGGCGGCGGCCTGCGAGCGCAGCAACATCGCAATTTCCGCCATCAACTTGTGCAGGCCTTCCGGTGTATCCAGTTCACCCATGCGCGAGGCCAGCGCCGACGCCGTCACGGCAGGCTGCTTGGTCGCCAGTACGCCGCCGACCGAGCTGATCAGCAAAAAGCTGGCGGCATAGTTAAGCGAAGCCAGCAGGCCCTGGAAAAAATATGGCGCGCCGATGCCGGCGGTCAGCGTTTTAACCAGCACCGTCGCGGCAGTCACGATACCGCCGCGCCCCGCCGCCTTGAACACGGCGCCATAAGCGCGGCTGTCGCGCGCAATGTAATGTTCGCCATGCGCGCCGTTGCGCTCCACCATTTTGCGCGCCAGCAGCGCGAAGCTGCGCCGCACCAAGGCTTTCACCGAGGAACGGTTGTGATGCGCATCGATCAGATCGGCCAGCAGCAATTGCACACGGCCACGGCCATCGGTGCGGACCTGCCCGGTGACCCGCAAATCAATCAGATAAGTCATGCGCGTCAACTGCGCACGCATGCGCTCGACCCGATACACCAGGCTGACCGAAACGCCATGCTCGTCGAGATGTTCGTAGATGCGATCGGTCTGCGCCTGGCAAACCGCAATCAGCATCCGCAAACTGCGCAGCGCGCCCTCATCGCCGGACGCGCCGCGCAGATACGTTTCCAGCTCGCGCCGCAACACCATGAACGGGGTCGCCTGCAACGGCATTTTCGGTTCGAGCCGCTGACGGAACGCCGGACTGATGCCCTCGGCAATGACCACCGTGCTCAGGTAAATCAGCGACTCGTCGATCTGCTGGCGATAGAGATGGGAAATGCCCTCGTCCGCGGCCAGCTTCCACAAGCGCGCCAACACATCCTGGTCCAGTTCCAGCATCCATTGCGCGTCCGACGAGGCCGGGAACATGGCCGTAAACAAGCCCGATAAATTGGACGCCGACAAATGACGCGGCAACAATCCCGTGATAATGCGTTCGGTCAGTTCGCTGAAAAATGCCGACTCGTACGGTAGTCCGGTCGCCGAAAACAATTCCGGCCCGGATGCTTCGCGCAAGGTCCGCTGCAACGTCATCTGCACCGTGCGCCGCACCTCCCGATGCTGCTCAAGCCAAGTCAGCAGATACCGCACGCGCGCATGCTTGATCTGACGCCAGGCCTGCTCGTCGCGCAGCGAAACCTTGGATTGATGCCGGACCCATTCGGCCACATCGATCATCCAGTTGGCCCGCTCGTGCCACGGCGCTTGCGGATCCGCACGCGACATCAAGACTTCCACGCGGCGCGCATCTTGCGCAAAACGTTCATTGCGGCGCTGTGCGCCCCCACGCAGGCGGCGCCAGAACACCGCCATTTTGAGAAAAAATAATTTCATTGCTTAATTCATTACTTAATTTATTACTTGTTTCGTTGCTTAATCTTGCCTAAAGGCATTGCGTCATTTTTACTTCAATGCTTCACTTCATATCGATTGCCTAGTACCGGAATTGCGCAAAAGCGCCAGTGTCGGATAAATCGCGGCAACAAGCATCGGTATTCATGCAAAGTTACATACTCGCCATCGGGCCTTACAAATACTCAAGGAGATGGCGGCCGAAGCGGAGCGCGGCGGTTATCCCTTATACTCGTTTTAACTTTCCAGACTATGACAAGACGACATGCGACCACAGACACGCTTTGAAGGTTCCCACAATTACGTTGCCACCGACGATCTGAAACTGGCTGTAAATGCCGCATTGACACTGCAGCGGCCGCTATTGATCAAGGGCGAACCCGGCACCGGCAAGACCATGCTGGCCGAAGAAGTCGCCGCAGCGCTCGACATGCCGCTGCTGCAATGGCATATCAAATCGACCACCAAGGCGCAACAGGGCCTGTATGAGTACGATGCCGTTTCGCGCCTGCGCGACTCTCAACTGGGCGACGAGCGCGTCAAGGACATCCATAACTACATCGTCAAAGGCGTGCTGTGGCAGGCCTTCACCGCCGAACAGCCGGTGGTGCTGCTGATCGATGAAATCGATAAAGCCGATCTTGAATTCCCCAACGATCTGCTGCGCGAAATCGATCGCATGGAATTTTATGTCTATGAGACACGGGAAATGGTCAAGGCGGTGCATCGTCCGCTGGTGATCATCACATCCAATAATGAAAAGGAATTGCCGGATGCATTTCTGCGCCGCTGCTTTTTCCACTACATCAAGTTTCCCGAAAAAGACACCATGCAGCAGATTGTCGATGTCCATTTTCCGACGCTCAAGCGCGACTTGCTGGCGCAGGCGCTGCAAACTTTCTATGAAGTGCGCGATGTTGCCGGCCTGAAGAAAAAACCGTCGACTTCGGAACTGCTGGACTGGCTCAAACTATTGCTGGCCGAGGAAATCCCGGGCGAAGCGCTGCGCAGCAAGGATGACAAGATACTGGTGCCGCCGCTGCACGGCGCGCTGCTAAAAAACGAACAGGACATTCATCTGTTCGAACGCCTGGTGCATATGGCCCGCAATAATAGATAACCGATCATCGATAACGGATCAAAACCATGCCAGCACTCAATCCCATTACCCCCGTCACCTTGCGCGGCGAACACGCCACGCTGGAACCGCTGTCCATCAGCCATCTGGACGCCCTGCGCGAAGCGGTGGCCGACGGCGAATTATGGAAGCTCTGGTACACCAACGTTCCCACGCCGGATCAATTGCCCGCCGAAATCGAACGCCGCCTGGCCTTGCAGGAGACCGGCAAGATGCAGCCCTTCACCGTCCGCCGCAACGACACCGGCGCGACCTGCGGCATGACATCCTACATGGATATCGATGCGCCAAACCGGCGCCTTGAAATCGGCTCAACCTGGATCGCGGCCAGCGCACACCGCAGCGGCATCAATACCGAATCCAAATTGATGCTGCTGCATCATGCCTTCGATGCACTGGATTGCAACGCCGTCGAATTCCGCACGCACTGGATGAATCATCAATCGCGCGCGGCCATCGCCCGCCTCGGCGCCAAACAGGACGGTGTGCTGCGCAGCCATCGCATCATGGCCGACGGCAGCCTGCGCGATACCGTCGTGTTCTCGATCATCGCGCCGGAATGGCCGGCCGTGCGCAGCCATTTGCTGTACAAACTCGAACGCGCCGGCATCTGAGCCTGGCGTTTGCCTAAACCCGCCATGCCATCATGCTGATCGATTTTTTCTTCACGCTCAAAGATGCCAGGCTGCCGGTTTCGATCAGGGAATTCCTGGTCTTGCTGGAAGCCTTGCAAAAAGACGTGATCGAGCCGTCGCTGGATAATTTCTATTTCCTGGCCCGCACCACCTTGGTCAAGGACGAAGCGTATTACGATAAATTCGATCAGGCCTTCGCGCTTTATTTCAAGGGCATCGAAAGCGTTTTCGACAAAAACGCCGAGATACCGCCCGACTGGCTGATCAAGCGCCTGGCACGCGAACTGACGCCGGAGCAACGCGCCCAATTGGAAAAATTCGGCTACGACAAGTTGATGGACCGGCTCAAGGAATTGCTGGACGAGCAGAAAAAACGCCACGAAGGCGGTAATAAATGGATCGGCACCGGCGGCACCTCGCCATTCGGCAACGGCGGCGCCAATCCTGAGGGCATTCGCATCGGCGGCGCCGGCGGCCAGCGCAGCGCGGTAAAAGTATGGGACGCGCGCGCCTACAAGGATTACGACGCCGATCGCGAAATCGGCACCCGCAATATCAAGCTCGCACTACGGCGCCTGCGCAAATTCGCCTGCGCCGGTGCGCAGGAAGAACTGGCGCTGGACGACACCATCCGCGCCACGGCCAACAACGCCGGTTATCTCGACATCAGAATGCAGCCCGAGCGCAAAAACAATATCAAGGTATTGATGCTGCTGGACGTCGGCGGCTCGATGGACGACCATATTGCCCGCACGGAAGAACTCTTCTCGGCCGCCGCCAGCGAATTCAAGAACATGGCGTTTTATTATTTTCACAACTGCGTCTACGATTTCCTGTGGAAAAACAATCATCGCCGCTATACGGAACGGTTTCCGACCTGGGAGGTCTTGAGAACATACCCTGCCGACACCAAATTGATCTTTGTAGGCGACGCCACCATGAGCCCATATGAGATACTGCAGCCCGGCGGTTCGGTGGAATACGGCAACGCCGAGGCCGGGGCGGTCTGGCTGCAGCGCTTTACCAGCACCTTTGCGCATCACGCCTGGCTCAACCCGGAACCGCACAATCTGTGGCAATACCGGTCATCGATCGATCTGATCCGGCAACTGGTCGGCAACCGCATGTACGCGCTGACGATCGATGGGCTGGAGCAGGCAATGCGCGTGTTGAGCAAGTGATTTTGCCTGCCCGCCGAAACGCTGCCGCATTTGGTCGCCGCATTTCATTTAGAATGCAGGAAAATTCATCTCTCCCGGTCATATTCGATCGGGCGCACCCGGAAAATCATTTCACCGCATGGCAACTAAAAAAAATACCCCGTCCGACTACAGTGAATCATCGATCCGTGTCCTGAAGGGCCTGGAACCGGTCAAACAACGCCCGGGCATGTACACCCGGACCGAGAATCCGCTGCATATCATTCAGGAAGTCATCGACAATGCTTCCGATGAGGCGCTGGGCGGTTACGCCAAAAATATCATCGTCACGCTCAATACCGACGGCAGCATCGCGGTGGAGGATGACGGCCGCGGCATCCCGGTCGGCCTGCATCCCGAAGAAAACGTGCCTACCGTCGAAATCGTCTTCACCCGGCTGCATGCGGGCGGCAAATTCGACAAGGGCGCCGGCGGCGCCTACGCCTTCTCCGGCGGCTTGCACGGGGTCGGCGTTTCGGTCACCAATGCGCTCTCGACCCGGCTCGAAATCGAAGTCTGGCGCAAGGACGATCAAGGCCGCGGCGTACATAAACTGGTCTTCGCCAACGGCGACGTGCTGGAACCGCTGGTATCGCGCCATGCCGGCCGCGACGATAAGAAAACCGGCACCCGCGTCACCGTCTGGCCCGATCCGAAATATTTCGACTCTCCCGTCATTTCCCAACCGGAACTGCAACGCCTGCTGCGCTCCAAAGCGGTGTTGCTGCCGGGCGTCAAGGTCACCCTGGTCACCGCGCGCACCGGCGATCAGCAGACATGGCAGTACGATCAGGGCCTGCGCGGCTATCTGATGGAATCGCTGGCGCAGGCCTCGCATGCCGATCCGCTGATTCCGCTGTTCGAAGGCGAGCAATACGCCAATGCCGAAGCCGACGGTTTTGCCGAAGGCGAAGGCGCGGCCTGGGTCGTGGCCTGGACCGAAGAAGGCAATGCGGTCCGCGAATCGTATGTCAATCTGATTCCGACTTCCGCCGGCGGCACCCACGAATCGGGGCTGCGCGAAGGCTTGTTCGGCGCGGTCAAGAGCTTCGTCGAAATGCATTCGCTGCTGCCGAAAGGCGTCAAATTATTGCCGGAAGATGTCTTTGCGCGCGTCTCGTTCGTGTTGTCGGCCAAAGTACTGGACCCGCAATTCCAGGGCCAGATCAAAGAGCGGCTGAATTCACGCGATGCGGTGCGGCTGGTCTCCGGTTATTGCCGTCCGGCGCTGGAATTGTGGCTGAACCAGCACGTTGAATATGGCAAAAAATTGGCCGAACTGGTCATCAAGCAAGCGCAAAGCCGGCTGCGTTCCGCGCAAAAAATCGAAAAGAAAAAATCGTCCGGCGTGGCCGTATTGCCGGGCAAGCTGACCGATTGCGAATCCAGCGATGTCAGCCGCAACGAATTGTTCCTGGTCGAGGGCGACTCTGCCGGCGGCTCCGCCAAGATGGGCCGCGACAAGGAATTCCAGGCCATCCTGCCGCTGCGCGGCAAGGTATTGAATTCCTGGGAAACTGAACCGGACCGCCTGTTCGGCAATAATGAAATCCACGATATCGCCGTGGCGATCGGCATCGATCCGCATGGCTACAACGACAATCCCGATCTCGGCAGCCTGCGCTACGGCAAAATCTGCATCCTGTCCGATGCCGATGTCGATGGTTCGCATATCCAGGTTTTATTGCTGACGCTGTTCTTCAAGCATTTCCCCAAACTGATTGCCGCCGGCAATATCTGCATTGCACGTCCGCCGCTTTACCGCGTCGACGCGCCGGCACGCGGCAAGAAACCCGCGCAGAAAATTTATGCGCTGGACGATGGCGAACTGATCGCCACCGAAGACAAGTTGCGCAAAGACGGCGTCAAGGAAGGCGGCTGGAGCATTTCGCGCTTCAAAGGCCTGGGCGAGATGAATGCCGAACAATTATGGGAAACCACAATGAACCCGGATACCCGCCGCCTGTTGCCGGTGGCGTTGGGCGAATTCGACCAGATCGCTTCGGAAGCGCGTTTCAATATGCTGATGGGCAAAGGCGAAGCAGCCGCCCGCCGCGCCTGGATCGAAGAACACGGCAATGAAGCCGAAGCCGATATTTGATGAGAGCAATACGATGAAACCGCCGATGCGCCGAAACTTCAGATCCGGATTGAATGCCGGGTCCAGCTCCCGGCCGATCACTGCATTATTGTGCGGTGTCGGCCGTGTAATTGGCTTGACTCTCGGCCTGGCGCTCGGTTTGGCGAGTCCCGCTGCCCATGCGGATATTTACGGTTATTTCGACGGCGACGGCAATGCGCATTTCGCCACGGAAGCACTCGATCCGCGTTACAAGCTGTTCGCCCGCGGCGATGGCGCATTCGATTCCGGCACCCTCGGCCGCGGCGGCTTGCCGACCGCAAATGGCGGGCAGTCGAACAATCCGCTGCTGCATTATCTATCTACCCATCCGGACCGCAAAAAATACCAGGAGATGGTCGAGCGGGCCGCAGCCGAATACAAACTGGAGCCGGCGCTGCTGAACGCAATCATGGCAGCCGAATCCGGTTTCAATCCGAAAGCGGTATCGTCCAAGGGCGCAATCGGCCTGATGCAAATCATGCCGGCTACCGCCGAACGCTACGGCTTGCAGGCCGACAAGAAACGCTCGATCCATCAAAAGCTGACCGACCCCGCCATCAACATTCGTCTGGCCGCGCATTATCTGAGCGACCTCGAAAAAATGTTCCCGCAACGTCCCGAATTGGCGATCGCCTCGTACAATGCCGGCGAAGGCGCCGTGCAGAAATACCGCAATCAGATTCCACCGTTTCCGGAAACCCGCAATTACGTTCAGTTGGTAACGCAGTTTTATCAGCTGTACGCGCCGGGCCGGGACGGCATCCTGATCGCCCGCCGGCGTAATAAAGGCTCGGCAATCAGGACTGAAAGCGATGGCGATTCGGGCGTCAAACCGGCGCGCGTCACCATGGTTATTCCGGCGCCGCGTGGTTCCGGTTCTGGTTCCGGCCAGAGTCAGAACCTGAATCCGATCGGCCCCGGCAACAGCGATTAAACTATTGACCGTTTCCACCTATTCGTTATCTTCGACCCACTTTCCTTTTAGCGTAAATCCCACACCGTCTCATGTCAGAACAAGCCAATCTGTTTGCCCCTCCCGAACCGCCCGCGCCTGAAGGCGAAACGCTGACCTTGACCACGTTCGCCGAACGCGCCTATCTCGACTACGCCATTTCGGTGGTCAAGGGCCGCGCGCTGCCGGACGTCACCGATGGCCAGAAACCGGTACAGCGCCGCATCCTGTTTGCGATGAACGAGCTCGGCTTGGGCGGTGCCGCCAAACCGCGCAAATCGGCGCTGGTAGTCGGTGAAGTGCTCGGTAAGCTGCATCCGCACGGCGATCAATCGGTCTATGACGCATTGGTCCGGATGGCGCAGGATTTCTCATTGCGCTATCCGCTGATCGACGGTCAGGGCAATTTCGGTTCGCGCGACGGCGACAGCGCGGCGGCTATGCGCTACACCGAAGCGCGCCTGACGCCGATTGCCAAATTGCTGCTCGATGAAATCGATATGGGCACCGTCGATTTCCAGCCGAATTACGATGGTTCCACGCAGGAGCCGAAGCTGTTGCCGGCCCGTCTGCCGTTTGCGCTGCTCAATGGCGCTTCCGGTATTGCCGTCGGCATGGCGACCGAAATTCCGTCGCACAACTTGCGCGAAGTCGCCAAAGCCACCGTGGCGCTGATCCGCGATCCCAAAATGTCGCATGAGGAATTGATGGCGTTGATCCCCGGCCCGGATTTTCCCGGCGGCGGCCAGATCATCAGTTCACCGGCGGCTATTTCCGAAATGTACCAAAACGGCCGCGGCAGCCTGAAAGTGCGCGCAAGTTGGAAGATTGAAGATATGGCGCGCGGCCAATGGCAGGCAGTGGTCACCGAATTGCCGCCCGGCGTTTCATCGCAAAAAGTATTGGAAGAAATTGAAGAACTGACCAATCCGAAGATCCGCCTCGGCAAGAAAGCGCTGAGCCCGGAGCAGCTATTGCAGAAGCAGACCATCCTGTCGATGCTCGACGCGGTGCGCGACGAATCCGGCCGCGATGCGCCGGTGCGGCTGGTGCTGGAACCGAAATCCAAGAATCAGGACCAGACCGAATTCATGCACACCCTGCTGGCGCAGACTTCGCTGGAAACCAGTGCATCGATCAATCTGGTGATGATTGGCGGCGATGGCCGTCCGCGTCAAAAAGGCCTGGGCGATGTGCTGCGCGAATGGATCGCTTTCCGCTTCGCAACGGTCACCCGCCGCAGCAAATTCAAGCTCGGCAAGATCGGCGACCGCATCCATATCCTGGAAGGCCGCGAAACGATTCTGCTCCATATCGACAAAGTCATCAAAATCATTCGCGAATCGGATGAGCCGAAGCCGGCCTTGATCGAAGCATTCCGTTTGTCGGATCGCCAGGCCGAAGATATTCTGGAAATTCGTCTGCGCCAATTGGCGCGCCTGGAAACCATCAAGATTCAGCAAGAATTGGCGGAGTTGCGCAAGGAACAGGCCGGCCTGCTAGAACTGCTGGAAAATCCGACGGCGATGAAGCGCCTGATCATCAAGGAAATCGAAGCGGACGAAAAGCAATTCGGCGATCCGCGCCGCACGCTGATCCAGGCGGCCGAAAAAGCCGTCGTCGAACAAAAAATTATCGACGAGCCCGTAACGGTGATCGTTTCGCAAAAGGGCTGGGTGCGCGCGCGTACCGGTCACGGCCATGATGCAGCACAATTCACCTTCAAGGCCGGCGATGCCTTGTACGGTGCGTTCGAATGCCGCACCGTCGACCCGCTGCTGGTGTTCGGCTCCAACGGCCGCGTCTACTCGGTGGGCGTTGCCGTACTGCCGAATGCGCGCGGCGACGGCGTGCCGATTACCACGCTGATCGATCTTGCCAGCGGCAGCCAGATCCTGCATTACTTCGCCGGCACCGGCGACACCCGATTGCTGCTGGCGTCGGACGCCGGTTACGGCTTCATCGCCAAAGCCGGCGATATGCTGAGCCGTGTCAAGGGCGGTAAAACCTTCATTACACTGGACGATGGCGATCACCCCTTACTGCCGCGCACCGTCGAAGCCAATGCCGGCGCGGTGGCCTGCCTGTCGGAAAAAGGACGCTTGCTGGTGTTCGGCCTGGACGAATGCAAGACGCTCTCCAGCGGCGGCCGCGGCGTGATCCTGATGGATCTGGAGCTGAAGGAAAAATTGCTCGCAGCGCAACCGATCAGCCAAAAAGGCCTGACTGTAACAATCATCAAGCGCAACGGCACGCCTAGCGAATTGAATTTGTCGGCCAGCGGATTAACGCCGCATATCGGCAAACGCGCCCGCAAAGGCCGTACGCTGGAATCCAAACTGAAGGCCACAGCGTTGCGCGCGCAGGGCTAAACCGGATGCGGCTCTCGGAGCAGGATGGACACGATGCACACGGTGTATGGCATGCACGCGTTGCACACATTGCAAATACCGGCCGGCGGCGTTTTTTTCCGCACCGGGCGGTAATTGCATTGCTTGCATCGGCATTGCGGGCATCAACATTGCGGGCATCGGCATTCATTGCCGTGACGGTTTGCCTTATCGCCGGCTGCACCGCAACCAATAAATATTACGACCCCGATATACCGCATCGCGGCCGCGACGGCTTCAAGAATAATTATCTGCCGGCGAATCAGCCGAGGCCCTCTACCATCAAGTGGCAGTTCGAAAGACTTATCCATGGCCTGCCCAAGCCGCCGGCCAACAATTATCAATTCCCGGTAATCCATCCGGATGTGGCGTGGCTGGCAGCCAATAAAACCATTCCGACCGCAACCTGGATAGGCCATTCCACCATGCTGTTGCAAAACAACGGAGTCAATCTGCTGACCGATCCGATCTTTTCGGAGCGTGCTTCGCCGTTCAGTTTCATCGGCCCCAAACGCAAGGTAGCGCCGCCGCTCGACATCGCGGAACTGCCGCATATCGATGTGGTGCTGATTTCACACAATCACTACGATCATCTGGATACCGACAGCGTGAAGCGTCTCAACGCGCAAGCCGGCGGCCCGCCCCTGTTCCTGGTACCGCTGGGCGTGAAAGACTGGATGCTGGGCAAAGGCATCAGCAATGTGCGTGAAATGGATTGGTGGGAACGCGCCTCGGTCGACGGATTGGAAATCGATTTCGTGCCGGCGCAGCACTGGTCGGCGCGCGGCCTGTTCGATCGTTCTGAAACATTATGGGGCGGCTGGGTCATCAGAACCGCGGCTAAAGATGCGCCCCATTCGGTCCATCCGTTCTCGATGTATTTTGCGGGCGATACCGGCTACTCGAAAGATTTCGAAGACATCGGACGCAGATACGGCAACTTCGATCTGGCGATGATCCCGATCGGCGCGTACGCACCGCGCTGGTTCATGCAAAACCAGCACGTCAATCCGGCCGAAGCGGTGCAGATCCATCGCGACGTCCACGCCAAACAATCGATCGGCATCCACTGGGGGACATTTCAACTGTCTGATGAACCGCTCGACGAGCCGCCCCAGTTCTTACGCAGCGCAATGCAGAAAGCCGGCTTGCCGCCGCAGCAATTCACGGCATTGGAGCATGGCGAAACGCTGAAATGGGAAAAAGGAAGTGCCGAGCCGGTAAGCGCCAAAGTGCATTGAAACCTGCTCGGCTTGGTTCGAATAGAAAATCTACAGTTTGGCGGCAATCAGTTTCGCCAGAGTTTGCACGCCTTCGCGGATTTTCTCCGGTGGCACGGTCACGAAACTCAGTCGCAAGGTGTTCGATTGCGGATGATCCGCATAGAACGGCGCACCCGGTACGAACGCCACTTTCTGCGCCACCGCTTCCGCCAATAACTGCATCGTATCGATATGCGCCGGCAGCGTGACCCAGATAAACATGCCGCCTTCGGGACGCGTCCAGCTGGTACCAGCCGGGAAGTAAGTCTGCAAGGCATTCAGCATGACTTGGCACTGATCTGAATACAATTGGCGAATCGTCGGAATATGCTCTTTCAGGAATCCGTCTTTCACCGCTTCGTACACCACCATTTGCGTCAGTTGCGCCGTATGCAGATCGGCGGCCTGCTTGGCCTGCTCCAGCTTCTGGATCAAAGCCGTCGGCGCCACCACATAACCGAGCCGGATGCCGGGTGTCAGCACCTTCGAGAACGAACCCATATAAACCACGCCGCCCGGATTCATTGTCAGCATCTTCGGCAAAGGATCGCCGTTATAGCTCAAGGCGCCGTACGGATCATCTTCGATCAGCGGCAACCCGAGACGGGCGCAGGTTTCAACCAGTTGATGACGCCGCTGCAGCGAGAGCGTACGGCCGGTAGGGTTCTGAAAATTCGGCAGCGAATACAGCAAACGCGCACCATCCGCGATCGGCTCGACCGCTTCCGGGATCAAGCCGCCCTCATCGCCCGGTATCGATGTGAAGTCCGGTCCATACACCGAAAACGCCTGCAAGGCACCCAGATAGCTTGGCGTTTCGACCAATACCTTGCTGCCTCTGTCGATCAGCACTTTACCCAGCAAATCCAGCGCCTGCTGCGAACCGGACACCATCAATACATTTTCCGGCAGAATGCGAACGCCATCGATCGACAAGGAATCGGCAACCCATGCGCGCAACGGCGCATAACCATCCGACGGGCCGTATTGCAACGCAACCTTGCCCTCCTGCGACAAAACCTTGTCGTAAGCGGCGCGCATTTTTTCTACCGGGAAGGTCGCCGGCGAAGGCAAGCCGCCGGCAAACGAAATGATTTCCGGCTGCATCGTGATTTTCAGGATTTCACGAATAGCCGAGCTTTTCAACCGCTCGGTGCGTTGTGCGAATTGCCATTGCATGGGATTGGGATTTTCGATTTTCATATTGCTGTCGTTACCTGCTTGTTGCCTAAATTACCTGCTTACCTGCATTCCGTAATTACTGGATTACCTGATTTCCACAATCATTTCGATTTCCACACAAGCCCCAAGAGGCAATTGCGCGACGCCGAAAGCAGAGCGCGCATGTTTGCCGCTTTCACCGAACACTTCGACCAACAGTTCGGAAGCGCCGTTAGTCACCAGATGATGTTCGATGAAATCGCTGGTCGAATTCACCAGGCTCATTACTTTGACGATGCGCTGGACGCGATTCAAATCGCCGCCGCAAGCCGTCTGCAACGTCGCCAGCAAATCGATCGCGACACTGCGCGCAGCCAGTTTGCCGTCTTCCGTCGAGATATCCTTACCCAGTTGACCGGCCCAGACCGCGCCGTCTTTCTTGGCGATATGGCCCGACAAGAATACCGTATTACCGGTTTGCGCCGACATGACGTAAGCGGCCGCCGGCGCTGCCGATGGCGGCAATTCGATATTCAGGGATTTCAGTTTGGTATAGACAGACATGCGTACTCCAGATGATCGTTAATGCGCGTTATTGCGAGAAATTCGCGAATTCGTGAATGCATAATTATATCGGGCATTCCCCGCCTTTGCCCTAAATCAAGACCCGGCCACCCCATAAAAGCCAAAGCCGGGCCATGAAATCTACAGAGCGCCTTCTATACAGCAGCCTGCAGTTCGCCGCGAACGATCCGGCGTACGCCTGCGCGCCGCCCCAGAGCGACTACCGCGATCACCGCTGCCGCAAACATCAAATTACTGAATTGCAAATGATCGCCGATTAGGAGCGCAGCACCCAGCAAAGTCAGAAACGGCTGCAACAACTGGATTTGCGCAACCCGCGCAATCCCGCCCATCGCCAACCCTTTGTACCAGAAGAAAAAACCGATCAGCATCGAAAACAGCGACACATAGCCGAAACCTAGCCATGCCCGCGGCGACACATCCATACCGGAACCGACAGACCAGCCCAGCCATAGCGATAACGGCAGCGACACCGGCAGACACAACACCAAAGCCCAAGCGATCGCCTGCGGCCCGCCTATCGTTTGCGCCAACCGGCCACCCTCCGCATAACCGATCGCCGCCAGCACGACAGCGGCAAACAGCGCCAGATCGGCCAGATCAAAAGACCCGCCGCCCGCACGCAGCGCAAAGCCGATTACCAGTGCGCTGCCGGCTACCGCCGCCGCCCAAAACCAGCCCGAAGGCCGCTCGCCGAAACGCAGAGCGCCCACCAATGCCGTCGCCAGCGGCAGCAGACCCAGCACAATGGCGCCATGCGAAGCCGGCGCCGAATGCATCGCAATCGATGAAAACACCGGAAAACCGAATCCCACGCTGAGCCCGATAATCGCCAACGGCCCCCATTGCGCGCGGGTCGGCAGCGGCGCCTTCAGATACCAAAGTACAAACGGCGCAAATACTCCCGCCAACGCACCGCGCCCGAATCCGACAAACAAGGGATCCAGTTCCTGGACGGCCATATGCGTAAAAGGTAATGTAAGACTGAATATCGCTACACCTACAAAACCGAACCACATGCCTTTTATTTCTTGCGTCATACCATCCTCGCTTCATTGTAAGCATCGTGTTCTAAAGCCGGACTGCAGGCCGAAACTTCAAATGCATGGTAATCGACAAAAACAGTACAGTACCGGTACAATTCACCAAATAATCAATGACATTGTCACGGCCCAATGACCAATACAGAGAACATTGCAAACAAGCGCATGGCGTCCCTTGAACCCGGTTCGGCAACCTCGTTGTTGTCACGCGAAAGCGGCGACTCGCTGGTTCAGCAAATCGTCAGAACGGTACAGTCGCGTATCGACGACAAGCTATTGCGCACCGGTGCGCGCATGCCGTCGATCCGGCAATTCGCGGAATCGCACGGTGTATCGCGTTTTACGGTGGTGGAAGCGTACGACCGTCTGGTCGCGAAAGGCTTTCTGGAATCGCGCCGCGGCTCCGGGTTTTATGTGCGCGGGCGCTCGACGGTCGGCGATAATTTCAACGCCGGCGCCGGCAAGAATGCGGCGCATCACGCGCTCGACGCGCAGAGACAGGTAGATGTGGTTTGGTTGATACGCAATATGCTGCGCCAGATGCCGACGCAAAAAATGCCCGGCGGCGGCCTGCTGCCACCCGAATGGCTGGACGGCAATCTGATCGGCAACGGCTTGCGCTCCATCGGACGCCAAAACCAATCCTTACTCGTCGGATACGGCATACCGCAAGGGTTTCTGCCCTTGCGCCAGCAATTGCAATTGAAGCTGGCCGAGCTGGAAATCGCCGCCGTGCCGGAGCAAATCGTCACGACTGCCGGCGTGACCCAAGGACTGGACATCGTGGCGCGCCACTTTACGCAGCCCGGCGACGTTATTTTTGTCGACGATCCTGCCTGGTTTCTAATGTTCGGTTCATTCGCCACGTGGGGTGCGCAAATCGTCGGCATTCCACGCTTGGGAGACGGCCCCGATATCGAGAAACTGGCGGAACTGGCAGCGCTGCACAAGCCCAAGCTGTACGTCATCAATTCGGTACTGCACAACCCTACTTCCACCTCGCTGTCTGCAGCCAAGGCCTTCCAGATCCTGCGCCTGGCCGAAGAACACGATTTCATGATCGTCGAAGACGATATCTACTGCGACATGCATCCCGGCGCCGCAGTCCAGGCCGCCACCCGCATCGCCGCGCTGGATCAGCTCAAGCGCGTGATTTACCTGAGCGGTTTCTCCAAGACGCTATCGGCCAATCTGCGGGTCGGCTTCATCGCCGCCTCCGCCGAGCTGGCGCGCCATCTGGCCGACCGCAAGATGTTATCGACGCTGACGACCAGCGAAATCGGCGAACGCGTGGTTTACAAGATCCTGTCGGAAGGCCATTACCGCAAACACACGGAACGCCTGCGCGGCCGCCTCGACACCGCGCGCGACAAGACGGTTCGCCAGCTCGAACGGGCCGGACTGGACACCGGCATCGCCGTGCCGGCCGGCATGTTCATCTGGGCCGATGCCGGCTGCGATACCAACGTGCTGGCTGAAAAAGCCATGGGGGAAGGCTTTCTGCTGGCGCCGGGGAGTTTGTTTTCACCGAATCAACTGCCGTCGACCAAGATGCGGCTCAATGTGGCCAGCATGGGCGATCCGGGGATTTGGCGATTTTTGGAGCGGGAATTGAAATAAAACCGAAATAAAACCGAAATAAAAGAACTTAGTCAGGAAGACATAAGTTCTTTATGTTGCAAGATAACTGTATTAGACGCCTAAGACCTTGCTACGCAAGCATTATAGTCATTATTAGCATCCAGATAATTTCGAAATCGATATAACTCAGAATAGGGAGCACATTATTTGGCATATTCCCATCGACACGTCGCGGTATGCCCCTCCGATAATTGAAATCATCGCTTACGCAGAGAATGTTGCTAATCATAAGCAGCTTCTGCTATTCAACCACCTGATGAAAATGCCAAATCAGGGCGTATTTCCTGCAATTTAACGGCCATACACTCTTATGCCGTAGCCTTGAAACTGGCCGAGTCAGCCCCATTTCGTTAGAATGCGCGCAGCCGGTGTCAGAACATAGAGGCCCGACACGGCATCCCAGAATTCCGTTCCACGATTATTTCGAAATACCAACGAGGCAAAAATGACAGTTTCCGAACAGCAAGCACCAACAGATGCAAAGCAAACCCTGGGTTTTCAGGCAGAAGTAAAACAATTGCTGCAACTGATGATCCATTCCCTGTATTCGAACAAAGAGATTTTCCTGCGCGAACTGGTTTCCAATGCGTCCGATGCCGCCGATAAACTGCGCTTCGAAGCGATCAACAACGACGCACTCTTTGAGAACGATCCGGAACTGAAGATCACCGTCGGTTTCGACAAAACCGCCCGCACCATCACCATTTCCGATAACGGCATCGGCATGACCCGCGACGACGCCGTTGCACATCTGGGCACCATCGCCAAATCCGGCACCCGGGAATTCTTTTCCAAACTATCCGGCGACCAGCAAAAAGATGCGGCGCTGATCGGCCAGTTCGGCGTCGGCTTCTATTCCGCCTTTATCATTGCCGACCGCATCACCGTTGAAAGCCGCCGCGCCGGCACGCCATCCACAGAAGGCGTTCGCTGGGAATCCGAAGGCGCCGGCGACTTCACCGTCGAAGCAATCGACAAAGCCAGCCGCGGCACCGACATCACCCTGCATCTGCGCGAAGGCGAAGACGAATACCTGTCGTCGTGGAAATTGAAATCCATCATTCGCAAATATTCGGACCACATTTCCCTGCCGATCCGCATGCAGAAAGAAAGCTGGGATGAAGAGAAAAAAGAAACCGTCATCAGCGACGAATTCGAAACTGTCAATCAGGCCAGCGCTTTGTGGGCTCGCAACAAGTCCGAAATCACGCCGGAACAATATGTCGAGTTTTATAAACACGTCTCCCACGATTTCGAAGCACCGCTGACATATACCCATAACCGGGTCGAAGGCCGCAGCGAATATACCCAACTGCTGTACGTGCCGACGCGTGCGCCGTTCGATCTGTGGGATCGCAACAAGCGCGGCGGCATCAAGCTGTATGTCAAACGTGTTTTCATCATGGACGATGCCGAGCAATTGATGCCGGTGTACCTGCGCTTCGTCAAAGGCGTGATCGATTCCAGCGACTTGCCGCTGAACGTTTCGCGTGAAATCCTGCAGGAATCGCGCGACGTCAAAGTCATCCGCGAAGGCTCGACCAAACGCGTATTGAGCCTGTTGGAAGAACTGGCCAATGGCGAAGAAGCGGAGCAAAAGGAAAAGTACGCAAGCTTCTGGAAAGAATTCGGCCAGGTGCTCAAGGAAGGTATCGGCGAAGATGCCGGCAACAAGGACCGCATCGCCAAGCTGTTGCGTTTCGCCTCCACGCATAACGACAGCGATGCACAAACCGTCTCGCTGGCCGACTATATCGGGCGCATGAAAGAAGGCCAAAGCAAGATTTATTACGTCACCGGCGAAAGCTACCAAGCTGCGAAGAACAGCCCGCACCTGGAAATCTTCCGCAAAAAAGGCGTGGAAGTATTACTGCTGACCGATCGTGTCGATGAATGGATGCTGTCCTTCATACAGGATTTTGAAGGCAAGGAGCTGGCATCCGTCGCCAAGGGCGACCTCGATCTGGGCACGCTGGAAAACGAAGAAGAGAAAAAGCAGCACGAAGAAACCGAAACGCACTTCAAGGATCTGGTTGAAAAGATCAAGACTGCGCTGGCCGATAAAGCCAAGGATGTGCGCGTGACTTTCCGTCTGACTGATTCGCCGGCTTGTCTGGTGGCGGATGATAATGAATTGTCCGGCAACTTGATGCGCATGTTGAAGGCTGCTGGGCAGGATGCTCCGGAATCGAAACCGATTTTGGAAATCAATCCGGATCATCCGCTGGTGCAACGCCTGCAATACGAAGAAGCCAAATTCGACGACTGGTCGCATATCCTGTTCGATCAGGCGCTGTTGGCTGAAGGCGGCGCGTTGAGCGATCCGGCTGGTTTTGTTAAGCGTTTGAATGAGATGTTGCTGGGGATGGCTGGTAAATAACGATTAGCTCGAATGGCAATGAAAAACGGGAAGCAATTTTGCTTCCCGTTTTTATATCTGCTTGCCCGCGGATCAAATGGCCTGCCGCAGCTCGATTAAAAATCCAACTGTGCAGACGTAATGCCCAATGCAGCGGCAATTTTGTCTCGGCTAATTTTACGCAAATTATTGCTGGCTTCCTGTTTTGCATATGACGGTTGGGTAATGCCAAGCCGTGGCAACTTCCGCTTGCGTTAATTCCAGGCGCTCCCGCCATGCGCGACATCCCCAATGCAAAAAGGACGCAAAGCGCCCCTTCATTGGAGATCAATTTATACGATCATACGCAAATACCATTAATTAATGCGTCACACGCGTGATCCCTCTACCCGACAATAACCGCACACGTTCACCCGGTACAAATATTTCATCGGCATCTTGCGTAATCGCGGTCAATTTACCGCTATCGAGCTTGACGGTAATTTCCAGACCCTTCTTATGAGATGTGGCCGCTTCAACGTGATTGCCTACCACGCCACCTGCGACAGCGCCCAAGAGGCCCGTAGCGATCGAACCGCGGCCACCACCCAGTGCTGCGCCGCCCAATGCGCCCAAACCTGCACCGGCCAGGGTGCCCACGCCGCTGGAGCCTTTATCGATCGTCACATTGCGCACCGACTCCACCACACCAATGCGAACGGTTTGTTCGCCGCGTGCCTGACTCGAGTTATATGAGCTGCCCGAATCCGACGGCATTGCGCAGCCGGCCAAAATGGCGACGGCCGCGACAGCTGCCACTAATTTTTTCATTCTTGTTCTCCAAAATATATTGCTGTCGTAATTTGATATCGTCGTCATGCCGCTGTGAAATTGCCGGCTATGGCAAAAAGCGGCGCCGCGATAGTTGCGTTGTATTCAGCGATAATGCGGCTGAGCCGTCGTCATTTTATGCAAGGGATTATTTCTATGCCGTCTTCTGTTTCTGCATCCGAACTGGATAATGTTGTGCCTGCGCTAACCGGCCTGGCGCCGGTGCTTGATCGGCATACCCGTATCTTGTTGTTGGGTAGTTTTCCCGGAGAGGCTTCGCTGGCAGCGCAGCAGTATTACGGGCATCCTCGTAATCAATTCTGGAAATTGTTGTCGGCAGTGCTGGAGATTGATTTGGTCGCACTGCCCTATGCCGAACGGCTCAAGGCGTTGTTAGCAAAAAATGTCGGTTTATGGGATGCGATCGCCGCATGCGAACGCAGCGGCAGTTTGGATAGCGCGATTCGCAACGCGCAGCATAATGACTTTGCACCGCTTAAGGAACGTTGCCCAAAGTTGAAACGGGTCTGTTTTAATGGCAAAACTTCCGGAAAACTGGAAGCGGCATTTGCGGAGGCTGGATTTGAGACGTTGGTGTTGCCTTCGTCATCTCCGGCAAATGCAAGTTGGTCGTTTGAACAGAAACTTGCCGTCTGGCGCAATATCACCTGACACCGCATGAAAGCACTTAACTTACCCAAGCATCGACTCGATACGCCGAATCTCAACACGACAAAAATTACCATTTACAACCTTCATCTGTAAGAGTGTCTTTTAGTAAAAAGGGAATCGCAAGTATTCCAAGATGAGCGTGCTCAAAACGACAGTCGCCACGTTTGGCATGATCCATTGCCTCCACAAACTTTTGCGCACCCGATATTTTTTTATCTGCACCAGGTAGCAAACGAATCTGCGGCTCATGCGCGATGGATAGCGCGATCTGTTTCATCTCTTCATAATTTAACATTTTAGTCTGCTTCGGATCGCCGTCAGGTGCCAATTGCGAAGGAGGTATTTGTAATTCTGAAATTTTCTCTGAATTCAATAAGTCCGTTGATCTCTGCCTATTAATGGACGCTTCTGGAAACGTTGTCTTTCTTTCTGAGACTTCTTTGTCTCGGCTCACATGCTGTCTTTTACGGATCAGCTTTGACGATATTGTTGATATTTTTGATACATCTTTCAGACTATTTCTAACTAACCTCTGCGCAAGCACAGACGAATCGTTTAAAACAATAGGAATAACAGATAAATAGGTTGATGAATCTTGGCGCGGCCGGGGTATATCACGTCCGTGATTTAAGGCAATCCATAAAAAAAATGAATTAGCAGAACCGCTATCCATACTCCCGATCTTCGCGTTAGCCAGTTATAGAATAATGCGTGTAGTTTGGCTTCCGATATAAACTTAATCATCATGATTACAATGCAATGCGAAAGGCAATATGGATGCCGACGAGAGGAGCATTTCTAACGAAATGAATCACGCACATTTGATCCATCTCTACTCACCCTAATTGGTATCACTTTTTTTAAAGGATATCTTTTGGTGGCAATATGAGTTGGAATTGAAAACTGGGAATGCAAATGATTTAGATGAGGATCAGAAACATCAAGACCCATCTGTTTTACGCGTTCTGATATATGCTCCCATGTCTTCCACAGAGCTTCACATCCACTATCCCGTACTCCAGACCACCCGTCAATTGCAATAGCTCAGAAAGTATCAGTGCTTCGCAATATTCGTTATAGGACTGGTCCTATTTGACGCCCATTTTTCCGCTGCCCAAATGCAAAAAAGCTTCCTCACCGAAGTAAGGAAGCTTTTTCTTGCACATAGATTTCGGCCTCAGTAAAGAAACCCTATCCGAGAAATAAAAAAATCAGGCAATCAACTGATCCATCCCCGCTACAAGGTCCGAAAGCGGCGGCATGTCTTCACACATCAATGCCTGGCTGACGCCAATCCGATTCGCAACGTCGGACGGGAACGTAGCCTTGATTTCATCCTCATTCAAGCCGTTGCTCTCGGCGCGGGCACGCCAGACCGCCAAATGAATCAGGCAAGCCATATCATCGACAAGCTCGCGATCCAGCGGTGCCGGAAAGGCATCGATCACGGTGGAAAAGCTGGCCGGAAAGTGCCAGCGCGCAGCAAGTTCCGCCCCCACTCCGGCGAAGTTATAGCCGAACGAGGTGGTTTCGATGTCCAGACGCCGCGGATCGAGCGGCCCGGCTATTTTATCCAGTTGCAGCATCTGTTCCGGCATGGCGGTATGCATCACCAATTGTCCGATGGCATGCATCAACCCCACAGTGAATGCCTGATCGCCGTTCTGCCGGATCCTTTTAGACAGCCATTTTGCAACCACAGCGGCATGCAGGCAGTAACGCCAGAACGACCTCAGATCGAAACCCGGCATTGCCTTGAAACCGTTGACCAGTCCATTACTGATGACCAGGGTGCGCACTGTGACGAATCCCAGCATCGAAACCGCATCCTCCACCGTGCCGATGCTGCGCGACACATGGAAATAAGCCGAATTGGCCAAACGCAACAGCTTTGCACTCAAAACCGGATCGATCGCCACTTTGCGGACAATCTCTTCCGAAGACACATTTTCGCTATTAAAACTTTCAATCAGTTCCTGCACCAGTTTCGGCGCAGTAGGCAATGCATCAGGATGTTGAAACAGTGCGTCCAGCTTCATCGCGTATCCCCGGTGATTAATTTTTTTGTTGACGAATTGACACTATATGTGCGAACCAGCCCGGCCACAAGCAATGCCGGCCAAAAAGCCGCACTTATGAAAATCGGGGAACAAAAACTTGGGCTCCGGCGCGGTATCATTGGCCCCTTGCCAAAAACTTTCCCTGCCTCATGCTCATCCGAAGAAAATCCATAGAAGCCGACGCCAACACCAAAAGCGGCCCCGGCAAGCGCCCTACCGCGGCTTCCCCTGTCCTACGCAAGGTTAAATATGCACCGGTCACGTTGTCGGAAGTCGATGGCGTGCGCTATTTGCATTTCGGCACCGAATGGGTGCAAGGCGCAATGCGGCTACGCAAACCGGACGCGCTCGAATTGGAATATGCGCAACAGATGATGGCGTGGATGCTGTTCTTGAAAGCGCCGCAGCACATTGTCCAGCTCGGCTTGGGCACCGGCGCCCTGACCAAATTCGGCTACCGCCAGTTTCCGTCGGCCCGTGTGACGGCGATCGAGCTCAATCCTTCCGTCATCGCCATCTGCCAATCGATGTTCAAACTGCCGTTCGACGACGACCGCCTCTCGGTGCTGGAAATGGATGCCCTGGACTACGTCAACGAGCCCTTGAATTACGCCACCATCGACGCGCTGCAAGTAGACCTGTACGACGCTACCGCGCGCGGCCCGGTCCTCGACACGCCCGAATTCTACGAAGCCTGCGCCGCCTGCCTGCGCGACGACGGCATCATGACCGTCAATCTCTTCGGCGACCACCCCAGCTTCGCCAAAAATCTGAAAGCCATGCGCTTTGCCTTTCCGCATGTCATTGCGCTGCCGGAAGTACACGACGGCAACGTCATTGCGATTGCATTCAAGACCAAGCCTGCTCTGGATTTTGCGCAATTGCATGAGCGCGCAATCGAAATTGCGGCTGCCTTCAAACTTCCGGCAAAATCCTGGGTCAATGGTATTAAGGCGGGCATAAAGTGAGACCCGGCAAAACGGGCCGGCAAAAAGCAACATCGAGCAACGGCAAGCAGCATCGGCCTGACGCGCAACCGAAAAATTTGTTATATTCGCGCCCATCCCATTCGGCGCAACAGCACCCGATTCATCAACGCGCCTGCCACGTGCCGGCGCTTAAACAAGCGAGACAGAACGTGAAAACAACTACCATCGGAACCCTTGAACGCGGCACCTTCGATTCCCAAATCATGGCCAATCTGCTGATCACCACAGTCGATCTGGAAACCATCAAAAAAGAAGAAAAGCTGATCGCCATTCGTAATGAAGACGGTGAAATCTATCGCATCATCGGCACCACCGGCGCCAACAAATACACCAATGCGATCGAAGAATTGATCGACCTGGGCCTGGAAGACGAACTGGAAGGCAAACAACCCAAAGACGGCTTCCAGGCAATCTTCCGGGCCGTATGAAGAAGCTAAAATAAAGACGCAGAAACTGGGAATTTTCTTATTATCAACGCATATAAAGCCCGCCCAATCCTAGAAAATCCCTAATCGATAATGCAGAATTTTCTGCATTCACATTGCGACCTTCCCCCATTTGTCTGTTCGATGCGAACACACATAATGGGATGATGAATCCAATCAAAGTAACGCCCCTTGCCCTCGCCCTGAGCTTTATTTTCAACCCCGTCGGCGCCCAGGCGTCCGATATAAAAGAGCAAACCGCCCCGCTGCCGCCGGTCGTCGTGACCGCTGTGCAGATGTCGACGCCGCTCACGGTGATAACCGATCCAAAGGCGCCGCGTCAGCCGGTGCCTGCACATGACGGCGCCGATTATCTGAAGACGATCCCCGGTTTTTCCGTCATCCGCAAAGGCGGTACTGACGGCGACCCCGTTCTGCGCGGCATGGCCGGGTCCCGCCTCAACATCACGGCGGACGGACAAACAATATTAGGCGGCTGCGGCGGCCGCATGGACCCGCCCACCGCCTATATCTTCCCGGCGGAATACGACAGGATCACCATCATCAAAGGGCCGCAAACCGTACTCTACGGACCGGTCGGTTCGGCCGGCACGGTCCTGTTCGAACGCAACAACTACCGCGCGGCGCCTGGCCTGAAATTCAACGGCAGTCAGATGAACGGCAGCTTCGGACGCAGCGACCAGACTGCCGACGCGCGCTACAGCCTCCCCAACCTGTATCTTCAAGCCGGCGCCACCCGTTCGCATTCCGACGACTATCGGGACGGCAGCGGCGCCTCCGTACATTCAGCCTACACGCGCTGGAGCAGCCGCGCCGCAATCGGGCTGACACCGGATGACGACACATTGATCGAACTCTCGGTCGCCAAAAGCGACGGCCAGGCGGCCTACGCCGATCGCGGCATGGATGGCGCCCGCTTCACACGCCGGAACGTCGGACTGAAATTTGAAAAACGCCATATCTCGCCGCTGCTGGAAAAAGTAGAAGCACAGGTTTATCGCAACTATGTCGATCATGTGATGGACAACTACACCCTGCGCGCACCACCCGGCGGCATGGGCATGTATCACGCAATGAATCCGGACCGGCTCACCAAAGGCGCGCGCGCTGCCGTTACGCTGCGCCTGGCAGACGTCGCAAAACTGACCACCGGCGTCGATATGCAAACCAACCGGCACACGTCGCGCATGGGGATGGGCATGAGCGCGCAAACCGCTGCGTATGAGGATTTGCCGCGCGAACCGACGGCCGACTTCCGAAACATCGGCCTGTTCGGCGAACTGACGCAAGACATCGGCGCGTCGAAGAACGCCCGCATCGTCACCGGCTTGCGCACCGACGCATGGCAAGCGGAAGATTCGCGTAGCGCTACCGCTTCAGAGCCAGGCGCCACCCGCAACCGCAATCAACGCCTGAACAGCGGCTTTGCACGCTACGAACGCGACCTGGCCGATCTGCCGATGACTATTTATGCCGGCCTCGGCAGCGCGCAGCGCTTCCCCGACTACTGGGAACTGGTTTCCAAAGAAACCGCAGACTCCATCAGCGCGTTCAATACAAAACCCGAAAAAACCAGACAAGTCGATATCGGTATGTTGTATCGCGCCCAATCGTTGACGCTGACGGCATCGGCGTTTTACAACAAGATCGACGATTTTATTTTGATTCAATCGAACGTCGAAAAAGCATCGCGCTCCAGGCCAATCACCATCGCGCGCAATATAGACGCATCGACCTGGGGTGGCGAGCTTGGCGCGAGCTACGCCCTGCCCGCGCATTGGAAACTCGATGCCGCGCTCAGTTATGTCCGCGGCGTCAACCTCACCGATGGCACCGCGCTGGCGCAGATGCCGCCCTTGGAAAGCCGGTTCGGCCTCGCTTACGACGACCGGACATGGTCGATGGGAACCATGCTGCGCACAGTGGCCGCACAGAATCGCTTCGATCTGAATAAGGGAAATATTGCGGGTCAGGATTTAGGACCGAGCGCGGGCTTTACGATCTTCTCGATCAATGCCGGCTGGAAGCCGAGCCGCGCCACCCTGATCAGCGCCGGCATTGATAATCTGACCAATAAGGTCTACGCCGAACATCTGAGCCGCGGTGGCGCGTCGCTGCCCGGTTACGAGCAAACCTCGCGCGTAAACGAACCGGGCCGCATGTTTTGGGTAAAAGCGCAGATCGAACTGTAAAAACGAACTGTAAAACGAACGGTAAAAAACCCCGTTCGATCTTAAACGCCTACCAACTTCTTGAAAGTCGCCAATACCGCATCGCCCTTGAATGGCTTAACGATCCATCCCTTGATGCCGGCAGCTTTGCCGCGCTCCTTCATGATGGGCGAATTTTCAGTGGTCAGCATGATGATGTTGACACTGTTGTTGCCCAGCTCGCTGCGGATTTTTTCAGCCATGGTCAGGCCATCCATATTCGGCATGTTCACATCCGAGACCACCAGTTTGATACCGGAATCGCCCTTCAGTTTCACCAGTCCGTCGCGGCCGTCGACTGCCAACGCCACGTCCAGCCCATTTTTCTTCAGAAAATCGCCCACTTCATTACGGACAGTGCTGGAATCGTCAACTACTAAAATTTGCGCCATGATCAAGCCTATAAAATAAAATGAATGATTAAAATAATTCCAGTTCGCCGGAATCGAATAGCGCTTCAACGGAAGCCTGGTTCTCCTTGAAATCATTCGGCGACCAGTTCAGATTGAAAATAAATCGTTGATAGATGGTCAGCGACAGCGGCTTATTTCCATCCTTGCCATCGTTGCCGTTGCCGTTGCCGTTGCCGTTGCCATCTTTAACACTCTCATCGGTCAGTGTGTATTTAAAGCAAAGCTGCGCGTCCTCGGAGCCGAACGAGATATAGCGATGCAAGTGATTGATAACGATCGGAACCTGGCTCATATGCGCGTTGCTGTGCGCATAAGCAATGTAACGATTCTTGAATGCGCCCCAAATCAGGTTGGTGATTTCGCCAAGCACATTATTCAGATTACGAAAATCGTTGGAGCTCTCGCCGCTGATGTGCGTACGATCCGCTTTCACCAGATGCAACAGGGATTCCTCCTCAACCTGTAGCATCATGTAGCCGCGGCACCAACTGCTTTCCAGCGGAATCAAGGTAAAAATCTCGCCGAAGATAATCCGGTCGCGCACCAGATACGGTGTCTCGACATCGATACGCATCTCTTTGAACTGGCTTTCCAGCGCCGTTCTGGTCAGTTCCGAAATACCGCGTACCAGCACATTCGGATAAACCCGGCTGAAGATGCAGGTATCGATTACCGGACGCAGATCGTCGACATCATCGATCAGATACGCGGCATTGAATAATTTCCGATCTCTTTCATCCAGCGCATCCCATTCGCCGCCCGCTTCACGCCGCAGGAAGATAGGCAGCTCCGGACGGATCCTATGGATTTCGCGCGCCAACTCAATGCCGCCATGGGTCATGCCGGAATAGCCTTCCGACAAAAAAATACCGCCCAGATCGACATTGGATCCAAGCACCGACATCACATGCCCGTCCTGCACCTTGAGACCTACCAGGCCGTTCAAATCGCAAAATACCTTGAGCCTGTCATAACATTCGGCGCTGCTATCGAGAACCAGGACTTTGCTGACCAGTTTGACTTGCGCGTCCATTTCCGCTTACTCCCCGATATGCCTGTTTCTGGTTAAATAACCACGACGCTAGAACAGTTCCAACTCGCCGGTGTCGGCTGCTTCCTCATGGACATCCACCACAAAATCCAGGTCTGCGTAATCGCACACGCAAAGGCTGACGTGAAATAGAGGGCTGTCGGCGATATTGACTTCGAAGTGCTGAATATGGCCGCAATTGAGCATGTCCAGGTAGGCGGCGCATTTGGTATCGATAATATTCGGCGTCGACATGCCGATATGCGGAAAGATAGCGCCCAGATCGCGATTCAGAATGCCGCAGCAAATATTGCCGCATTCCGCCAACGCGTCATGAAAGGATTGCTCGTTCATCTCTTCCGCCGACATCTTATTAATGCGCGCCACATGTTCCCTGGTGCGCTCGTCCGGCGTGAAATGCAACATCACCATCAGACGGAATAAATACGATGAGATGGTCAGAATGACCATGGTCGATGCGTCGATTTCCGATAGCGCATCGACGACCCTGACATCGCAAACATCGTCATCCGATGCAACCAGGCTGGCCTTCAAGGCTCGTGTCAGAAAATGGTCGAAGCCGTCTCGCGCGTGAGTGCTGATCATGAAGTCCTGCTTAAGCGGCTAGCGCTTCCTTGGTCTTTTGATTGGTCAAGTCCAAGCCGATGACAGCACCGATAATCATCTTGCCGCCGGCTTGCAAATCCTGGAATGTCGTGGTGGTGATCAGATCGTTTTCATAGAGATTGCTGCGATAGGCTTTCGACAGCACTTCGGCCCGCTGCGCCAAACCGCGGACTTCCATGGCGACTACGGCAAACCCGCGCCCGTGCTCCCCGGCACGCGCAGCTTCGATCGACGCATTCAGCGCCACGATAATCACCTGCTTCACGATCAACGCGAATTCATCGTTCTTGCGATGCATCTCGCGGTTGTGCCGGATCAGCACATTCATGTCGTCATGCCAGCGCTCGAAGGTTTTAACCAGACCGAGCAACATGGAAATCGTCTGCGCCGATCCCTCGCAACTCTGCATCGCCTTGCTGATGCTTTCCGTGTTGCTCTCGGTAAGCTGCCGGATCATGTTTTCGTGATCTTGCTGCATCCGCGTCAGACGGTCATCGCTCTCGGTCTTTTCCTGCTCCAGAGTTGCCTGATGCTGCTCTATGTTTTTTTGCAATTCGTCGATTGCCTGCTGCGCATTCTGTTCGACCGTTTCAACGTGCGTGACATGCACCATCTCTGCAATGCGTTTCTTGAATCGCATGATCCGCCATTGCAGAGGAATGCCGCAACACACCAATCCCAACAGAAAAAAACCAACTGAATTAATCATCATGAAGTAATCATTTGTTTAAGCACGCGCCAATCAAGCTACTTGCGCGCTTCCGGCTCCATCGAGGTCACCATCGTCGAATAAGCCATTCGAGCCGGATGCAGCAGGCTTTGCTGCAGGTCCTGCGGCGGCTGTCTCTATGGCATGCGGATCGGCGCCATCCACTTTGACCGCAAACGTTTCCGGCAGCAGCACCAGGATTGTGAACGGACGGAAATCGGCGCCGGCCGCGTTATCGTTGAATTGAATCTCGATTTTGCCGTTCTCGCGGGTAACGAAATCCAGCACCGCGTCCATGCCGACGCCGCGCCCGGACACTACCGTCACGCCTTCGTTGGTCGAGAACCCCGGCTGCATGATCAGGCGCGCCGCTGCTTCGTCGCTCATTTCCGCGCCGGCTTCGATCAGACCCATTTCGGTGGCGATCTTGCGGATACGGGACAGCGCCAGACCGCGGCCGTCGTCGTGCAGTGCAATCTGCAACATGCCGTCGACAACATCCATTTTGAGGCCGATATTGCCGGCGGCAGGCTTGCCTTGACCCAAACGCACATCAGGCGCTTCCAGGCCGTGATCCATGGCATTGCGGATCAAATGCATGAACACGTTTTTCAGCATGCCGCTGCTGTGGCTGTGCACCACGTAACCGCCATCGTCGATATCGACTACCGGCGCCACTTTGCCTAAATCATTTGCCAGAGTCGGCAGCGATTCAAGTACGCTCCCCAGCGTTTCGCGGATAGGCTCTGTACCGAGCATGCGCAACATTCCCCGCACTGCGTTGCGTACTGACACCAGTTCGTGCAGGTTGGCAGTATTGACCGTCTCCAGACGATGCAGGCTTTCCTGGATATGCAGTTTGTCGATGGTTAAATAACGTTGTTCCACGCTGTTGCCGAGATTACTGCCTTTACGGCCCAGCGTGACTTCGTTGATTTTGGCGTAACGTTGGAGCGCTGCTTTCACGCCGGCCAGCTCCTCCAGCAATTGATTGCGATCCCATTCGATATCGGTGCCGGCATGGCGCAATTCTTCATAGTGCTGTTCGGCTTCGTGCACGATGTTGGCCAGATGCAGCAGACCGTAGGTGCGGCCATTGCCCTTGACGGTGTGCATATTGCGGAACAGCTTCGCGATGGAGAACCCGTTTGCGACCGGATTCTGACGGATGATCAACTCGTTTTCATCCATGAATTTGAGGGAGCCGACAATAAACTCGTGGAATTTCTCCGGGCTCACGGCCAGAATCTCGCCGATCATTTCCAGCTCGCGCTTCTGATCGTTGGCTTCAGCGGCCAATTGACGCAGTTCGGTCACATCGCGGATACACAACATCAGGCGGATGATCTGATCTGCATCGTCGGTGATCGGCGACCAGCTCAGGTCGAGAATCTTGACGCGGCCGTCCGGCATTTTCTTTTCGATCTCGCCGACCATCAGATGTTCGTTGAACTCGAAGTTCATCACATCTTCACCGATGCAGGCGCCGCCGATGGCTTCCATTTGCGACAGCAGATCCGCACCCAGATTGGTATCCGAGAACACCAGATCCATCAGATCGCGGCCGACAATATCCTTGGTCTCGAAAACCGTTTCCAGGAACGCCGAGTATTCCGGATGAATCTTGTTGCCATCCACAATCGTCAAGATACCTTGCGGGATATTTTGCAGCATGGTCTGGATATCGGCGGTCTTTTGCTTGAGCTGTGCCGATGCTTCCTGAATCTTTTCGATCATGCCGTTAAAGGCGACAATCGAATGGCCCACCTCATCCATCCGATCTACCGGCAAGCGCCGCGTGAAATCCTGGCTGGTGGCGATTTCGCTCATCATCTTTTGCATGCGGCTGATCGGGCCGGCGATCTGGCGATACAGCACATAGCCGATGGTCGTCAGGAAAATCACAGCGAATACGGTAACAATCGAAATGGCCGTCGTGGTGGTCGAAAGATTGGCGTTCAGCGCGTCGATGGCGGTGTCTTTGCTTCGGTTCTTTTCAATCCGCAGGGTCTCGACGATGCCTTCCAGTTCGGCTTCGTATTGCATCACATTGCCGAAGAAAGTCGCCTGTGCGATTTCAGCCTTGCCGGCCAGTTTGAATTTCACGGTGTTGTCGATTGCCTGGAAATAGTTATCCAGGCTTTCCTTGGCTTGCACCACCAAGCCATGCTGCGCCACGCCGTCGGCCTGTTTGAGTTGCAGCTCAAGCGCCTTTTCCAGGATGCCGCGCTTGACCGTCAGCTTTTCGTTATCCTGGAC
Source organism: Herbaspirillum sp. (assembly GCA_036500325.1). GTDB lineage: Bacteria > Pseudomonadota > Gammaproteobacteria > Burkholderiales > Burkholderiaceae_D > Herbaspirillum. Next base: position 2,314 of record DASYCG010000086.1, on the reverse strand, counting down.
GGCGAGCTGGTTATCCGGTTCGGACACCATCACCATCGCAGCCAATTGCACCGCCTTGAGTTGCGCGACCAGATCGGCTGACGCCAGCACGCTGGGCACCACGCCTTCGGTAACGGATTTGACCTCGTGCGCACTGCTGCGCGATTGGAATACTGCATAACCGCCGATCGCCGAAATCGCGATGAAGGTCAATATCACGAGAAGCGTGATGCGGAAACGGATAGTCATTTGAGGGATTCCCTTGTATGTAACGAGGCTAGACATCAAGTGCGCCCACAACGTAAGGCGCACCGGTCAACAGGCAACTCGGACTTTTAAGTACCGTGCTGATTGTTGCATCGAAGCATGACGGGCTTATGACAGAAAGCAGGGAATCGGTTGAAATTCCTGACGTTTATTGCTGCATCGCAATTGTGCGGCGTTCTTTATATTTCCTGCATATATATGCAGGCTATCTGGCGTATGCCTGTCTTAATTTCCACGTGGAAATTATTTTTGATTTACATCATTGCCTGCATGTTATTTATTGCATCTGCGCCCGCATGGAGGCCGCGGTTTCCCGGATGATGTTGATCAGCATCTGGGTCGCCGGCGCCGGCACGCTGTTGGCGCGCATCATGACGCCGATCGCACGCCCCATCACGCCTGCAGTTTCTTCTGTAATTTTGGTCGGCAGCGGCAGCGAGACCAGCAAGCCATCGGCCAAATCCTGCTTGACCGCGCTCCACGGCACAAACCAGACCGCATCGCTTCTGATGGTGTAGTTGCGGCCGAACGACATTGAAATGTTTTCCAGGAAATCGGTTGCCAGCCCGAGGCCGTGTTTGATGGCGAAATTATCGGCGGCGTGGCGATTGATCGATCCCTTGATCGGCAGCAGCGCGGTATAGCGATGGGTATCGGCAAAATTGACGGTCGGCGTCTGCAGCAGCGGATGGCCGGGACGCACCACGATTGCCAGCGGATCGACGTACAGATATTCGAACGACAGCCCGCCCATCTGCTCCGGATCGGTGTGGCGGCACAGCACGAAATCGAATTTTCGATCCAGCAGTTGCGCCATCAGATGCGCCGTGGTGCCGGTTTTCAGGCTGACCTGAACATTGCTGGTGCGGCGCCGAAACTCGACCAAGGCTTCCGGTAAAAAATAGGTGGTCAGGGAAGGCACGCTGCCTATCCTGATCATTGAATCGGAAAACACCCGGGCCTGTGCCATTGAGCTGGTGGCGTGCTGCAAGGCATTGACGATCGATTCCGCATGTTCGTAAAACATCTCGCCCTGCCGGGTCAGCACGGTGCCTTTGCGGTCGCGCGTGAACAATTGCACCTGCAGAATCTCTTCCAGTTCGCGAATGGTTTTGGAGACCGCCGGCTGCGTCAGCGAGAGCGCCTCCGATGCTTTTTGCAGGCTTCGATGCTGCGCGACCGTCAAAAAACATTGCAGATGGCGAAATTTGATACGGGTATCGTTCATGGAGGGGGCGATTTAAAGTTATGTTGACCAGCAAAAAATATCAATATACATAACTTTTCATACGTTCTATCGTATGTTTTTAAAGTCGTCATCTACTCATCTGCTTTTTTATCTACCTAATAGGGAGACTATTTATCATGGCTGAGCTCTACCACAGTAAAAAAGACCGCACCTTTGTGCGCGCTATTGCCGGTCCGTATAACCTGAGTGACGAATTGACCCGCTTGCGCTCCATGCCGCGCGTGCGCAAAGCCAAGGACATTAAATTCGTCGACGGCCCGCAAACCTACAGCCGCCATTATGTCGAACCGAAAGACGGCATTTCGCAACTGTTCCACATCCATCTGGAAGAATACGCTCCAGGCGGCAAATCGCAAAAACACGGCCACGTCAACGAAGCGGCATTCTACATTCTGGACGGCGACGGCTATGAAATTCACGACGGCATCCGTTACGACTGGACCGCAGGCGACGTCGCCATCGTGCACAACAACTGCGTTCACCAGCATTTCAACGCCAGCAACACCAAGCCGGCCCGCGCATTGGTTTTGAAGACCAAGCCTATGTATTTGTTCATGAACATGCTGTTCCAGAAGGAAGTCGAGCCGCGCGTACGGCAACCGGCTCCGGGCGGCGAAGGTTTTGTAGAACGCGAAGCAGAAGACGATTACAACCATTCGAAGTAACCAAATACACCCAATTTAAAGGAGCACATCATGGCATGGAGCGAATCGAAAGCCTGGTTGAAGGGCGAACTGAACCAGGAGCTGTATCAGGATCTGCTGGATGACGCAGCCGCAGCGCCGGCGCGCAACGGCAAGCGCAAGAAAGTGGTCCATC
>DASYCG010000085.1:0-9946 GCA_036500325.1 Herbaspirillum sp. | reverse complement strand
GCCGGACCCCTCGCCCAAATGAACGATTTTTTATGGCACTAAAGAAAATCAGTCGACTTCGAACTTTCTTTAAATCCATAAAAGACCGTTCATTTGGGCGAGGGGTCCGGCACGTGTCGCGTTAAAAAAAAGGGCACCCATGGCACTTAATCAGCCTTGCCTTAATTAAACAGGCGCGCCAATTCAACACCAGGTTCCGGCGCCCGCATGAATGTTTCGCCGACCAGAAACGCATGCACGTTATGGCCGCGCATCCGCTTTACGTCATCGATGTTCTTGATGCCGGATTCGGTAATCACCAATTTCTCCGGCGGCACGCGCGGCAATAAGTCGATGGTGTTCTGCAGCGAGGTTTCAAATGTGCGCAGATTGCGGTTATTGATGCCGAGCAAAGCGGTTTTCAGACGTAATGCAGCGTCCAGTTCCGGGCCGCTATGCACCTCCACCAGTACGCTCATGCCGAGTTCATGGGCGCAAGCTTCCAGCTCTGCCATCAGACCGTGATCGAGTGCGGCGACGATCAGCAGAATGGCGTCGGCGCCCCAGCGGCGGGCCTGATAAACCTGATACGGATCGATCATGAAGTCCTTGCGCAGCGCCGGCAATGCGCAGGCCGCGCGCGCCTGTTGCAGATAGGCCGGCGTGCCCTGGAAAAATTGCTCATCGGTTAAAACCGACAAGCAGGCCGCGCCGTTACTAGCATAGCTGGCGGCAATTTCGGCCGGATTGAAATTCTCGCGCAGGATGCCTTTTGACGGCGATGCTTTTTTAACTTCTGCAATCACCGCTGCGCTGCCCGCGCTGATCTTGTTGCGCAGGCCGGCTTCGAAATTTCGCAATGCGGCTTTGGCCTCGGCATCGGTTTCGACTTCGCGCCGCAGGCTGGCCAGATCCTGATGTTTTTTTGCGGCACGGATTTCGTCGGCTTTGACGCCCAGGATTTTGTCGAGAATATCGCTCATGTTCAATGTTTGCCGAGTTGTTGGGTGACTTCGATAAATTGCGCCAGTTTCTTGCGCGCTGCGCCTGAAGAAATCGTCGCGCGCGCGAGTTTCAAGCCGTCTTCGATAGAGGGCGCGATACCGGCTGCATACAAGGCGGTGCCGGCGTTCAAGGCGACGATGTCGCGGGCCGGGCCGGTGGTGTCGTCCAGCGCCTCCAGAATTTTGGCTTTCGATTCGGCGGCGTTTGAAACCTGCAGATTACGGCTGGCGACCATTCGCAATCCGAAATCTTCCGGATGAATTTCATATTCCCGGATTTCACCGTTGACCAGTTCACCGACCAGCGTCGCACTGCCCAGCGAGATCTCATCCAGATTATCGCGTCCCCACACCACAATTGCGTGCTGCGCGCCCAGGCGCTGCAATACCCGCACCTGAATACCGACCAGATCGGCATGAAACACGCCCATCAGGATATTCGGTGCGCCGGCCGGATTGGTCAACGGTCCGAGGATATTGAAAATGGTCCGTACGCCGAGCTCCTTGCGCACCGGCGCCGCATGCTTCATTGCGGCGTGGTGGTTCGGCGCGAACATGAAGCCGATGCCGGTTTGCGCGATCGATTGCGCTACCTGTTCCGGCGAAAGATTGATATTGGCGCCGAAGGATTCGAGCACATCTGCGCTGCCCGACGATGACGAAACGCTGCGGCCGCCATGCTTGGCCACTCTGGCGCCGGCGGCTGCCGCCACGAACATGGTGGCGGTGGAGATATTGAAGGTATTGGCGCCGTCGCCGCCGGTGCCGACGATGTCCAGCAGATTATCGGTGCTCGCCATCGGTACCTTGGTGGCGAATTCGCGCATGACTTGCGCCGCTGCCGCGATTTCGCCGACGCTTTCCTTCTTGACGCGCAGGCCCATGGTCAGCGCCGCGATCATGACCGGCGACATTTCGCCCTGCATGATTTTGCGGAATAGCGAGAGCATTTCGTCATGGAATATTTCGCGATGATCGATGCAGCGCAGTAGTGCCTCTTGTGGTGTGATTGGCATATTTTTTCTTGTAGGTGAAGTTAGCCGAGGTGAAATCAGCCCGTTAGAAAATTCTTCAGCAGCAGATGGCCATGCTCGGACAGAATCGACTCGGGATGGAATTGCACCCCTTGCACATCCAGTTCCTTATGGCGCACGCCCATGATTTCGCCATCGTCGGTCCAGGCTGTGACTTCAAGGCAGTCGGGCAGCGATGCGCGTTCGATAGCGAGGGAATGATAACGGATGACGGTATAAGGGCTGGGGATGTTCTGGAATACGCCAACGCCGGTGTGCGCGATCGATGAGGTCTTGCCGTGCATCACCTGCTTGGCGCGGACTACATTGCCGCCGAAAGCCTCGCCGATGGCCTGGTGTCCGAGACATACGCCAAGCAGCGGCAGCTTGCCGGCAAAATGCTGCAGCAGCGAAATGCAGATACCGGCTTCTTTCGGACTGCATGGGCCCGGCGACAGGCAAATACGGTCCGGTTTCATCGCACTGATTTCGTCCAGCGTGATTTCATCGTTGCGCACAGTCCTGACTTCTTCACCCAGTTCGCCGAAATACTGCACCAGGTTATAAGTGAAGGAATCGTAGTTATCGATCATCAGTAACATATCGAACCTATCATTTTGATTTTAAAGAATAATTGCGGGGCAGTGCATTGTTTGGGCGCATCGGGGCAATACAAACGTCCGGCGCAGGAAGGCAGGTTTGAGGCGATGGCTACATCGGTGAAAAGATCGATATTTGATGACATCGGACAATCTCCAGGGGTTGGGAGCCGCCGTGCCGGTGAGCCATTCGAACTTTACAGCCTTGCTTACCGAAAACGGCGGCAAGGGCGGATTCAAACCGCAACGACATGCCGCTTCCTATTGGAAGCGCCACCACCGTGCGTCAAGAATTGTTGCGATATTGGCCATCGATTTGGTAAGTCTGGTAAATGTTTCGAGCCCAGCGCGAGGCAATCTCGGGCATAGCACTTGTCTGGCGCGGTTAATCACGATTATTCAATTACCCGCTTTTCCGACACAGCGCCAAGCTCACCGCAGGATTATAGCGTGGTGCTTTGCTTCCTGTATACCTTAGCGCCCGGAAGCTGGGGCGGCCTGGAATATAGCGCCTTTGGCGACCAGGCCTTCGATCTCGGCGGCGCTCAGCCCCAGCACGTCTTTCAATACCAGAACGGTATCCTGCCCCAGGCGGGGCGGATAATGGCGCGGCGTGGCGTCCTTGCCGTCGAATTTAATCGGATTGCCCACCACGCGAATGGCGTGCCCGGCGTCGTCTTCCAGATTGAGCACCATATCGCGATGCAATACCTGTGGATTGGACAGCGCCAGATCGAGCGTATTGACAACGCCTGCCGGGACGCCGGCTTCCAGAAAGAGGTCCATCCAGGTCTGGGCCGGCTTGGCCTGGAATGCCTTGTTGAGCGGCGGCAACAGTGCGTTGGCATTGGTCAGGCGGTCGCGATTGGTCAGGAAACGCGGATCGTCGATCATTTCCGGCACGCCGAGCAACTTCGCCATTTGCTGCCACATCTTTTCGGTATTCGCGGTCACCGCCAGGCCGAGCCCGTCGCCCGCGATAAAGGTGCGGTAAGTCGGGAACGAATCATGCGCGCTGCCCTGCCGGCCGGGGACTTTGCCGGAATGCAGATAATAGGCGGCCTGATAAGACAACATGGCGACCTGGCAATCCATCATGCCGATATCGACCATGCGCCCGCGCCCGGTGCGGTTGCGCTCTTGCAGCGCAGCCAGAATGCCGATCATGCCGTACATGCCGGCCGAAATATCCGCGAGGGGAATGCCGGCCCTGACCGATGGACCTTCCGGTTCGCCGGTCAAGCTCATGCCGCCGGACAGCGCCTGAATTACCATATCGTAGGCCGGCCAGTCGCGGCATGGGCCATCCTGGCCGAAGCCGCTGATGCTGCACCAGATCATGCCGGGCCGTTCGTCGGATAGCTCTTCATAATTGATGCCCAGGCGCGCCAGCACGCCGGGCCGGAAATTCTCCACCACGATATCGCAGGCCAGCGCCAATTCCCGGACGATGCGTACGCCTTCCGGCGTTTTCAGATCCGCGACGATATTTTTCTTGTTGCGATTGACGCTGAGATAGTAGGCACTATCTTCACCGACAAAATACGGTGGAATGGCACGCGCCAGATCACCTGCTTTCGGTTCGACCTTAATGACTTCGGCGCCCAGATCCCCGAGGATCATGGTGCCGAACGGGCCCGACAGAAATTGTGTCAAATCCAGAACGCGCAATCCTGTCAGCGGGCCTGCGGTGTCATTTTGGGATAAGGTCTTTTCCAATTTTTGTTCCTCGGGTGTTGCGGGATGGGAATCCCGGTTGAGTATCGCCGCCTGCATAACCGAGCGCGTGCGACAACGCGAAATAATAGCGATATTGCGGTTCCTGATCTTGATCTGATGCTTATTAATGGAATAAAATTCCATTTATCGGAATTTAATAGATTAAATTTTTACTTGTCAAGAGTTCATTTGCAGCACCGAAAGAAGCTTGTTTAGGCGCAATAAATAAACTCTTGACAAGTATTTTTCCCCAGAATAGTATCCAATCATCGAAAATTACTTCCATTAATCGGAATGTTTGAATGCGATGGCAGCGGACTAAAATACTTCCTTAATCAGACCGCAAAAGCGGCATGGAAGAATGAGGAGACATATGAGCAGATTTTCAATGGCCATCATTGGGCCTGTTGCGCGCATCGCCCCGATCGCGCCTGAACTTGCACATTCGTTGCAATGCATCACTCCTCTTTCCCTGTAGTTAATTTTAGTAATTCCTTGAGCCAGCGCAGAATGGCCTGAAATGCCCGTAACACGAGCAAGTTCCAAAACCAAAACAAACAGGAGATGGACCGTGAAGAGCAGAATTTGCAGAATTCCAAATACGTTGGCAGCCGTCCGTAAAGGTCTTGCCATTCTGGTGGGCGCGATGGCGGTGATGGCGGTGATGACGGCAAGCAGTGCATCGGCGGCTGAAAAATGGCGTCACGGCATTCTGGCCTCCAAGGGCGATGCCGGCTTCTATTACATGGGCGATGAAAAAGGCATTTACAAGAAGCATGGCCTGGATGTCGAAATCATTGAATTTCGCGGCAGCAAAGATCTGTTGCGCGCCTTGCTGGCCGGCGAACTCGATACTGCCGACGCAACGCCCAGCGATGTGACGATCGCCTTCGAAAAAGACGCGAAGATCAAATACATCGGTTCCACCATGATCGGTTATCCGTATGCCTTGTATACCCGCAAGGGCCTGACCAAGCCGGATCAACTGGCCGGCAAGGTGATGGGCACTTCCGGTTTCGGTTCGGCGCCGCACATTTTCGGTCTGGTCATGCTGCGTAAACTGGGCGTCAAGGTCGAGGATATGCAATTGGCGAACGCCGGCGGCAGCGGTCCGCGCATGAAGGCATTGGTCGGCGGACGGATCGATATCACGGCCGGGTCCAGCGAATTCGTGCCGCAGGCGGGCAAGCTCGGCATCAACGTGCTCGGGTCTGCATACGATCTGGCGCCCCTGTTTCCACGCTTCTACATCACTGCGCGCAACGAGACCTTGAAAACGCGCGGCGATGCGGCCGTCATGTTTCTTGCCGCGCAAATGGAAAGCCTGGATTACGCGTTGAAGCATCGCGATGAAACCATCGCGCTGACGGCCAAAAAGAATAACGATCGCGTCGACAACCCGGAATACGGCTACATGTTCGATGAAATCAAGAAAAACAAATATATCTCCGTCACATCGGAAATCAAGCGCGAACCTTTGATCTGGATGCAGGATCAGATGGTCGAACTGGGCGAGCAGAAGAAGAAGGTCGACATCGAGAAATTTATCGATGAGAGCTATCGCAAAAAAGCCCTGGCGCAAGTCCAGTCCACCCTGAAAGCGGAGTAAGCGACGATGAGTAGCGGTATCGGCAGCGGCAAAGTGAAAGTCCGCATCAGCAATGTGACGAAGACCTTCGATACCAAGGTCAACGGAAAATCCACGGCGCTGCGAGTGTTGAACGGCATTTCGCTGGATATCTACGATGGCGAATTCGTCGCCTTCACCGGGCGCAGCGGATGCGGCAAGACGACTGCGCTGCGCATCGTCATGGGTTTGCAGCAAGCAAGCTCCGGCACGGTCGAAGTGGATGGCAAAGTGGTGACGAAATGCGGTTACGACCGCGGCATGGTGTTTCAGCATGCCGATCTGCTGCCCTGGAGAACCGCGCTGGAAAATATCGAGTTCGGCCTGGAAATGAAAGGGGTGCCGTCGGCGGAGCGGCGCGCGCGGGCATTGCAGATGCTGGATCTGGTGGGCTTGAAAGAGTCCGCCAACCGCCGGCCCGATCAGCTTTCGGGCGGCATGAAACAGCGGGTCGGCATTGCGCGCGCATTCGCGATCGATCCGGAAGTATTGTTGATGGATGAGCCGTTCGGCGCGCTCGATTCGCAGACGCGCGAAACGATGCAGGTGGAATTGTCGAACGTGCATAAAAAAACCGGCAAGACGATTATTTTCGTCACGCACGATCTCGAAGAGGCCTTGCTGCTGGCCGATCGCGTGGTGATCTTTTCGCCCAAGGGCGTGATCCACGAAGTGGTCGATATCAATCTGCCGCGCTCCGCGGCCGAGCGGATGGATTTGATGGGCTCCGATGAATACACCCGGAAGCGCGTGCACATCTGGAAGACTTTGAAGATGATCAACAATCCGGACGGCGGCGGCCTTCCCGAATCGGACCGGGAGGCAGCGTGAAAAATTTTAGCGGACGGGGCAAGCTGATCTCTGCGCTATCGGTCATTTGCGCTATTGGACTTTGGGAATATTTCGGCAAGGAAGTCGACCCGATCTTTGCGTCGTACCCCAGCGCCATCGTTGAAGCTTTTGTCGATCTCGTGCGCAACGGCGTATTGCTGAAAGCATTTTTGCAGAGCATGAAGGCGCTGGCCGCAGGTTATTGCCTGGCGGCGGTGGTGGGCGTTACGCTCGGCTTGATCCTGGGACGTTACCGCCTGGCCGAGTCCGGCCTGGGCATTTATATATATGGACTGGATTCGACGCCGCTGATCGCGCTGATTCCCTTATTCATTCTTTGGCTGGGGCTGGGGTTTTCGGTCAAGGTCTTGATCATTTTCCTGTTGGCGGTGACGCCGATCGTGATGAATACCTGGGCCGGGGTGAAAAGCGTGCCGCGCACGCTGATCGAACTGGGCGATGCTTTTGTCGCTTCCGATACCGCCATCATGCGCAAGATCATTCTGCCGGCCACGCTGCCGTACATCATGACCGGGCTGCGCCTGGCGGTCGGGCGTTCGATCATCTCCATGGTCGTGGCTGAATTTTTCACATCCATTTCCGGCCTCGGCGGCCTGATTCTGAAATCCGGCGAAAGCCTGAATACCGCGCAGATGTTCGTGCCGGTCATTTTGCTGACGGTGCTCGGATTGTGCCTGACCAATCTGGTCAGCTGGCTGGAACATAAGGTCGCGCCGTGGCAAAAGGAAACTACCGGCGCCAGGCCCTGATGTCCGGATATGTGCCGAATCGGCGGCGCCGGCTTGTTCGCCGGCGCATTTAGCGTAAAGCGGAGTACTTCATGAAACCAGCACCATTCAAATACCATTCGCCTTCGACTCTGAACGAGGCGTTGGAACTGGTGGCCACACTCGAAAACGCCAAACTGCTGGCGGGCGGGCAATCGTTGATGCCGATGATGAATTTTCGATTCGTCATGCCGGATCACATTATCGATCTGAACCGGGTCAGTGAATTGGCTGCAATCGAGCAGCGCGGCGACCGGCTTTTCTTCGGCGCCATGACGCGCCAGCATGCATTGGAAACATCGCCGGTAGTGCAAAAGCTGGCGCCGCTGATCGTTGAAGCTTATTCGCATGTCAGTCATCGCCAGGTGCGAAATCGCGGCACGTATGGCGGCAGTTTGTGCCACCTCGATCCATCCTCGGAGCAACCCTGTTTTACGTCGGCGATGGACGGCGTGATCGAAGTCGCCAGCCGCAACGGCACGCGGCAGGTGCCGATGGCCGAGTGGACTTCGATGTACATGACGCCGGCGCTGGCCGAAGATGAAATGATGACCGGCGCACAGCTTGCCGTGTGGCCGGCAGAGCACGGTTGGGCCTTTGCCGAATATTCGCGCCGCCATGGCGATTACGCGATTGTCGGCGTCGCGGTATTGGCGACCGTCGACCAGGCGCGCCGTATCGACCGGCTGGCGATTTCGATTTGCGGCATCGGCGCCGGCCCGCTCCGGCTCGACGCCGCCGAATCGGAACTGATCGGCATGACGGCCGATGAAGGCGCGATCGAACATGCGATGCGGATTGCCGCATCGATCGAAGACGTGATGGCGGATGCGCATAACACGGCCGACTATCGCCGCCACCTTGCCAAAACGCTAACCGGGCGCGCACTGCGCGTCGCCTTTCAACGAGCCCGTTCGGGGAACCAATGATGGATAAACGCGTAATCAAGATCACCGTCAATAACCAACCGTATGAGCGCGAGGTCGAGACCCGCCGTTCGCTCGGCGATTTCCTGCGTCAGAATCTGGGCCTGACCGGTACGCACTACGGCTGCGAACATGGCGTTTGCGGCGCGTGCACAATTCTATTGAACGGCAATACCGCGCGCTCCTGCCTGATGCTGGCAGTGCAGGCCGATGGCTTTGAAGTCACCACCATCGAAGGCCTGGCCAAGCCTGACGGCACTTTTTCGGAACTGCAGCAAGCTTTCCGCGAGTGCCACGGTCTGCAATGCGGCTTCTGTACACCCGGCATGCTGACGACGCTGACCGAATTGCTGAACGAAAATCTGAATCCGACCGAGGCCGAAGTGCGCGAAACCATCACGGGTAATTTGTGCCGCTGCACCGGTTATCAATCGATCGTCAATGCAGCGCTGCTTGCTGCCGCCAGAATGCGGGTGAAGTCATGAAGAGCGAGATAGCGAATCTGGAAGCAGCCTCGATCGAAACCGGCGGTAAATTTATCGGCGCGCGCGTGCAGCGCACCGAAGACGAAAAGCTGTTGCGCGGGCAAGGCCAATTTGTCGATGATCTGAAGTTCGAAAATGTGCTGTATTCCGCGGTGTGCCGCAGCCCGCATGCGCACGCGCGCATTGTTTCGATCGATACCGCAGCTGCGCGCGCATTGCCCGGCGTGCATGCAGTTTATCTGCATGCCGATCTGCCGCCTTCGGCGCAGAAGCGCTTGCCGCTGCTGGTGCCGAATCCGGCGATCCGCAGTCCCATGACACAGGAAGTATTGGCATCGACGGAAGTGTGTGCGGTCGGCGATCCGATAGCCTTTGTGGTGGCCGATACGCGTTACATTGCTGAAGATGCCTGTGGCTTGATCGAGGTCGAATACGATGTCATGCCGGTTGTGGCCAATGCTTTATCGGCCCTGGCGCCGGGCGCGCCGACCATGCATTCATCATTGCCGGATAATCTGGCGGCGCAGATCAAAATTGGTTTCGGCGAAATCGATAAAGCCTTTGAAGGCGCGGCGCATGTGGTGCGCGAAACCTTCTGGCAGAACCGCGGCTCTGCACACCCGATGGAGACCCGCGGTTATGCCGCCGAATACCATGCAGTGACCGGTCAGCTTACAGTGTGGTCCGCAGGCCAGGCGCCCTATCTCGAAAAAAAGATGCTGGTTGAAATTCTGGATTGGGACCCGGAACGTCTGCGCATCATCATGAACGATGTCGGCGGCGGTTTCGGTCCGAAAGTGATTATCTATCCGGAAGAGGCGCTGGTCGCCATTGCCGCCTGGAAGCTGGGCCGGCCGGTGAAATGGATCGAAGATCGGCGCGAGCATTTTTATACCGCGACGCAGGAGCGCGATCAGTGGTGGGATATCTCTCTTGCGCTGACCGAAGAAGGTCGCATTCTCGGGATCAAGCTGG
>DASYCG010000084.1:0-6285 GCA_036500325.1 Herbaspirillum sp. | reverse complement strand
ATAAATTTCAAATAACCCCGTTCACCCTGAGCAGGGGCAACGCCCCGTGTCGAAGGGACACCTCTGGCGTTACTCTTTAATGAAGTACTCTCTGTAATACCGCAACTCTTCTACCGACTCGATAATATCGGCCAGCGCAGTATGCTTCTGGTGCTTCTTGAAACCGCTCGCCAATTCCGGCTTCCAGCGTTTGCATAATTCCTTGAGCGTCGACACGTCCAGATTGCGGTAATGAAAAAACGCTTCCAGCTTCGGCATGCCGCGCGCCATGAAACGGCGATCCTGGCAAATCGAATTGCCCGACATCGGCGATTTGCCGGCCGGCACGTATTGCTTCAGAAATTCGATCAGCGCAGCTTCAGCTTCCGCTTCGGTGACGGTAGAATTCTTGACACGCTCGATCAAGCCGGAACGGCCGTGGGTGCCCTTGTTCCAGGCATCCATGCGATCCATGATTTCATCCGGCTGATGAATGGCAAATACCGGGCCTTCGGCCAGGATATTCAATTCGGAATCGGTCACAACCACGGCAACCTCGATGATGCGATCGTTTTCCGGATCGAGACCGGTCATTTCCATATCGCACCAGATCAGATTGAACTCGTTCGGCCGGACTGGAATGGACTGCACTACTGCGGCTTCTATGGCTTGTGACATAATTGTTCCCTTATCGCCTTATAAATTAAGCCGCCATTTTCTCACAGGGTAACAATGTATTCACTCACGTTTTCGGTTTTGTTTGTGGCTTTTCTGTTTTTAAGCCTGGCCGTGCGCTTTTGGCTCGGATCGCGTCAGATCCGCCATGTGTTGATGCACCGCAACCAGGTGCCGGCACGGTTTGCCGAGAAAATTCCGGCGGCAGCCCATCAGAAGGCAGCCGACTATACCGTCGCCAAAACCAAGTTTTCGCTGCTGTCGCTATTGTTCAATACCGTGGTGCTGATCGGCTTTACCTTTCTGGGCGGTCTGCAAGCCTTGTCTATTACCTTATTGCAATGGCTGGGCTCGTCCGGCATGGCCTACCAGCTGTGCCTGATCGCGGCGTTTGCCGCGATCTCGGGCGTCATCGATCTGCCGTTCGACTATTACCGCCAGTTCGTTCTGGAGCAGCGTTTCGGTTTCAACAAAATGACGCGCCGCCTGTTTTTCACCGACATGATCAAAAATACGCTGCTCGGCGCCGTAATCGGCCTGCCGCTGTTATGGGTCATCCTGACCTTGATGAACGACGCCGGCAATCTTTGGTGGATCTACGCATGGATGGTGTGGAGCGGCTTCCAGCTCCTGATGCTGGTGCTGTATCCGACCGTCATCGCGCCGCTGTTCAACAAATTCACGCCATTGGCCGATGACACCCTGCGTAGCCGCATCGAAGGATTGATGCAGCGTGTCGGCTTTGCATCGAAAGGCCTGTTCATCATGGACGGCTCCAAGCGCAGCGCACACGGCAATGCCTATTTTTCCGGTTTCGGCGCCGCCAAGCGCATTGTGTTTTTCGATACCTTGCTGGCGCGCCTGACGCCGCAGGAAGTCGAAGCAGTGCTGGCGCATGAACTGGGTCATTTCAAGCTGAAACATATAGTCAAACGCATTTGCGTCATATTCCTGGTGTCGCTGGCGTTTCTGGCATTGCTGGGCTTTCTCAAGAGCCAGATATGGTTTTATATCGGCCTGGGCGTCACGCCGCTGCCGTTCGGCAGCAATGATGCAATGGCCTTGATTCTATTCATGCTGGCGCTGCCGATCTTCACTTTCCTGCTGTCGCCGCTTTCATCGCTGACTTCGCGCAAGCATGAGTTCGAAGCCGATGCCTTCGCCGTCAAACATACCAATGCGCCGGATCTGGTCTCGGCGCTGGTCAAGCTCTATGAAGATAATGCGTCCACTCTGACGCCGGACCCTTTACACTCGGCGTTCTACGATTCGCACCCCCCTGCTACAGTGCGCATCGACCGCTTGCTGGCCGCCGCCTGATAACGGTCTCAATACTTCATACCCCACAGGATTGCTCCATGACAAACCCCGATCTGCTCGAACAGAAATGTACGCCCAAAGCACAGGCATTGTCCGCCGCCGAAGTCGAACAACAGATCGCCTCGCTGGATGGCTGGGCCCTGGACAACGGCAAAATCGTCCGCGAATTCAAATTCGGCGATTATTACGAAACGCTGGCCTTCATCAATGCGATCGCCTACGTCATCCATGCCGAAGATCATCACCCGGAACTGGTGGTGACATTCAACCGCTGCATCGTGCGTTTCGATACGCATAGCGTGAATAACGGCAAGGGCGGATTGTCGATCAACGACTTCATCTGCGCGACCAAGGTCAACGCGATTTACCAGCAGTCGTTTTCATGAAACGTTTGCAGGGCGGAAAAAACGACGCAGCGACGGAAACCGGCATCGTCATCGCCGCCCACGGCAGGCATTATCTGGTCCAGTGCGGCGAACAAAAACTGCAATGCGTCACGCGCGGTAAAAAGGGCGATGTAGCCGTCGGCGATATCCTGCAATTCCAGCGAACCTCGGCGAATCAGGGCGTAATCGATCGCATCGACGAGCGCAAAACCCTGCTCTACCGCTCGGATCAATACAAATCCAAACTGCTGGCCGCGAACGTTACACAACTGTTTATCGTGGTGGCGACCGAACCCGGCTTCACCGACGATCTGATCTCACGTGCACTGATCGCGGCCGAATCGGCCGGCGTGCAGGCGCATATCGTACTCAACAAGACTGACGTCGCCGCATTGCTGCCGAGAACCCTGCAGCGGCTGGAGATCTATGCATCGCTGGGTTATCCGATTCATCAGGTATCGGCGCGCGGCGATCCGGAAGCTACCCGCGACACCTTTCTGCCGTTGCTGGCCGGACAATCGACCATTCTGATCGGCCAATCCGGCATGGGAAAATCGTCGATCATCAATCTGATCGTGCCGGACGCCGAGATCGCCGTGCGGGAAATTTCCGCCGCGCTGGATACCGGCAAACATACCACCACCTTCACTCGGCTCTATCCGATCGGCGACAACGCCTCGATTATCGATTCGCCGGGTTTTCAGGAATTCGGCCTGTATCAATTGACCGAGGGCATGCTGGAGCGTGCGTTTCGTGAATTCCGGCCTTATCTCGGCAAGTGCAAATTTTACAATTGCCATCACCTCAGCGAGCCTTCTTGCGCAGTGCTGGAAGCATTGAAAGAAGGCAAAATCGCCCCGATGCGGCATGCCTTGTATGTGCAGTTGCTGCATGAAGCGTCTCAAACGCTGTACTAGGCATAATCATTAGGCATAATCCGAGATCGCACGCCGAGCGTCAATTTGGCGCTAAAATCCCTTATAATTGAACCGGTTACAATTATCGGCGGCAGAATTTACACTGTCCGCCGTTTTCATTTATGGCACACCACCAGACAGAACGCACCGGATCCGATGCAATGGGCAGCAGACACTTCTTACAAATCTCCGACTTCACGCTGGACGACTACGAGTACGTGATTCAACGCGCGCATATCATCAAGCGCAAGTTCAAAAACTACGAAGCCCACCATACGCTGATGGACCGCACGCTGGTCATGGTGTTCGAGAAAAATTCGACCCGCACCCGGCTCTCGTTCGAAGCCGGCATGCATCAAATGGGTGGCGCTGCGATTTATCTGAATACGCGCGACAGCCAGCTCGGCCGCGGCGAACCGGTCGAAGACGCGGCGCAAGTAATGTCGCGCATGTGCGACATCATCATGATCCGCACCTTCGGCCAGGACATCATCGATCGTTTCGCGGCAAATTCGCGGGTGCCGGTCATCAACGGGCTGACCAACGAACATCATCCCTGCCAGGTCATGGCGGATGTATTCACCTATATCGAACAGCGCGGCTCGATCCGCGACAGGACCGTGGCCTGGATCGGCGACGCCAACAACATGCTGTATTCGTGGCTGCAGGCAGCAGAGGTGTTCGACTTCCATGTCAATGTCTCCACGCCGGACGGTTACAACATCGATCCGACGCTGGTATCCCCAAGCAACAAGCGCTACACTCTGTTCGCCTCGCCTTCAGACGCCTGCCAGGACGCCGATCTGGTCACCACGGATGTCTGGACCAGCATGGGTTTTGAAGACGAAAACAGCGCCCGCCTGAAAGCCTTCGATGGCTGGATCGTCGATCGGGCCAAAATGGCCCGCGCCAAGAAGGACGCGCTGTTCATGCATTGCCTGCCGGCGCACCGCGGCGAGGAAGTTTCCGCAGAAGTCATTGACGGCCCGCAATCGGTCGTCTGGGAAGAAGCCGAAAACCGTCTGCACGTACAAAAAGCCCTGCTCGAATATCTGGTGCTCGGCAAACTCAATTAACGATCAACCTCAGTTACAACAACTCAGTCAGAACCATCATGTCCAACATCCTCCAATCCGTTCCGGTCAACGAAAAAGTCGGGATCGCCTTTTCGGGCGGCCTAGACACCAGCGCCGCGCTGCACTGGATGCGCCAAAAGGGCGCCATTCCTTACGCCTATACGGCTAATCTGGGCCAGCCCGACGAGCCGGACTACGACGAAATTCCGAAGAAAGCGCTGGCCTACGGCGCCGAGCTGGCGCGCCTGATCGATTGCCGCGAACAACTGGTGAACGAAGGCATCGCTGCGTTGCAAAGCGGCGCGTTCCACATCTCGACCGCGGGCGTCTCCTATTTCAACACCACCCCGCTCGGACGTGCCGTCACCGGCACCATGCTGGTGGCTGCCATGCGTGAAGACAAGGTCGACATCTGGGGCGACGGCAGCACCTTCAAGGGCAACGATATCGAGCGGTTCTACCGCTACGGCCTGCTGGTCAATCCGAATCTGCGCATCTACAAGCCTTGGCTCGATAATCAATTCATCCATGAATTGGGCGGCCGCAAGGAAATGTCCGAGTTCATGATCAAATCCGGCTTCGACTACAAGATGTCGGTTGAAAAGGCGTACTCGACCGACTCCAACATGCTCGGCGCGACGCACGAAGCGAAGGATCTCGAATACCTGAACAGCGGCATCAAGATCGTCCAGCCGATCATGGGCGTCGCGTTCTGGCGCGACGACGTCGAAGTCAAGCGCGAAGAAGTCAGCGTGCGCTTCGAAGAAGGCCGTCCGGTGGCGCTCAACGGCGTCGTCTACGAAAACCTGGTCGATCTGATGATGGAAGCCAACCGCATCGGTGGACGCCACGGATTGGGCATGAGCGATCAGATCGAAAACCGCATCATCGAAGCCAAGAGCCGCGGCATCTATGAAGCGCCGGGCCTGGCCCTGCTGTTCATCGCCTACGAGCGCCTGCTTACCGGCATCCATAACGAGGACACCATCGACCAATACCGCAGCAACGGCCGCAAGCTGGGTCGCCTGCTGTATCAGGGCCGCTGGTTCGACTCGCAGGCGATCATGCTGCGCGAAACCGCGCAACGCTGGATCGCCCGCGCCATCACCGGCGAAGTCACGGTCGAGCTGCGCCGCGGCAACGACTATTCGATCCTCAACACCGAGTCGGCCAACCTGACCTATCAGCCGGAACGCCTGACGATGGAAAAGGGCGAAGGCGCTTTTTCGCCGCAGGACCGTATCGGCCAACTGACCATGCGCAACCTCGACATCAGCGACACCCGCCAGAAATTGGCGATCTATCAAAGCACCGGCCTGCTGGCGACCAGCACCGCCGTATCGCTGCCGCTGCTGGACAAAGAAGCGAAATAAATCCCAACTAAAAATCACACAACATGACCACTCAATTCGATCACGTTTCCGTTGTTAAAAAAGCCAACGTCTATTTCGATGGCAAATGCGTTTCCCACAGTGTTATTTTTGCCGACGGCACAAAGAAATCGGTAGGCGTCATTTTGCCGTCGACCTTGACATTCAATACCGGCGCACCGGAAATCATGGAAATCATCGGCGGGAAATGCCGCGTGAAATTAAAGGATCAAACCCTGTGGCGCAGTTATGGCGAAGGCCAGCGTTTTGAAATCGGCGCCAATTCGAGTTTCGATATCGAAACCAGCGAAACCGTAAATTACGTCTGCCACTTCGGCTAAGAGGCTGCACACTGAACAAGCGTCGCTGGTGGTTTAAATAAATGCCGGTTGAGATTAAGGCAACGCTGATTTAGTGCAATGGGTGGCCTTTTTTTAAACGCGGCACGGGCCGTACCCCTCACCCAAATGAACGGTCTTTTATGGATTTAAAGAAAGTTCGAAGTCGACTGATTTTCTTTAGTGCCATAAAAATCGTTCATTTGGGTGAGGGGTACGGCCCG
>DASYCG010000083.1:0-69390 GCA_036500325.1 Herbaspirillum sp. | reverse complement strand
AAACGTCCCAGCGGAATTTGCTGCAGCAGCGCAGCCGCTTGCTCCTCGCCCAGACCCTTGGTCATATCGGTATCGATAAAGCCTGGCGCAACGCAATTGACCGTGATATTGCGACTGCCGATCTCACGCGCCAGCGCGCGGCTCATGCCGGCGACACCGGCTTTTGCGGCGGCGTAATTCATTTGACCGGGGTTGCCGGCCGAGCCGACAACCGAAGTGATGTTAATGATGCGTCCGGCCCGGGCCTTCATCATGCCGCGCAATACGGCGCGCGACAGGCGGCCTACAGCGGTCAGATTAGTGGCGATGACGCTATCCCATTCATCATCCTTCATGCGCATTGCCAACTGGTCTTTGGTGATGCCGGCATTGTTGACCAGAATGGAAATCGCACCGAATTCCTTCTGGACGGCATCGATGGTTTCGTTACAGGCGGTAGCATCATTCACGTCCAATAACATGCCACGGCCGTTGCCGGGGGACAATTCCTCAAGATAGGCGGAAATCGCTTGCGCGCCCGATTCCGTGGTTGCCGTACCGATGACCCGTGCGCCTTTTGCGATCAATGCTGCCGCAATAGCGCGGCCGATGCCGCGCGATGCGCCGGTCACCAGCGCGATCTGTCCCTGCAAAGTATCTGTGGTCATGCCAACAACTCCATTATTTTGTCCAGCGATGCCTGATCGACGATAGCCTCGCCGGTCAGATCGCCATTAATCCGTTTAGTCAGGCCGGCCAATACTTTGCCGGGACCGCATTCGATCACATGGGTGATATTTTCGCCGGCCATTTTTTGCACGGTCTCGACCCAGCGCACAGCGCTGGCAGCCTGCCGCACCAACGCATCCTTGATGGCAAGCGGATCGCTGTTGACGGCGACGTCGACGTTATTGATCAGCGGCAGAACCGGCGCATTGAACGTCACATCGTTCAAATAAACACGCAAACGATCCGACGCCGGACGCAGCAAGGAAGAATGGAAAGGCGCAGACACCGGCAGGATCAGCGCCCGCTTGGCGCCCTTGGCCTTGGCTGCATCGCAAGCACGTTGCACTGCGTCCTTGTGGCCGGCAATCACCACTTGCGCCGGCGCATTGAAATTGACTGCTTCAACCACCTGGCCTTGCGCTGCTTCGGTACAGGCATCGCGCACGTCCTGGTCCGACAAACCCAGGATCGCCGCCATGCCGCCCTGGCCGACCGGGACTGCTTCCTGCATTGCCTGGGCACGGAAGCGCACCAGCGGCAATGCATCTTTAAAGGAGATCACACCTGCGGCCACCAGTGCCGAATATTCACCCAGGCTATGTCCTGCCACCAGCGCCGGCACTTTACCGCCGGCAGCCAACCACGC
Organism: Herbaspirillum sp.; assembly: GCA_036500325.1. GTDB lineage: Bacteria > Pseudomonadota > Gammaproteobacteria > Burkholderiales > Burkholderiaceae_D > Herbaspirillum. The sequence goes on along the minus strand of DASYCG010000083.1, from coordinate 68,036 downwards.
GCGATAGCTTGCTACCGCCGCGGTCAGCATGACCGGTTGCGTATTGGTCGTCAGATCGAGCGATTCTTTCGGGCCTTCGGCAATCAGTTTGGCCAGATCGAATTGCAGCACATCCGATGCTTCGGCAACCGTGTCGCGCACTACCGCGTTATCGGCGAAGCCATTGAGCATGCCGATGGCTTGCGAACCCTGCCCGGGAAAAACAAATGCAAATTTAGTCATAGCTAAGCGTTACGAAAATAAGAACGAAAATTAGTTTTAATTATTGATGCAGACACCCGACGATGCGGGTGTACTGCGTCTCTACATGCGCGCCAATACGGCGCCCCAGGTAAAGCCGCCGCCGACGGCTTCCATCATGATGGTATGGCCCGCTTTGATACGACCGTCGCGCACGGCCAGATCCAGCGCCAGCGGAATCGAGGCAGCGGAAGTATTGCCATGCTGATCGACGGTAACGATCATTTTTTCCAGCGGCAATTTCAATTTTTTGGCTGTGCTCTGCATGATGCGGATGTTGGCCTGGTGCGGCACCAGCCAATCGACGTCGGCGCTGTCGAGATGCGCTGCTTCCAGTACTTCGGTGGCCACTTTTTCCAGCAGCGAGACCGCCAGCTTGAATACCGCCTGCCCGTCCATATAAAGAAACGCGCCTTGCGCGATACGGTCCGCCGGGCCGTTGGGGATGCACAGAATAGCGCCGTGACGGCCATCCGCGTGCAGCTTGCTGGCCAGGATGCCGGGCTCCTCCGATGCTTGCAATACCACCGCACCGGCGCCATCGCCGAACAACACGCAGGTGGTGCGATCTTTGAAATTCAGAATACGGGAGAAAACTTCGGTGCCGATCACCAGCACATTCTTGTGCGCGCCGGATTTGATGAAATTGTCCGCCACCGACAATGCGTAGACGAAGCCGCTGCATACCGCCTGCACGTCCATCGCCGCGCAGTTATTGGTGATTTCCAGCTTGCGCTGCACCACGCAGGCAGTGCTTGGAAAGCCGCCGGGGTGATCCGGCGTGGAAGTGGCAACGATGATCAGATCGATGTCGTCAGCCTGCAAACCGGCCGCTTCCAGTGCGTGCTTCGAGGCAATCGCAGCCAGATCGCTGGACATGACACCGGCATCGGCATAATGACGGGCCGATATGCCGCTGCGCGACACGATCCATTCGTCGGAGGTTTCGATATCATCGGCTGCCAGTTGGGCCGCCAGCTCGTTATTGGTGACGCGCTTCGGCGGCAGATAACTTCCGGTGCCGATAATTTTGCTATACAGATTCATCTCGTGATCTTGATAATTATGCGTTGTATTAATTAATTGGCGCGATTGGCAAGTCAAGTTTAGAGCAAGATTTTAAGCAAGCCAAACTGCTTGAAAAAGCGTTTAAATAATGCGTTTAATTGACGGTCGTAGTTGGCGCAACAACTTCGGCAACGCCGGGCTCTGCAATCGGCGCATCCCGTCCATCCGCCATTGGAATCAACTTCGCTATCGTCACCGTAATGCGGGCCAGCACATCGTATTTTGCTGCATCGTAAGCGCGCTGAATAGCCCATTCAAACGCGTACATGTCGGCGCCGCCATGGCTTTTAAATACCAGGCCGCGCAAACCCAGCAAACTGGCGCCATTGTAGCGCGAAGGATTCAAACGCCGGGATAGCGCCTTGATCGCACCGTAAGCGATCGCCGCACCCAGCATATTAAGCCATCCTTTTTTGAATTCGGTGGTCAAGACGCTTTTAACAAAGCGCCCCAGACCCTCGGAAGCTTTCAGCGTCACATTGCCGACAAAACCGTCGCACACGACGATATCGGTGGTGCCTTCGAAAATATCGTTGCCCTCGACATTGCCGTAAAAATTCAACACGCCTTTTTCATGCTCCGCGCGCAACAGCTCGGCCGTATGCTTGACCAGATCGTTGCCCTTGATATCTTCCTCGCCGATATTGAGCAGGCCCACTGTCGGCCGCGGCTTGCCTTCCATTGCCGACACCAGCGCCGAGCCCATCAATGCGAATTGATGCAAATGCTGCGGTTCGCAATCGACGTTCGCGCCCAAGTCGAGCATGTAGGTCGGGCCGTCGTTCTGATTGGGGAGGATGGTGCAAATGGCGGGACGATCGACGCCGGGAATGGTTTTCAGCACATAGCGGGAAACCGCCATCAATGCGCCGGTATTGCCGGCCGACACGGCAGCCTGCACCGCGCCTTCCTTGACCAGCGTGACAGCGATCCGCATTGAAGAATCTTTTTTACGGCGCAACGCGACTTCGATGGAATCATCCATCGAAACGACTTCCGACGCATGCCGGATCGACAGGCGCGGATGATCCGCAACTTTGTGCTTTTTGAGAACTGCTTGAATGATGGCTTCCTGGCCGACCAGAATCAACTCAACGTCAGGCTCGCGCTTGACGAATGAAATGGCGGCAGGAATCGTGACCGACGGGCCGTGATCGCCACCCATGCAGTCAATAGAGATTTTTATTGTCATTTTATTGAGTCAGAGCCTGCCACAGACCTGCCGGCAAACCCAGATTGGGCGATCCAAAATGACACATTGTTTTCAAGCATATAAAAAGCGACGCAAACTGAATAGTCACTGCGCCGCTTTTATTGAAAACAACAATTCTTTTACTCGTCGTTCTTGGTCTTGAGAACCTTGCGCCCACGGTAAAAACCGTTAGGGCTGATGTGATGACGCAGATGCGTTTCACCGGTTGTCGGTTCAATAGCCAATGGAGGCGCGACCAGAAAGTCGTGGGCGCGATGCATACCGCGCTTCGAAGGGGTTTTTTTGTTTTGTTGAACAGCCATGACAACTCCTAATTCTTAATTCCGAAATTTTAACATACCCAGATCAAGTCTGGCTAACCAAGAAATAACGATGCGCTTGCGCTCCCGGGTTTTATTTCCAACCCTGCCTTGCAGCGCAAAACATCGTTACTTCAAATTTTTCAATACAGCAAACGGCGAGGCTTTTTCGCTTTTCGCCAAATCAGCCAGCGCCGTCTGATCGGGACATATTTCGTGTTTTGGTGCGAACGGCAGCGACAGTAAAGTCTCGTCCTCAATCAAGTCACGCAGATTCAAATCTTCGGGCACAGCAATAACGTCGATGGAATCGTCGTCCAGGTGCGCTTCCAGTTCATCGGCATGCGCCTCATCCTTGGCCAGCACCAGCACCGATTCCGAATCGATTTCCACGTTCAACGGCGTCAAACACCGCTGACAGAGTAAATTGATCGAACCCGACACCTGCAGCGTCAGTTGCGGATAACCGAGCTTATGATTGCCGCCCTGCAACACCCAGGCAATCGAACCGGATTTATCCTGCGCTACTTCAGCCACCCGCTCCATCTCGGCGATCGCCGTTTCACCTTCGAGGCGCTCCGACAGCTTGCTAAATTTGAACGCATCGATCAGGAAAGGATTCATGCCAAAGAAGAATCTGTAAAACCGGCGATAATAACAGTCTTTTTCCTTATCCGTCAAAGTGTTACGATACTTTTTTGCCAGCCCGGACCAAAATAAGACAGCATGCCAACAGAACGCAACCATCCCGCCAATATCGCCGGCAACGCCAAAGCCCCCAACGCTCGCCTGATCCTGGGATCAAGCTCCCCCTATCGCCGGGAATTACTTTCCAGGCTAGGCCTGCCGTTCGAGGTCATCACGCCGGATATCGATGAAACCGCCCTGCCCGGCGAAGCACCCGAAACCACCGCCCTGCGGCTGGCGCAGGAAAAAGCCCGGGCCATCGGCCTGCGCATGCCAGCCGGCGGCGCACTGATCATCGGTTCCGATCAGGTCGCCACGCTGGACGGCGAGCAAATCGGCAAACCGGGCAATCATGAAAATGCCCTGTGCCAGTTGCAAAAAATGCGCGGCCGCCGGGTTATTTTTCACACCGCCCTGTGTTTATTGGACAGCACCGGCCCTGCGCCGGTGGTTCAAACAGATAATGTGCAGACTTTCGTCACTTTCCGCGACCTGCCGGACCATGAATTGGACGCCTACCTGCGCATAGAGCAGCCTTACGACTGCGCCGGCAGCGCAAAAAATGAAGGATTGGGTATCGCGATTCTGGAAAAGATCGAAAGCAGCGATCCGACCGCACTGACCGGGCTGCCGCTGATCGCATTATCGACCATGCTGCGCAAGCGTGGCGTTGTGTTTTTTGCAACGCAACAAAACCTTGCTTGATTGAAGCTGATTCGAGGACGATTCAAGACCACTCAGGACTGGCGGCGCGGATATCCCTGCGCCAGAATCCGCTCCCAGACCTGATCTTTTTGCTGCTCCGTCATCACCACCCACTGCGACACCTCGTCGGCAGTGCGGCCGCACCCCCGGCAGATGTCATCGAACAATGTGGAGCAAACCGCCACACAGGGCGTGTCGGGGCGAGAATCGGGACGTAAATCGGGGCGCGCCTTAGGCTGTTCCACTGCTGACATATCCAACCTTTATCCAAATTACAACGAAATTCCAACCAAATACAACGCAAGCGAAATACTTTACCATCGCCCACGCCGTGCGCCGGGCAATGGACAAAAACGCCGGCGAAAAAAAAAGCCCGCGGACCTTTCGGTGCGGGCTGAATCCAATATCTTTAGGAGGAGATTGGAGGAGACGGATTCAATATATCGCACCGCAACATAATGGTCTAATTTTTTGTGTGAATATCAGTTATCAAGTCTATTTCTATTCAAGCAGGCGGCGCCCCGGCTTGGCGCAACGGATGCGCGTCGGCAAATACATCCAGCGCCAGGCAGCGATCGGCGATCGCTTCCAGCGTCGGCGCATTATCGAGCCCGGCGTTGAACAGGCGAACCCCTGCCACATGCGATACCAACGCCATATCGGCGAAAGTAATTTCATCGCCGTGCGCATAAGTGCCCGACAGGCCATCCCCGCTCAATCGCGCTTCGATCGCTTCCGAACCCTTGCGCAGCCAATGATGGACCCACTTCAGCCGCGCCGCTTCATCCAGCCCGAATTCCTTTTCCAGATAATCCCTGACCCGCGGCGTGTGCAGCGGATGGGTATCGGCGACGGCGATCTGCGCCAAAGCACGCACGCGCGCCCGTCCTGCGGCGTCCGATGGCAACAATGGATTTTCCGGCCAGACCTCGTTGATGTATTCCATGATCGGCAACGACTGGGCCAGCCGTAAGCCGTTGTGCTCCATCACCGGCAGCACGTGTTGTTTATTGATGCTGTGATAGGGCTCTTCGTATTGCTCGCCCTTGGTCAGATCGATCATCTTTTCTGTGAATGGAACACCTTTGATGTTCAAGGCAATCCGCACGCGAAACGTAGCGAGTGAGCGCCAGTAGCCATACAAAACAACAGTCATGCTTGCTCCTCGATAATGGCCAATTGCGGATGGGCGACAGCGCCGTTCCGATTTGCCTTTGCGTATGTTAGCCTGTTCGCCGGCGCTTGTCCGGGCAGCCAATTCAGCACACTTTTCGGCACGCATTTCAGCACGCTGTCATGCAACAGTCATACGCCGGTAATACAAGCCATTTATTATTGCATTTTTATCAAGAATAACAACACGCAATGGAAACTGACTTTCATGTGATGCCGGCCTTGAGCCGCTGTATTCAGCAACCGTCAGCGAGCGATCTTGCGGTGTCCGTACCGACAGTTACCTTCGAGCAATCCAATGCCACGGTACTCGAAGTATTCAGCAAGTATAAAGAACTGATCAGCTTGCCCGTGCTTGAAGACGGGCATCCAATGGGCTTGATCAGCCGCAATATTTTCATGTCGCAGATGTCGAAGCCCTACCATCGCGAATTGTACGAAAAAAAATCCTGTATCGCGTTCATGGATAAGGATCCATTGATCGTCGAAGTCGATACGCCGATCGAAGAACTGGCGGCGCTGGCGGTAGAGTCCGGCGACAAAACACTGGCCGACGGTTTCCTGATCGTGGACAACGGCAAATTCGCGGGATTGGGTTCCGGCCTCGATCTGATGCGCATGATGGTCGACCTGCAGTCGGAAAAAAACCGCCAGGTCATGCAAAGCATCGATTACGCCAGCGTCATCCAGCGCGCCATGCTGAGCACCTCGCGCGAAACGATGAGCGCGATATTGACCGACGCCTGCCTGGTATGGGAACCGCGCGATGTGGTCGGCGGCGATTTTTATCATTTCGAAAGTTTTCCCGAAGGCTGGTTTGCCGTAGTGGCCGATTGCACCGGCCACGGCGTCCCCGGCGCCTTCCTGACGCTGATCGCCTCCTCGGCATTGGCGCAAGCGATGAACCGGCACGGCCCGCGCGATCCGGCATTGCTGATGAGCGAAGTCAACCGCGGCATGAAGCATGCGCTCGGACAGCACGCAGCAATGGATCGCCTGTCGGAATCCGACGATGGCATGGATGCAACATTTTTCTGGTTCGACCCGGCCACGCGCGTCCTCACCTGCAGCAATGCCAAGATGCCGCTGTTCGTGCTGGCGCCCGGTCAGGATGAAGTACAGATCATCGACGGCGAGCGCACCGGCCTGGGCTACGTCGGCACCACCAGGGAAATGCTCTGGAAAAACAAGAGCATGCAATTGGCGCCGGGCACGATTGTCTTCGCCACCAGCGACGGCATCATCGACCAGATCGGCGGGCCCAAGAATATCGCCTACGGCAAACAGCGCTTGCGCAACGCACTTGTGCAGTATCGCGGCTTGTCGATGGCAGCGCTCGGCGAAGCCTTGATGCGCGAACAAAAAAACTATCAGGGACGCCAACGGCGGCGCGACGATCTTACTTTCTTTGGCTTTCGCCTCGATTAACCCTCGATTAACCTTCGATTAACGGAAACAGAACGACAGATGGAAAGCACACCGATCGACGGACAATTGCACGATTTTTGCCATTGTTCAGGAACAGGCGAGGTAATCTTTTTTTATGCAGGTTACTTTTCGCAAAACATCATCGCAGCAGTAGCCGATGCCGTGAAGATGCGCATCGAACACGTCGGCGCCGAAGGCTTGACGCGGCGCAAATTATTTTCGTCGTTTATCGAAATGGCGCAAAACATCATTCACTATTCGGCCGACGCTTACGAGAAAACGGGACAGAGCGCGGGACAAAGCACCGGTCAAACCGATCATGGGGTGCGCCACGGTTCGGTCTGCATCACCGCCAAGGATGAGCGTTACTATCTGCACTGCGCCAACCCGGTGCTGGCCGAAGTCGCCGACCGCCTGCGCGAAAAACTGGAGCATCTGCGCACGTTGACAATCGACGAGATCAAGCGCGAATACAAGGAAATGCTGCGCGCCGAAACACCGGAAGACAGCAAAGGCGCCGGCCTGGGATTGCTGACCATGGCGCGCGACGCCAGCGAACCGCTGGAGTTTCAGTTCGCACCGGGCGCCGGCGGCAACAGCATGTTTTATTTGAAGGCGACGATTTGAAGCCTCATTTTTCGAAAATAAAAATATGAACAATTTCTTTTTGGCTGCAACGGCAAGCTCCCCGGAAGTCGATTTTCGTTTCGACGAACGTCAACTTTCATTGAAGGGAGAATCGTATCCGGAAAACGCCGCTGTTTTCTGGGGCGACATCATCGCAACGCTGCGCGAATATCTGAGCCAGGACGCCGTCGCGGCGCCCATTTCAGTCAACGTGGCGCTGGCTTATTTCAACAGCTCCAGCACCAAGATGCTGTTTGCCTTATTCGGCGCTCTGAACGAAAAAGCCAAGGCCGGCACGCCGGTGATTTTGAATTGGTATCACGATGAAGAAGACGATACGATATTCGAATTCGGGCAAGAGTTGCGCGAAGACTTCCCGGAATTGACGTTTAACGACTGCGCAGTGAAAAGCTGATGAGCGATATCGATCTGTTCGAAGCCGAAACGGCAGCGCTGGCACGCGCCTATAAAGCGCTGGCAATCAACAATCCGCCGGCCGACGGCTATCGTCCTGCGCTGGAAGAACTGATCACATATTACGAGCGCCTGATGCGGGAAACGCGCCGCCTGATCGCCCGCAGCGACCGCACCGAAAAAGAGTTGAATACGCTTAACGCCACCTTGCAGCGGCTTAGTGCCGAGCTCGATTACAAGGCGCGGCACGACGATCTGACCGGCGCCTTGAATCGCGGCGCGGTGTTCGAACGCGCCAACTATTTTCTGCGGCAAGGGCCGCTGTCGCTGATCGTGCTGGATATCGATTTTTTCAAGCGCATCAACGACGCATTCGGCCATCCTGCCGGCGACGGCGTCATCCGCGAACTGGTGGCAAGGCTCAATACCACGTTGAACAGCATCGGTGAAGTCGGACGGGTCGGCGGCGAGGAATTTACCGTGCTGTTGCCGCGCATCGATTTGCTCGGCGCAATGCGGCTGGCCGAAGCGGTGCGGCGCGCCATTGCCGAGGAAGTATTCATCTGTTTGCCGTCGCATCCGGTCACGGCCAGTTTCGGCGTCAGCTGGATCGACGCCGGCGGCGATTTCGAAACCGCCTACGGCGATGCCGATGCCGCCTTATACCAGGCCAAGCACGCCGGACGGAATCGGGTTGAACAAGCCTGTTCCGTGACCCAACTCAATCAGGCGTAAGCCCCCTCCTTTCCCTGCCGTCATCAGGACGATCCGGCAGGCGCAATACCGTTCAGTTAATCCCGGTGTATTCTGCGTATCTAAGATTTCAGTCTTATCTCAGATTCAGCAACCTATACAGCTGCAAGCAATAAAGCCATCTCTTGCCACAGGATCATCATGAATACATCGCCAGACAGGTCGCCGAATAAGCTGCCCAGCCTTTTCATCTCGCACGGATCGCCGATGCTGGCGCTGACCGACACGCCGGCGCACCGCTTCCTGCTCGAGCTCGGCAAGTCCTTGCCCAGGCCGAAGGCGATCCTGATGATCTCCGCCCATTGGGAATCGGCCGGCAGCCCCGCCGTCAGCCTGGCCCAGCAGCCGGAGACGATTCACGATTTCGGCGGCTTCCCGCAAGCGCTGTTCGATATTCAATATCCGGCGCAAGGCGCGCCGGACGCCGCGACACAAGCGGCAACATTGCTGGAACAGGCCGGTTTCGCCGTTAAACGCAGCACAAGCCGGGGGCTGGATCACGGCGCCTGGGTGCCGCTGCGCCTGATGTATCCGGACGCCGATATCCCGGTCGCGCAGATTTCACTGATTCACGGCGGCACCCCTGCACAGCACGAACAGATGGGCCTGGCCTTGGGCGCATTGCGCGACGCCGGCATATTGATCATCGGCTCCGGATCCATGACCCATAATCTTCGCGAAATCCGCCGCGGCGGCGGCGATGCCGACGTGCCGTCGTGGGTCAGCGAATTCGGCAACTGGATGAAAATCCGGCTTGAAAGCAACGCACACGATCAACTGCTCGATTACCGCGCACAGGCGCCCTCGGCCGAACGCAATCATCCCAGCGAAGAACATCTGCTGCCGTTATTCGTCGCCATGGGGGCGGCAGGCGCCGCATCGAAGGCCGAATTGCTGCATTCGAGTCATGAATATGGCGTGCTGGCAATGGACATGGTGGCATTCTCGTAAGCCGGCGCCATGGCGCGGCGCTTTTTACAACAGTTTTACGTGAAACTACTTAGATAGTATAAAGTTCACCCTGCCCAAGGCCGACAAAAGGCCAGGTATCGGACATTCACTGGATTAATCTAAAGTCTTTCTGTATATTGCCGATAAGAAAAATTAGGCATCACGGAGATTATTTACATCTAACTTTTTATGCGCGGCCCCTCACAAAGGGGCATTGATACCCAGAAAAGCGCGAGCAACGGCGTTACCGATCAATAACGATAATTGAAATCGCTTGAAGTATCGGAAGCTACCGCAGCCGCATCGAATCATTATTTCTGGGTTCAAGAAGCGCTATTTACCAAGGGGACGTTAATGAATTTGAATAATCTGCGTGTTGGCACTCGGCTCGGCGGCGGTTTCGCCATCATTCTTCTGTTGCTGGCTCTTATGCTGGCTGGCGCGATCTGGCGTTTGCACAGCACTTCCGAGGCTATGCGCGTGATGATGGCAACCCCCTTGACCAAAGAACGCCTGACCGAAGAATGGTTTCGCAGCGTCGCCGCCGGCCTGACCCGCGCCAAGGCAGTCGCCAAGAGTTCGGACGCCAGCCTGGAAGCGATGTTTGCCACTGAAGGCAAAGATACCAATCCACGCGGCGGCAATGCCAATATTTCGAAAGACATCCAGAAGCTGGGCATGGCGGCGGAAGAACATAAACTGTTCGAAGCGGTAAACAAAAATCGCGACGCCTATACCAACGCGCGCGATAGGCTGATGAGTGCCAAGCGCGCCGGCAATGCCGACGAAGCCACGCATATTTTCGATACCGAATTCGCGCAGATCTCGCCGCGCTACATCGCCAGCCTGCAAGCCTTCCTGGATTATCAGCGCAAGGAAATCGATAAAACCGCAGAAGCCATCCAAGACAGCTCAAACAAGAGTACGACCCTGCTGTTATGGCTGGGCGGTATCACGCTGTTGCTGGGCGCCTTGTTTGCCCGCACGCTGACCCGTTCGATCACACAGCCTTTGAGCGAAGCGGTTGACATGGCAGAGAGCGTCGCCAGCGGCGATCTGACCCGACATATCGAAGTACGCCGCACCGACGAAACCGGCCAATTGCTGATGGCGCTAAAACACATGAACGACAGCCTGGTGCAAATCGTCGGCGACGTGCGCAGCGGCACGCAAACCATTGCGACCGCTTCCAGCGAAATCGCCAGCGGCAATCTGGATCTGTCCAGCCGTACCGAAGAACAAGCCAGTTCGCTGGAACAAACCGCGGCCTCGATGGAAGAGCTGACATCGACCGTGAAGCAAAACGCAGACAACGCCCGCCAGGCCAATCAACTCGCGATCTCGGCTTCCGAAGTCGCGCTCAAGGGCGGCCTGGTGGTCTCGGAAGTGGTCGATACCATGGGCTCGATCAACACTTCGGCGAAGAAAATCGTCGACATCATCGGCGTCATCGACGGCATCGCCTTCCAAACCAATATCCTGGCGCTGAATGCGGCAGTGGAAGCCGCCCGCGCCGGTGAACAGGGCCGCGGCTTTGCCGTGGTGGCTTCCGAAGTGCGCAGCCTGGCGCAACGTTCCGCCGCAGCCGCCAAGGAAATCAAGGCGCTGATCGACGACTCGGTACATAAAGTGGATGCCGGCGCCAAACTGGTGGATCAGGCCGGCGTCACGATGCATGAAATTGTGGAAAGCGTGAAACGCGTGACCGACATCATGGGAGAAATCACTGCCGCCAGCCAGGAACAGACTTCGGGCATCGAACAGGTCAACAAAGCCATTGCGCAGATGGATCACGTCACGCAACAGAATGCGGCGCTGGTCGAAGAAGCGGCTGCGGCTTCGGAGGCCATGCAACAGCAGGCTGCGAATCTGGCGCAAGCGATCAGCGTGTTCAAACTTGGCGGCGATGAAACGCAAATCGTGACCCAGCTTGCACCGAAATATGTGAATCCGACGCAAGCCATTGCCGGCTCGGCTGCCAAAGCTGCCCTGGTTTTCGAATGAAGCGAAATCCTCAATAGGCAGCCGGATACCCGGTAACGATCAAAAGCCCGCTCAAAGCGGGCTTTTTTTTATTAACGGATCAAGCCGATGCTCAACTCAAACAGACAATCAAGCAGACGTATCGACGCCGGCATTAATGAGAGCGTTCAACGGCTCTTGACTGACAGAATGCCGCGGCTTCGCATTGTGCAAATGCATGCTGTCGATCTGACCTGCCAGGAAATCCCTGATATCGGATTTCTTGCGTGATTTGTCGAGTTGGTCGGCAATCGGCGGGCTCATATTGCCATCGGATTCAGGTGGCGCCGACGGCGCTTGCGTATTGACGGCAGCGGTCCCGGCATCGGGATTCGCATTTGCGCTACCGGCCGAATTGCCGTCATAAGACACCAAAGGCTTGGTCGCGATGTCCCCCATTCCCCGGCTGGGATCGAAAGGCAGGACGCCGTTTGCGTGTAGAAGCGGATTCTTTTCTTTTTTAGCGCCCGCCTCGATCTTTGCTTCGAGATCGCTTTTGTAGGTAGCCGGATACTGGCCCAGCGCTTTTTCCATGGGCGACAACTGATCATAAGCACCGATCAATGCCTGATCGAGCCCAATGTGATCGCCGCCGATCTGATCCAATGCAAACGCGCGCGTCATATTGTTGTAATCCATGTTCTGTTGCTGGCTCATGGCAGCCAGGCGTTCATTGGTTGTGTATGCGCCGCTATCGTCATAAACAATCGCCACCAACTGATCGCGCGGGAGCGCGGCAAAGGGATTCGCCGCAGTGTGATGGATAAATCCGGTTGCCTGCGTGGCCCTGGCCAACAAGGCCGGGTCATCGGTATCGGGTACTTCATTGTCGGCCTTGGCTATTGCGGCATCGTCCGTATAATCGAAAATCGCCGCCAGCCTGCGCCGTGCTTCCGCCGCCAACGCTTTCTGGCCCGCGACCGATTGCGGCGCCTCGGCATCGCCTTTGATCAGTTGCAAGGCCGCAGCGGAAATCTGGACATTGGTGCTGCTCGTGGGAGCGGGGCCGGTATTTGAAGCCGTATTTGAAGCGCTTACGGAAGCGGACAGCGTCTGCCGGCTTTGATCCGCAGCAGTCTCCGTCATCGCCGGTGCATTATTAGCGGAATTCAGTGCTGCAGATATACCCGATAACATCGTTGCATCCTTCACATGAACAAAATCCGTTGCAAAATCGGCGCTTCGTCGAAACGCTTCGCGGTCTGTCTTTTAATAACGTCAGGAACAGGGAAAACTTTAAATCATCGGGCCGGATTACCGAAAGATTGCCGGTACTGCAACGGCGATCCCCGGTTCTGAACTTAGCCTGGATTCCGCATCTCAAGTCCCCGATTTCAAAGCCATCGCGCGCGGCGTGACATCGATCATGCGTTCCTGTCCATCGATGATCTGCAGGCGATCCATCTTGAACACGTCGACTGCGCGATTCAGATGATCGGCCTGATCTTGCAAGGCCTGCACTTCATCGCTGGCTTCCTGCACCAAAGTCAGATTTTTTTGGCGTACCTGATCCATCGATGCAATCGCGCGGTTGACTTCTTCAATGCCGAGATGCTGCTCGTGGCTGGCCGTGGTGATATCGCCGACCATATCGGTCACTTTGCGCACACTGCTGACAATCTCCTGCATCGTGGCGCCGGCATGTTCGACCAGGCGGGTACCGGCATCGACGCGCTGCACCGAATCGTCGATCAGGCCTTTGATTTCCTTGGCGGCGGAAGAACTGCGCTGCGCCAGGCTGCGCACTTCGGTGGCAACCACCGCGAAACCGCGGCCCTGCTCGCCGGCGCGGGCCGCTTCCACTGCCGCATTGAGCGCCAGGATATTGGTCTGGAAAGCGATGCCGTCGATCACGCCGATGATGTCGACGATTTTGCGCGATGAGGTATTGATCGAATTCATCGTATCGACCACCTCGCCGACAATGCTGCCGCCCTTGACCGCGATATCGGAAGCGTTCATCGCCAGTTGATTGGCTTGCAAGGCATTGTCGGCATTCTGCTTGACTGCAGAAGTAAGCTGCTCCATGGTCGACGCGGTTTTTTCCAGCGAGCCGGCCTGTTCGGCGGTTCTGCCTGCCAGCATCTGATTGCCTTGCGATATCTTGGCGCTGATTTGCGATACCCCGTGCGCGGTGTCGCGCACTTCAGCCACGGTTTTACGCAGGTTCTGGCTCATCTTGGCCAGCACCGACATGATGCTGTCGGTATCGCCATTGCGCAGTTGCACGTCATGAAACAATTCACCGCGGTCGACTGCAGCCGCCAATGCCTTCACATCATCCGGTTCCGCGCCGAGCGCCTTGCCGATATTGCGCGTGATGATGGTGGCCACGGCAATGCCGATGACCAGCGACAATACGCACAGCGTCAGCATCCAGATATGGAATTGATGCGCCACGCTGCGCGCCTCGATCGATTCAAGCTCGCTCTTGTGCTGTTCCAGATCGATGAATTTATTGATGCTTCCCAGCCAGGCCACAAAGGCCGGACGCGCTTTCTGCAGCAACATTTGGCGCGCATCGTCCAGATTGCCGGATTGCCGTGCCTCGACGATGTGCTTGATCATCGGCATCGTACGCGCTTCATTGGCTTTGATCTCGGCAAGAATCGCTTGCTCATCGGGATCGCTCTGCTTTTGCTGGCCGGCAAAGATTTGATCCAGCGGCTGAGCCGAATTCTGGTAATCGGCATCCAGTTTTCCGATCAGATCCAGCACCGGCTTGAGTTCGTCGTCGGCCACCAGCGTCACGTCGCGCAACGCGATCGCCCGATCATGCACGCTGCCGCGGAAATTGATCGCGTAGCGCTGCTTGACGTTATTCACATCGCTGATGCGGTTCAATGCCGCTTCGATGGTGTTTACCTTGGCAATACTCAGCGCCGTCAGGATCAGCATCATGATGAAGATAGACGCAAACCCACTGCTTAACCTGCCTGCAACGCTGATCTTATTTCGAGAATTTTCTGTTTTCATGATGATTTTTTATTAAATGAAAAAGCGATCTTGCCTTACTTATGTTACATAGCGATGTGCGAAGGATGCAGTGATTTAGCGATAGTGTCCAATGTCAATTAAAGATAAAAACGATAGCGTTAGACTATAATTAGTCAGACGCGATTTTACCCGGGATTACCGAAATGTTGTCGATATTGCAAAGGCGATACCCCCAGACGCCGGGTAAAAACGCCGCGCATGAGCTGGGCATTTCGAAAGCCGCAGCGAAAGGCAATCGTCTTCAGCGGCGCAGCGCTGGTTTCCAGCATCACGCGGGCCGCATCGACTCTTGCGCTTTCCACGAATTCGGCCGGCGTGATCTTTGCATCGCGCACAAACACCCTCGAAAAATTACGGCTGCTCATATTGGCAACCCGGCACAACACAGGAAGCGTCAAATCTTCGGCCAGATGATCGAGCACATAGTGCTGCACCTGCGCCACCAATGACGCAGGTTCGGCATATGGCGTGAGATAGGGACTGAACTGCGATTGGCCACCTGCGCGCTGCGTGAAAACCACCAGGCGCTTGGCCACATTCAACGCCACCTCCTGCCCGTGATCCTGCGTCAGCAGATGCAACGCAAGATCGATGCCCGCGGTCACGCCGGCGGATGTATATAGCGGGCCGTCCTGCACAAACAGGCGATCGGCTTCAACCCGCGCCAGCGGATAGGTAGCGGCCAGCACGTCTGCATCGTTCCAGTGCGTGGTGACGACGCGCCCATCCAGCAATCCCGCGCCGGCCAGCAGAAAAGCGCCGCTGCAGATCGACCCGAATCTGCGGGCGCGCCGGCTGGCTCCGCGCAGCCATGCATAGACTTCGGCCGGCATCTCCTGATGCGCCAATGCCGGGCCGCCGGCGACCAATAACAAATCCCAATTATTATTGGCGTCGGCGGCTTGGCCGTTTTCAGCAGCTTCCCCGGCCTCGCTGAAATGCCGGTGCGCCTGCATCAGCAAGCCGTTCGAACAGGCGACGGCGCCTCTTTCCACGCCGATCACTTCCAGCGCGTATTGATCTTCCGGCAGCAGAAACCGGTTGGCCTCGGAAAAGACGTCCATCGGCCCGCTGACATCAAGCGCCTGCACGCCCGGAAAGATAAGAAAAGCGACTCTTCTGATCATGAAAATCCCCGATTATTCCTGGCTGAAAAAGCTTATAAAGTGTGCGACGTGCCTATCCTAACCGAGCATTGCGCGTTAAAAACGAGCGAATCGCGCCGTTGGCACGAAACCGCTCTAGTTTGGCGGAACAGCCCGCCTCGTTTTGATTGGGAAACGCCATCCCCTTCCCCATAATATTTAGCAAATCACGCAGCGCTTTTGCTGCACTTTTGCCTATACACCAATGGAGAAAGTCATGGGAACCATGGAAACCATGGAAACGAAGGAAATGAACGCCTCGCTCAAAGCCGCCGCCGAACGCGTCGGACCGGCTTTTTCGGTGGATGGCATGTTGCTGGCGCGGCAGAAAACACGTCAGGCGATTCAAGACATCGCGGCGCGCGTGCAGCCGGGCATGATCGAGGAAGACGCCGTCGCCATGGCCAAGCAAACATTGATCGACGCCGGCCTGGAATTAAGCTGGCATCCGACCCGCGTCCGCTTCGGCATCAATACGATCAAACCCATGAAACAGGCATCGGCGCCGGGCGTGGTATTGCAGGAAAACGATATTTTCTTTCTGGATATCGCGCCGCGGGTGCAAGCCTGGGAAGGCGATGGCGGTGCGTCGTTCGTAGTCGGGCAACAGGCGCAAGACACGCCCTATTCACGCATTGCGCGCGATGCCGAAACGCTGTTCCATGAAGTTCGCGCCAAGTGGAATCGGGAAAACCTGAGCGGGCAAGCGCTCTATGCTTACGCCGATAAAATTGCCGGAAGCATGGGATGGGAATTGAATTTCGATCTGCCCGGCCATCGCGTTTCCGACTTTCCGCATGCGACCATCTATACCGGCTCGCTGGCGGACCTGGAAGCCGCTCCGTCTGCGATGCGCTGGATATTGGAGATTCATCTGCGCGATCCGCAGCAACGGTTCGGGGCGTTTTTCGAGGATATGCTGCTGGGCGACGAGTACTACGATCAAGCAATGCGCGCCAGATAAGCATGCAATTGCGCAACCACGGCAGCGCCCTCGCCCACTGCTGCCGCGACCCGTTTGACCGAGCCCGCGCGCACGTCGCCGATGGCAAATACACCTGCCACGCTGGTCTCCATGGCGGTGCGTCCGGCGGCCGTCGGCGAAGGTAATCCAGCGCCGGTCAACACAAACCCTTTATCGTCGACATCGACGCCGCAATCGGCCAGCCAATCGGTATTCGGATCGGCGCCGATAAACAGGAACACGCGGCGCAGCGAACGGTGGCGCTCCTCGCCACTGTGACGATTGCGCAGACGCACGCCGTTCAGTCCGTTATCGTCGCCCTCAAGCCCGGCGATCTCGGTATCCGTATGCAGTTCGATGGCCGGATTGGCGGTGATGCGTTCGATCAGGTAACTGGACATGCTGGCGGCAAGGCTGGGGCCGCGCACCACCACGTGGACACGCGCCGCATGACTGGCCAGAAATACCGCGGCCTGCCCGGCTGAATTGCCGCCGCCGACCAGAATCACCTCTTCGCCGCGGCACAATTTGCCTTCGATCGGCGATGCCCAGTAATGCACGCCGCGCCCTTCGAACGCAGCCAGATCGGCCCAGCCCGGACGCCGGTAACGCGCGCCGCTGGCGATGATCACGCTGCGTGCTTTAAGGCGCATGCCGTCGCCCAGTTCGACCTGCAGCGGATAGTTGTCGCAATGCAGGCGGATTGCCGGCGCCGGCACCGCAATCTGCGCCCCGAATTTCTGCGCCTGTATGAAGGCGCGCCCTGCCAGCGCCTGGCCGGAAATACCGGTCGGAAAACCGAGATAATTTTCAATTCGCGCGCTGGCGCCGGCCTGCCCGCCGAAGGCATGATTTTCAAGCACTTGCACCGACAAACCTTCCGAAGCGGCATACACCGCAGCGGCCAGACCGGCCGGCCCGGCGCCGACAATCAAGACATCGGTCAGCGCTTCCGGATCGAACACCGGCAGCATGCCGAGGCAACTGCCAAGCTCGGCTTCCGAAGGATTGCGCCGCACCAGGCCGCTGGGGCAAATCACCAGCGGCGCGTCTTCCGGACGCTGCACATAGGTTTGGAGCAATGCGGCCGCTTCCGGATCGGTAGCCGCATCCAGCACGGTATGCGGTTGCCCATTGCGCGCCAGAAACCCGCTCAGCCGGATCACACCTTCACTGCCGGCAGCGCCCACGATGGTCGGGCCGCCGCCGCTTTTCAGCAATTCGACCCGGCGCAGAATCAGCGCCCGCATGATCCGTTCGCCGAGTTCGGCTTCGGCCACCACCAGCGCACGCAACGAAGGCGAGCTGATCACGATCGCCTCGACCGGCCCCATCGCCCGGCAATTGACCAATGACGGACGTCCGCTCAGTTGCGCGATCTCCGCCGTGAACTGGCCGGGCCCGACTTCAACCATCGCCACTTCCCGGCCGCGCTCGGTGAGACTGACGATGACATGCCCGGACAAGATCACCACCATGCCGGCATTCGACTGGCCCGTCGCATACAGCAGCTCGCCGTCGGCCCAATGCCCGATCTGGCCGAAACGGCGCAGACGCGTCAATTCAACTTCGGCCAGTACGGGGAATATTTGATGGCGGCGCGTCAACAGATTGGAAAACCCGCCTGTAGGAACAGGCGCGTTTTCTCCGTGGTCGACAGAAAGATCTATGGGAGGAATCAGCGCCATGTTTTATCTAGACCAAGAATCTACAGCGCTATTACACCACTTTTTCGATGCTTGTTGCCGTTTTGATTCCGCGTTTAAATCTTCCGTTTCAGATTTTTAAGGAATCTCTGATTAAGTCAAAAAGCGCCGAGTAAGTGTAGCTGGCGGTTCAAGCTATGGATTAAGACGCGGAACCGTACTTTAAGTACGGTGAGATTGGGCCGTCAGGTACGCTTAATCAGTGCTTCCTTAGCGCTTCTCGATCAGCAAGGACTTGAATTGCTTTTCGGAAGCATCGTCGTCATCCAGCAAGGCCGCCGCATCGAGCACTTTGAGCTTGACGTTTTTCAATGGCGATTCCACATTCACATTGGTCGGCACAAAGCCCATATTCTTCAGGATAGTTTGCGCTTGCACGCCCAGCATATATTCATAAAACAGCAAAGCGGCGTGCGGATGCGGTGCATTTCTGGCGATCGCGATGCCATCCCCGATCGTCACTGCCGGTTCGATCACATACCAATCGATAGGCGCTTTCTGCTCTTTCCAGTGCGCGGCGTCGTAGTTATAGACCGTCAGGGCCAGCGGCACTTCGCCGGACACCACCGCATTGACCAGCACCGGATGCCCGGTGACCATCGCCAGATTGTTGGCGGCCAGGTCACGGAAAAATTTGACGCCTTTTTCCTTGCCCATATCGTTGATGACGGAAGAAACCCATTCATGATCGTCGGATTCGATGCCGACATTGCCCTTCCACTTGGGCGCCAGCAAATCCTGATAAGTTTTCGGCAGATCTTCCTTCTTCACCTTGTTGGTGTTGTAGGCCTGCACATAGACCAGTTCCCGCATCGATACCCATTCATGATGTTTTGGAATGGCGTAAGGCGCCAGATCCTTGAAGACCGGCGAATCGATTTTCTCCAGCAGTTGTTCGCGCCGCAAAGCCTCCATCGGCGGCGCAATACTGTCGATCACATCGACCGCCGGTTTGCCGGCGCGGGCCTCGTCGATGGTGCGTTTCAACGTCAGTTCGGAACGCGCGCGCCAAATATTGACCTTGACGCCGTATTTCTGTTCAAACGGCTGTACGAACAGATTGGAATAGACCTGCGGAATATTGATGTAGAGCGTGAGCGAGCCTTCCTTTTTTGCGCCGTCCGCCAACATCTGCTCACGGTCCGCGCCTTGATAAGTGGCGAGTTTCTGAATATCTACCGCTTGCGCCGAGCCCATCGTTACAAGTAAGGCCAGGCCGAAAATCCCAACACTAATGCCAGCACCAAAGAACCCATTTATGCGCAATGCCATGGAAGTCTCCTCCAACCGGTAAGCGGTTTTATGTATAAGTTTTATTCATCAGTTTAATTTAACTATTTTTAATTGTTTCACTCTATGAAACATATACTCCATAGAATGAAACCATGCGTCAAAGAGATTAATCAGCCCTCTTTGGCTTGTCAAGGAAATTGTCGATTGCGCTCATGGCCCGGCCGAAAAAAAAACCTCTCCATTCCTGACGGAATGAAGAGGCTCAGATTAAATATCGAAGCGGGAATTGAATCGGGACGATTACAGATCCAGTACCAAGCGGTCTCCCTGACAACCGGACACACAGATCATCATGCTGCGATTGGCGGCACGTTCACCTTTGCTTAACACGCTATCCCGATGCAGCGGCACGCCTTCGAGCACTGGCGTTTCGCAAGCGCCGCAAATACCTTCGCGGCAACTGTGCTGCACATCCATGCCGGCATCCAGCAAGGCATCCAGCAGCGATTTTCCGGCCGGCACCGGCACGGTCTTTTTGCTGCGCGCCAGTTCCGCAATATAGTTGCCGGCCTGTACCGGCGCTGCATCGGGCGCTGCGGCGAAACGTTCGATATGCACATTGCGCAAACCCAGTTCCTCGCAGGCCTGCTCGAACGCCGCCAGCATCGGCGCCGGCCCGCAGCAATAAAAATGCACATCGGCATCTGCCCCCTTGCCGGCCAGATAATGTCGCAAGTCCGGCGCACCGCCCCGTTCCTGATCGAAATGACTTTCCACACCGGCCTGCGCCAACAAACGATCGCCGAACGCCGCATCTTCACGCGAGCGCGCGCAATACAATAGTTCGACCGATTTACCGAGGCTGCGCAGATGCTCGTACATGCAGGAGATCGGCGTGATGCCGATACCGCCGGCGATCAGCACGGTATGCGGCGCCGATGCGTCCAACGGAAAATTATTGCGCGGCAATGAAACATCCAGCACCGCGCCGACACGCAATTGCTCATGCACGTAGCGCGAACCGCCGCGGCTGTTGCGGTCTTTCGCCACGCCAACCACATAGCGGCTGCGCTCCTGCGGCGAATTCAGCAAGGAATAACTGCGCGCCACGCCGTTGGCAAGATGCAGATCGATATGTGCGCCTGCTTCGAACGGCGGCAGCGTTGCGCCGTCCGCCGCCGTCAATTCGACGCTGACGATATCGCGAGCTTCCAGGCGCATCGCCTGCACGCGAACCGAAATAGAACGCCCCATCAAGCCGCCTTGTCCTGACTCTGACCCGGACCGGCCTCAAGCTGCGCCTTCGCCAGACTCTTCAAATGACGGCGCAAACGGACAATCCCGATGTCGTGCTGATACAGCATTTCATGCTGATTGGCGTCCGGCTCCATTTCCTCCAGAACGACGCGATCCTGTTCCAGCACCACCCAATGCCGCGCTTCAAGCCGGTTTCTGTAAAGGAAGCGCCAGGCATTGCGTTGCCAGCCTTCGACCTTGCGGCAGCGCCAGAAAAATACGGCAGCGACATTTTCGGCGATCGGCGTATAGCTGCCGATGATGATGAAATTGCCGCCGGGACCGCCGGTTTTCGGATACGGAATTTCCAGGCGCATCCAGTGCGCGCCGGTATCGGCCCATTCGGTCCAGTCGAAATTGACGCTGCGCTGCCCTTCTTTTTCAAACACGAAACCGATGTCGGTATCGCGCACGGAAAACGCTGCGGTCGATGCCCCTTCCGCCATCGAATGCGATTGCTTATGCAAGTAAGTGCCGTGCATCGGGTCCATCACATTGTCGATCACGTAGCGATAATCGCCATTCCATTCGTTGTAGCAAAGGAAATTCGAAAATTCGGGCGCAATCAGTTGTTCCGGCAAATTCAGCGGCGGCGGTTCGGCCACGTCCTCATCGGCGTTGTACAGCCAGATCGCGCCGGCGGCTTCGCGCACATGGTACGAACGGGTCGCTTTGGCGCCTTCCAGTTTGCAGCCCGGGCTGCCGGGAACGCTCATGACCACGCCGTCGGCGCGAATCTGGACACCGTGATAACCGCAGGCGATGCGATCGCCCAGCGCAATGCCCAGCGATAACGGCGCGCCGCGATGCGGGCATCGATCGTTGAGCGCATGCAATTCGCCGGAGGCTTCGCGCCAAAGCACGAACTTGTTTCCCAGCCGGCGCAGCGACACCGGTTTCTCGGCGACGAAATCGGATGGGCAAATCGGATACCACAGATTTTTCAATCCCACCGCGAGGACTGCGTCGGCGGGATCGTTAGGAGGGGTTCTCATGACAATATCCTTGATAGATAAATAGATGAAACGATCGGTCCGCCTCAGTCGGCAAGACGCGCCATTTCATCTTGAAAAGATTGTTCGGTCCAGACGATGCCATCCACCGGGCAACCCGGCCCGGTAAGATTCAGATGGGCCACCAGGCCCGGCAAATCATGGATGCCTGCGGCATAGGCGCGCTCCAGCGAATCGCCCAGCAGATCTTCATATTGTGTCGGCGGGCGGCGGCGAGCCTGGTGCGGGTTGAGATAACGTTCCGGCATGGTGTGCCTCCTCAAGGTTTCGGTTGATCTGTCATAAATTTTCCGGACGGCGCATCGGCATTGCGCTGACGCCGGGTATTGCCGTCGAGCCCGCCGTCGATCGCCCATTCGGCGAACACCGTCGGCCCCGGTTCGAATTCGCGCGCTTCCCAATCGGCGTCCAGCTGATCTTCGTCGGCGTAGTACTCGATCAGTCCGCCGGCGGGATTGCGGAAGTACCAGAAGTAAGCCGATGAGATCGGATGCCGGCCCGGTCCGAGCTGGGTATCCCAACCCTTGCGCGCCATGTGCAATCCGCCGCCGAATACTTCATGGATATCGCGCACGGTAAAGGCCACGTGATTCAATCCGGCGCGCGGCTCCGGCGTCTGCAGCAAAAACAGATCGTGATGTCCGCCCTCGGCCGCGCAACGCAAAAACACGCCGCGGCCCGGATAGCGATCGGAGGCAACGAAACCGAAATGTTCGCTATAAAATTTTTCGCAGGCATTCACGTCCCGCACGAAAAACACCACATGCCCCACTTCGATCGGCAAGGCCCGCTCGTACATCGGGCTGCGCTGATTCACGCGCGGACGATGCGACCAGGTATTCATTTCTGCGCAGGCGACATCGATCTCGCGTTTGCGCATCACCTGAAAGCGCACCGCCAGGCCGTTCGGATCCGTGCAGCCGATGCGCGTATTCACGTTTGTATTGTCGCGCATGAAACCCGGCGCATTCGCGATGCTTTGCGCAAAGCGCTCCAGCACTTCGGCGCCGGATACGCCCCACACTACTTCGCGCAAAGTCGGTCCATCCTCGATGGCAGGCGGCAGATCGGCCGCATCGCTGCGCTTGACCAGCACCCGGCATCCATTCTGGGTTTCATATGCCAACAGATCACTGCGTTCTTCGACCAGCGTCATACCCCAATCGTCGAAAAAACGCTTGCACAGAGGCAGATCGTCGGCGCCGTAGACGATTTCATCGATACCTAAAACATCCATTTCAATTCTCCAGACTGCAATTGCATACCTGCGGCATCAGCTAGATCGGCTTGATCAGCTTGCCCATGGCAACGGTTGTTCGTTCAAGCCCCAGTACAGGCTTTTCTGTTCCATATATTGCAAAATGCCGAGCCGGCCTTTTTCACGGCCCAGGCCGCTATCGCGCCAGCCGCCGAACGGGGTGGAAATCGAAAACTGCTTGTAAGTATTGATCCACACATTGCCGGCCTGTATCGCCCGGCTGACGCGCCACGCCCTTTTATAGTCGCGGGTCCAGATGCCTGCCGCCAGCGCATACACGCTGTCGTTGGCTTGCCTGATCAAATCTTCTTCGCTGTCGAACGGCATCGCCACCAGCACCGGCCCGAAAATTTCTTCCTGGCAGATGCGTTGATCGTTGCGCAGGCCTTCAATAATGGTCGGCATATAAAAATTGCCGCGTTCATAGGCGCCGCCGGCCGGACGCATGCCGCCGGTGCGTATGCGGCCGCCTTCTTCCACGCCGAGCGCGACGTAGGCTTCGATCGATTCACGATGGCGTTGCGTAATCAGCGGCCCGAGCTGGGTCCGTTCGTCGGCCGGATCGCCCACGCGCAATGCAGCGGCGCCGGCCGCCAGACGCTCGATGAAGGTATCGTAAATACCGCGCGCCACGAACAAGCGAGAACCTGCGATGCAAGCCTCTCCCGACGAGCTGAAAATCCCGTACAGCACACCGGCTACTGCATGATCGAGATCGGCATCGTCGAACACCATGGTCGGCGACTTGCCGCCCAGCTCCAGCGAAACCGGCATCATTTTGTCGGCGGCGATATGCGCGATGTGCTTGCCGGTGGTGGTGCCGCCGGTGAACGAGACGCGGCGCACCAGCGGATGCAATGTGATCGCATCGCCGATGACCGAACCCTTGCCGGGCAATACGCTGATCAGGCCTTTCGGCAAGCCGGCCTCGATGCAGAGTTCCGCCAGTTTCAGCGCCAGCAGCGGCGTGACTTCCGCCGGCTTGACGACCACGGCGTTGCCGGCGGCAAGCGCCGGCGCTATCTTTTGCGCTTCGCTGGCGATCGGTGAATTCCATGGCGTAATCGCCGCGACCACGCCCATGGCTTCATACACGCTCATGGTCAGATTGTCGCCGCGCATCGGCGTGATGGTTTCTTCCATGGTTTCGCAAGCGGCGGCAAAAAACTGGAAAGTGCCGGCGGCGCTCAGGACCAGGTTGCGGGTTTCGGTAATCGGCTTGCCGTTATCGAGCCGCTGCAATTGCGCCAGTGCTTCGAGGTTTTCGCGGATCAGCGAGGCCACGCGGTGCAGCACCGTCGCCCGTTCATGCGGCTTGCGCTGCGCCCAGCCGCTGGTGCGGAACGCCAAGTCCGCGGCCTGAATCGCTTCTTCCACGTCTTCGATGCTGGCCGCGTGCAAATGCGCCACCGCTTCGCCGGTGGCCGGATACAGCGTTGCATAGCGATCGCCGCGTCCGCGCCGCCAGTTTCCGGCGATGCAGATCGGCAGTATGTCTTCAGAATTCATGTTTACTCAATAAGTGTTCAAATAGAAACCGCATGCGCGCGGTTGCCCAGTGCGCGCACCACGCTGAACACGGTCAGCGCGGAGGTTTTCGGATTGGCCGCCAGCGGCTTGCCGCGCATGGTCAACTCGAAGCCGCCGAATGCCCCTTTGGCTTCGACGTAATGGACGTTTTCGGTCAGCGACGGATCGGCAAACAGCTTTACCTGGGTGTGATCCAGTCCGAGACCGGCCAGCGACAACGTTGCCGCGACATTGGCGTTTTTCGGATAAAGACGCGCCGCTTCACGCGCGCTTCCCTCGAAAATCATGGTCGCCGTTTGCATCGCGTCGAGATCGAACAATGCTTCGGCGGGGGTGTCTTTCCATGCCATCGGCGGTTTGCGTCCGGTATAAATCACCGAATCGAGACCGCCGATCTTGGCGGCTGCCAGCGCATCGATCGCGCCGATTGCGCCGGACAATAATTGCACTTGCGTATTGCCGCGGCGCGCTGCCGCTTCCAGGCGTTCGACCAGCCCCGGCGTCGACAATGCGCCGACCGACACCACCATGCACGGAATGCCATATTCGAGCGCCGGCAAGATATGTTCTTCCAGCGCGCGATGCCCGGCGCATTCGATCAGCAGATCGGGACGCAGCGCGCTATGGTCGAGCGATACGGCGACCCGCGCATGCGGCGCCAGCGGCGAGACGATGGCGCGCGCCGCCGCCAGCCCCTGTTCGGGCACGATAATAAGATCGAACGTGACCTCGGGATCGCTCTTCAGCAATTCCATCACGCCGACGCCGATGGCGCCGCAGCCGATCATTGAAACATGCAACATGATTCCCTCTCAGTCGATCTCAGTTGACCTTCAATTGACTCAGTTAATCTCAGTTAATAACAGCAGCCTGCTCTTCGACTTTCACCGGCGGCCCGGCAAACGCCGTCTTGAAGCTGCCGATGGACAACATATCGATTTCCAACAGGAACGGTCCGGGCTCCGCCAGCGCCGACTGCAAGGTTTTCGCAATATCGGCCAGATCGGTAACGCGTGCGTGACGCAGATTCATGGCGCGCGACAGCAAGGCGTAATCGGGCGTATGCAAGTCGACGAAATGGCGGCGGCCGCCGTATTGCGCGTCCTGAATATTCTTGATCACACCGTAGCCTTTATCGTTCATCAGGATGATCAGCATGTCGGCCTTTTCCTGCACCGCGGTCGCCAGTTCGCCCAGATTCAGGATGAAGCCGCCATCGCCGGCCAGGCAGAAAGTCCGGTCGCCGGAACCGGTCGCGGCTGCACCGACCGCCGCGCCGATGCCCATTGCCAGCCCTTGCCCGATACCGCCACCCAAAGCATGCACACCGGCGCAAGGATTGAAAATCCGCAGGAAGCGATTGCCCCAGGTGCTGTTGGAAACGGTGACATCGCGCACCCAGTTGAAATTGCGGCCGGCCACTGCCTGCAATGAAGAAACCAGTTGGCTGTATGGACCGAGACCGTCGACCAGCGACGCTGCCGCGGTATCCCGGGCGCGCTGCAGATCGCCGATGAACGTCGGGTCGATACGCATTTGACCTTGCAGGCGGTCGGCCAGCGCATCGAGCGCCAGCGCAGCGTCGCCGCACACGAAATAATCGCTCTTGTAGCAACGGCCTTCGGCGGATGGATCGACATCGACACGATACAAGGGCCGCGGCAGTTTCAATTCATATTTCAGCGTCTCGTTGCCGCGCATCCGCGAACCGACCACAATCATCGCATCGCAAGTCTGGTAAAACTCTTCGGCCGATTTATGCAGATTGAATGCACCCATCGAACATGGATCATCTTCCGGCACGACGCCGCGGCCTTGCGTGGTGCTGACGACACCGAAACCCATGTCCATCAAGCGCCGCACAGCCTTGCCGGCGCCGCGCGAACCGCCGCCCAGCCATATCAGCGGCCGTTCGGCCTTCTTCAATAGTTCGGCCAGATTGTCGAGCGCCAGCGATGAAGGTTCCTGCCGGGCGACCGGCAGCGGCCGCAGATCGGTTGGCATCGGGATCAGCGCTTCTTGTATATCGATCGGAATTTCCACGCTGACCGGCCCCATCGGCGGCGTCAATGCGGTCTGCACCGCCAGTTTGATGGTGCTGATCGCGGTGCTGCTGCTACGCACGCGAAAGGCCGCTTTGGAAATCGCCTTGAGCATGCTCAACTGATCGGGTGCTTCATGGATATAGGCCAGGCTTTGATCGAGATAGGGCGTTTCGATCTGGCCGGTCAGGTGCAACAGCGGCGTGCCGGCCGTCAGCGCTTCGACCATCGCGCCGGCAGCGTTGCCGGCAGCGGTGCCGGTACTGGTCAGGCAGACACCGAGGCCGCGCGTGGTGCGCGCATAGGAATCGGCCATGTTGGTGCCGCCTGCTTCGCCCCGTGCCGGCACGAAGCGGATTTTGCCGCGCTCGCCGAAGGCATCGAGGATCGGCATGTTATGGATTGAAATCACACCGAATGCGGCTTTGACATCGCACGCTTCCAGGAAGGCGGCGATGGCGTAGCCGACGGTAACTTTATTTTGCTTAAGCATGACGGGAAATACCTCCAGAGACATCGATATGGCTGCCTGTTGTATACGAAGAAAGCGGACTCGCCAGAAACACGATGGCGTTCGCCGCTTCTTCCGGCAGACCCAGGCGACCGAGTTGAATTTGTTTTTTTTCAGCCAGTTTTCCGGTCCATTCCGACCAGGATAAGGCTAGGGCTTGTGCTTCCGGGCCTCTCGCCTCATAGCGCCGGCGCCATTGGCCGGATTCGATCAGGCCCAGCAAAATACCGTTGACGCGGATGCCTTGCGGGCTGAATTCGGTGGCCAGCGAACGCACCAGGTTATGCACACCGGCGCGCGCGGCGGAAGTCGCCAGCATATGCGGCTCGGGTTGTACCGCGAGTAATGAATTGACGCAGACGATGGCGGCATTGGATTTGCCGGCGCCGGCGGCGGCACGCTGCAGTTGCGGCAGAAATGCGCGCACGGGATGAATCACCGAAAAGAATTTCAGTTGCAACTCTTCCACCCACGCGGCATCGCTGGTATCGGCAAAGGTGGAGATCCGCCCTTGCCCGGCGTTGTTGATGAGCATCGAAACGGCGCCCAATTGCTGTTCGACGCGTGCTGCAAATTTTTGCACTTGTTCGGGAACAAGTACATCGCATACGGCGGAAAACAGCCGGTCATCGCCCAATTGCGGATAGGTCGCATGGACCGCGTCGAGCCGGGTTTTGTCGCGGCCGCAAAATGCCACTTTTGCGCCGCACGCCAGCAACAGGCGAACGGTAGCCAAACCGATGCCGGACGAACCGCCGGTGACCACCGCGACACTGCCTTCCAGATTAATCATGTGCGTATTCTCTTACTTTGACTCTTGCATTTATTTTATGAACCAACCGATCAGCGAAGCAGATTGACCACATTGCGGCCGGACTGCTCGGGCGAATGTCCCAATAACATCGACAACTCGTTGGCGCTGTCGCGCACGTGCTGCACGATGACGTCGAGTTGCGCCGCATCGATATGCGGCGAAGGAATGGTGGCGCCCAACGCGGCCACCAAACGTCCCGACTGATCGCGCACCGG
This sequence comes from Herbaspirillum sp., assembly GCA_036500325.1. GTDB lineage: Bacteria > Pseudomonadota > Gammaproteobacteria > Burkholderiales > Burkholderiaceae_D > Herbaspirillum. The sequence continues at coordinate 39,732 of DASYCG010000083.1, read as the reverse complement.
TGCTGCCACGGTCGAAATACGCGTCTCGTAGAATCCTTCTTCCAGCACGAAACCGCGCTTGCGGTCTTCCTGAACCATATTGAACAGATCGATTGCGGTAGTCGGCGTGCTGTCCGAGAAGGCTTCCAGATGCGCTTCGGGAAACAGATCGCGCAGTTCCGGCAGCGACAGATCTTCCAGCAATACGCGGCCCAGCACCGTTGCGTGCGCCGGCAAGCGGGTGCCGACATTGACCGAACTGACGAATGCGGTCGGCGTCACGGATTTGGCCACATACACAATCGAGCGGCCGTCGCGGACCACCAGATTGCAGGGGTAATTGATTTCATCGCGCAGGCGATCCAGCAGCGGACGGCCGAGTTCGGTCAATTCCAGCGAGGCCAGATACTCGAAGCCCAGACGCAGCACCGCCATGCCCAGGCGGTAATCGCGGCCGCCTTCGGTACGTTCGACAAAATTCATGCGCTCCAATGTGGCGAGCAGACGGAATACCGTCGAACGCGGCACATCGAGCCGTTTTGCCAGCTCGGGCGCCGACAAAACCTTATCGCGCCGGCTGAATTCGGAAAGCAGGCGCAAGCCACGTTCAAGCCCGGGAACCAGATATTTCTCCTGGCTGTTTTCTTCCGGCAGTTCTGGTGAATTCATGATTGCGTCTTTATAAAGTTTTAAAAGTACGAAAATAAATGTTGCGGATACCGTCTGCTACTACTGCGGCCTGCTCTATATAACAGGCGTGTCCGGCATCGTCTATCAATCCGAACGGAAAGTTGTATTCGGCCGCCAGCGCCCTGCTGTCCACCGGTGTGGTCACCGTATCGAGACTGCCGCAAAATACCGCGCCCGGCATCGCCGGCGGCAGATAATTGCGGATATCGTCGCCGCACAACATATGCACTGCCTGCGTATAGCCGCCGGTATGGAGCCGGCTCATATTCCAGCGCGCCCACGCCCGCGCTGCCGGTCCGGCCTGCGACGATACCGTGCGCGCAGATCGCTGCTCGGCCATGCCGAGAACGCCCAGCGATGCCAAGGTGTTCAACCGTTCGGCGGCAACTTGCGCCGCACGTTCGCGTTTCTCCGGCGCACCGTAGCCTTGTGCCGGGCTGATCAGCACTAGCTGCCTGACCCTCTTGCCGCTTTCCGCTGCATTGGCATACGCTGCCGCCGTGATGGCGCCGAGCGAATGACCGACCAGCAAACATTCTTCAATGCCCAGCGCCGCCAATAATTCTTCCAATCGGGCCGCATAATCCGCCGCACTCGGCGCCGTATTATCCAGCGCCGTCGAACCGCCGTAGCCGGGCGCATCCCAAGCGATCACTCGCGCATGCTGTTCCAGCGCCAGTGCGCAATGCAGCCAGGATGCGCCGCCGGAGCCGATCCCGTGCAATAGCACGATCGCCGGACCTGTTTCCCTGCCGCAACTGCGGTAGGAAACCACACCGCCCGGCACGGTCGCGATGGATTGACGGAAGCGCTGTTCCAGCAGCAACAACGCAGCCGTCAGGCCATCGGGATCATTTACCCCCGGCGCAGCAGCACAGACTTGGTTCATGGCATCAGCGCTTTATGCTCGACAGCGGATGTTCAGGCGGATAGGTCGGCCGCACCGGCGACTTCGACCCCAGCATCACGCACATCAGCACATCTTCTTCGCCGATATTGATTTCCTCGCGATACACGCCGGGCGGGATCGACACCACGTCGCGGTCGGTCAACACGGTTTCGAAACGTTCGCCGTCTTTTTCCAATATCAGTTTGATCGTGCCGCGCAGCACGAAAAACACTTCCTCCACGTCCACATGCAGATGCGACGGGCCTTCGTGGCCGGCCGGAATAATCATGGTCGAAAAGGTGAAGTGTTCGGATGGAATGGTATTGCTGTCGGTCGCCACGCCGGTGCCGCCGGTGCCGATATAACGCATCTGCGCACGCCGGTATTTCGGATCGTGGTCGGCCTGGAACTTCAGCGCGTCCCAATCGTATTTGCGGGTCGACAAGCGCGCCACGCGGCTGTCCATCCATTCACTGAAACTGGCGCCGGCCGGTTGATCCCAGCTACGCCCGATGTTTGCCTGTTCTGCCAGATCGCTCATTGCATTCTCCTGAAATCGCATTAGTTCATTACAAAGCCGCCGTTGACCGCCAACAGCTGCCCGGTCATAAAACGGGACATATCCGACAACGCAAAGATCACCGCGCCGGATACGTCATCCGGCAATTGGTGGCGTTGAATTGCGCGCCGGTCGTGATAAGTCAGATGCCGTTCTTCCGGCACGTATTGGGTCGCTTCAACCAGCGTCAAACCGGGAGCGACCGCGTTCACGGTGATGTTGTCGCCACCCAGTTCGCGCGCCAGCGAGCGCGTCATGCCGATCACGGCGCCCTTGCTCGCCACGTAAGCCAATAGATTCGGCGCGCCCCAGAGTGCGGTATCCGACGATAGATTGACGATGGCGCCACGGCCGGATGCGCGCAGTGCAGGCAAGCAGGCATTGGTCATCAGCCAGGTGCCGCGCACGTTGACCGCCATGACGCTATCCCAGAGCGCAGCATCGAGTTGTTCGGTGCTGCGGCCGCCGGAATTGGTGATGGCGGCGTTATTGACCAGGCCGTCCAGGCCGCCCAGTTTTTCGCAGGCCGACGCAGCGCAGGCATCGATCGATGCCGGGTTCGACAGATCGACCGGAAAAGCATGCACATCGAAGCCGCGGCCACGCAAATCGGCGGCGGCATTTTCAAGTTGTTCCGCCAGAATGTCGGCCATGCCGACCACTGCGCCGGCTTCGGCAATCGCGGCAGCGAATTCAAGGCCGAGGCCACGCGCAGCGCCTGTGACCAGGATTTTCCGACCAGAAAGAATTTTGTTATTGGCAAACATGCGTTAAATTTCCCGGTTCCGATTCGATAGTAGTTTTTGTGTCAGCGGTCGATTTCAGCTTCATTTAGTGACATACGCGACGACACCGATGACGACTGCCGCAACAAACAATAGCCAAGGCAACATTTGCGATGGATTGCCGCTTGCGCCGACCGTTCCAGCCGCTGCAGATTTAGCGTGCGTCGTCCGAACAACTGCCTTGGCAGGCGCGGATGCGCTTGCAACGGACTCGGCTGCTGTCGCAGCGTCTATTGCATCTGCACCTGCGGCCACCGCCGGATTACCGATCCTGGCGTTAAATGCCGCAAAAAACTCTTCCGACATTTTCTTGCCGACGCCGTCGATCAGGCGCGAGCCGATCTGCGCAAGCTTTCCGCCGACAGTGACCTTGACCACATACGTCAACCTGGTGCCTTCGCCTTCCGGCGACAATTTGATATTGGCATTGCCTTTACCGAATCCCGCGACACCGCCGGTGCCTTCGAAATTAAGTGCATACGATTGCGGGGGCACCACATCCGACATGATCAGCTTCCCAAGAAAGCGCGCCTTGAGGGGGCCGACTGCCGCAAACACGGCGACTTTATATTCGTTGTCCGATACCTTCTCGATCGACTCGCAGCCGGTAATGCAAGCCTTCAGCACTTCCGGATCGTTAAGCGCTTCCCAGACTTTGTCCTGCGTCTGGGCGATATATTGTTCGCTGCTGAGTTCCATGAAACCTTGCCTTATAAAATCCGTATCTGAATAGTGCTGAAAAATGCGCTCAGGGCGCTTTCGCATCCTCAATGGCGCGCCAGACTTTCTCGCACGTGAACGGCAGGGAAATATGCCGCACGCCGAGATGCCACAAAGCATCGACGATCGCATTGCCGATCGCTGCCGGCGCGCCGATGGTGCCGCTTTCGCTGCCGCCTTTGACGCCCAGCGGATTACTCGGCGCAGGCGATTCGATAAAGGTCGTGCGCAAAGCCGGCATCGAATCCGCCCGAGGCATCGCGTAATCGGTAAAACTGCCGGTGATCAGTTGTCCGCTGTCGGGGTCGTACTGAACGTGTTCCATCATGGCCTGGCCGATGCCCTGCGCCAGGCCGCCGTGCACCTGGCCTTCGACGATCATCGGATTAATCACCACACCGCAATCGTCGGCGGTGAAATATTCCGCGTTCTTGACCACGCCGGTATCGGCATCGACGTACACCACCGCCAGATGCATGGCCTGCGGATCGTTGGAATCGGGCGGATCGTAGAACATGGTCACTTCCAGGCCCGGCGTAAATTCGCCGCCGGTGCGCGGCAGATTGGCGCCGTGGTACGCAACGTCGGCGATATGGGCGAAGGTCACGGTTTTGCCATCGACCTGCGAAGTGAACAAGCCGCGCACATAGGTCATTTGCGCCTGCTCGCAGCCGAGTAAATGGGCCGCGAGCCGACGCACTTTCACCATCAATTCATCGGCCGCCTTCAAGATCGCGGAGCCGGCGACCGACACCGAACGGCCGCCCCATGTACCGTTGCCGTAAGGTACTTTGTCGGTATCGCCTTCGACGATATTGATGTCGTCGATATCGATTCCCATGCGCTGGGCGGCGATCTGCGCATAAGTAATGTCGTGGCCCTGCCCATGCGAATGGGTGCCGGCAAACAGGCTTACCTTGCCGTCGCTGTGAATACGGATCAGCACCGATTCATAGCCGCCATGCAAGCCGCCGCGCGATGCCAGATTGGCGCTCGGACCGGTGCCGGCCTTATCGAGGAAACAGGCCAGGCCGATCCCCATCAATACGCCTTGCGCGCGCAACCGCTGTTGCCGCGCGCGCAGTTCAGGGTAGTTGGCGATCTCCAGCAATTTGCCGAACAAGCGGTGCGGATCGCCGCTATCGTATCTGCGCCCGCTCAGCGCGGCATAGGGAAATTCCTGCGCGGTGATCATGTTCTTGCGCCGCAATTCGACCACATCGATGCCCAGTTCGCGTGCGCCGTTTTCAACCAGCCGCTCATTGACCCAGCATGCTTCGGGACGCCCCGAGCCGCGATACGCATCGACCGGCACGGTATTGGTATAAACCCCGCGCACTCGCAGCGACAGACACGGCGTGCGATACAAGCCGGTGATGGTTTGCGGATAGGAATTGCCCGGAATGCTGGGCGCGAAATTACTCAGATAACCGCCGAGCGCGGCCATCGTATCGACCTCTAATCCCAGAATATTGCCTTCGGCATCGAACCCCATGCGGGCCACGGTGTGATGATCGCGCGCCTGGGTATCCGACATCATCGACTCGGAGCGGGTCGCGGTCCATTTGACCGGGCGGCCGAGCAGTTTGGAAGCCCAGACCACCGTCGGTATCTCTACCGGGAAATTGCCTTTGATGCCGAAGCTGCCGCCGACATCAGGCGAAATGATCTGGAGTTTATGTTCTGGAATGAATAAGGCATAGACCGCCAGCCAGCGCCGCAGATAATGCGGTTGCTGCGTGGTGGCATAGACGGTAAAGCTGTCGTCGCTGCTGTGATAATCGCTGACGTAGGTGCGCGGCTCGATGGGATTGGCGGCCAGGCGATTGTTGGGCAGCGTCAATTCCACTACCTTATAGGCCTTCGCCAGCGCTGCCTTGACCTTGGCCTCGTCGCCCTTGCAGACATCGAACACCGCATTGGTGCCGAATTGCTCGTGCACCAACGGCGCATCGGCATCGAGCGCGTGCCCGACTTCGGTGACGCTTGGCAAGGGGTCGTACCAGACTTCAACCGCCTCCACCGCATCGTGCGCGGCTTGCCGTGTTTCGGCGATGACGGCGGCGACGATATCGCCGACGTGGCGCACGCGTTCCCGCGCAAAGACCGGGCGGGTCGCGGTGTTCATGGGCTGGCCGTTACTGAACGGCATCGGATGCACGACCGTCAATTCGCCCAAGCCTGCAGCCGACCAATCCTCTGCTGTGAGGATGCGCAGTACGCCGTCCATCTGCGATGCGGCTTCGGTGGAAATGCTTTGAATTAATGCGTGGGCGTGCGGACTGCGGACAAAGGCGCACCACACCATTCCGGGCAATTGAACATCGTCGACATAGCGTCCGCGGCCGGTCAGCAGACGCTTGTCTTCGCGGCGCAGCATCGGCTTGCCGATATATTGCGTGTCGGTTACGCTGCTCGACTCGATACCGTCGGCTTCAGGCGTCGCGCCCAGCAGATCGGGCTGTATGCGATCAAGAATTTGGCTATCAATGGCATCCATAGAATCTGCTTCCGAAAGAAAATAGAAGGCCGTTAGTTGTTTGCATGAAAATCACGCTTGCTTCATATATTTGTTTCATATATAAACCAACGTTTCTAATATGAAAATTAGGATACGATGTTTCCGTAATATTTGTCAAGATATTTGGCCCAAATCGCGGCAGTTTTTACGCCGCTTTTACCTATGAACATGACAATGCACAGTCACGATGCACGGCAATGCTTTTGTTGCAGTGCAAGGTCACCATGCACCGGTTTCCGATCGTCTATTCAACCCGCTTTCGGCCAGACAAAATCTCTTCCACAGCCCGCTTGGTCAACACCGTAATCAGATGCGAGCGATATGCCGCCGAGGAATGCATATCCGAGCTGAGCATGTCTTCCGGAACGACGATGCCGGCCACGGTTTCGGGCGTGAACGATGCGGCAAGCGCCTGTTCCATTTCCGCAACACGAAACACGCCGCCGGCGGCGCCGGTGACGGCCACCCGCACCTGCGGGCCGGGATTGCTTGCAAATTCGGCAACAAACACCCCAACCATGGCAAAGCGGGAAGCCGGACTTTTGAATTTGATATACGCCGCGCGCTTGGGTATCGGGAAGATGACAGCCGTGATGATTTCACCTGCCGCCAACGCCGTTTCGTACATGCCCTTGAAGAAGTCGTCCGCCGCGATTGTGCGTTTATCGGTCTGGATCACGGCATTCAAGGCCAGCAATCCGGCCGGATAATCGGCTGCGGGATCGTTGTTGGCGACCGAGCCGCCTATCGTTCCCATATTGCGCACCATGCGATCGCCGATACCGCCGGCAAGCGACGCCAGCGCCGGAATGATTTTTTGCAGTTCGGCGGAAGCCGCTACTGCGGCATGCCTGGTCATCGCGCCGATGGTGACAGTCCCCTTCCCTGCATCGAACGAAATCCCCGACAGCGATTCGATCGCCGCCAGATCCACCAGATCGGACGGATTGGCGAAGCGCAGTTTCATGGCCGCCACCAGGCTTTGGCCGCCGGCCAGGATTTTGGCGTCGGGATGATCGGCCAGCGTGCTGACGGCGTCGGCCAGGGCATCGGGACGGCGGTACTTTACGGGATACATAAACATATGCGTTCTCCTAGCGTCCGCCGGCGGCCACGGAAGCAGTCGCGGCTTCGGGCTTCATGATTTCAGCCGCAGCCTTGATCGATTTGACGATGTTGTAATAACCGGTGCAGCGGCACAGATTGCCGTCGAGCTGTTCGATGATTTGCTCTTCCGTCGGGTTCGGACAGTTTTTCAGCAGATCGATGGCGCTCATCACCATGCCCGGCGTGCAGTAGCCGCATTGCAGGCCGTGGTGCTTGCGGAACATTTCCTGGACGGGATGCAGCGTGCCGTCCGCGGCAGCAACACCTTCGATCGTGGTGATTTCCATACCTGCGGCTTGCGCGGCCAATTGATTGCAACTCTTGACGGCCTGGCCATTGCGATGGACAGTGCAAGCGCCGCATTGTGCGGTGTCGCAGCCGACGTGGGTACCGGTCAGACCGATGGCCTCGCGAATGAAATGCACCAACAGCGTGTTCTCTTCGACTTCACGGCTCACGTGTTTGCCGTTGACGGTCATGGCGATTTGGACGCTCATAAATTCTCCTTCATACAGATGTGATGCAGACGCTCAATGCAGACGCGCAATGCAAACGCGTCATCGCAGCCTAGCGAAACAACGCAGCCTGTCCGCCGCCTTGCGCTACCTTGAACCATTCAAGCTTGCGGCACAGGAAATTCCAGGAATGCTCGACGTGGATCGGCGTCATGATTTGCGCATTGCGTTTGACGCGCGCATTGGCGGACGGCAGCGAGGTCTGGAATCCGGCGCCACTGGCGACCACATGCACCTTTGCCGCTTTCTCGAAAAAGACGCCGATGCAGGTTGCATGTTCGATCGACGTGCCGCAAAAACTGACGCCGTGATTGCCCATCAGCACGGCAAAATGCGGTCCCAGGGTTTTGGCAAGTCCGGCGCCTTCTTCCTTGGTGGTAATCAGCGCAACGTCATCCTCATGCCGCGGCACGACGGTGAAATAATCGGCATCGAGCGTGAACGGCTGCAATGGATGCGCCGCCGCCGACAAGATGCAGCCGTAAAACGGATGGGTATGCGCGACCACATTAACGTCCGGACGGCTAAGGAATATTTCCGAATGAATCGGCCATTCCGAATGACGCCCGCCCTCCCCCGCCAATTTATTGCCTTCAAAGTCGACCAGCACGAAATCGTCCGGGCCGAGTATTTCGCCGAGGCCGACGCGGTTGCGCTTCATCCAGTAGCCGCGCCCTTCCGGGTCGCGCATGGACAGATGGCCCAGCGACAAATCGCCGTGGCCTTCCATCTCCAATATCTGGCAGGACGTTGCCAATTGCTGTAGCGATGCTTCGAGTGAATTCGATGTCATACCATTCTCCTTGATGATTCCTTAGCGGCCCTTTTTTAGCGGCCACTAATGATTAATGACGATTTTCGCTTTCCCAATACACGAAACGCTGCCGCGCCCAGATCACGATGCGATCGAACAGGAAGCCGCAGATGCCGATCATCAAAATGCCGGCATAGACATTGTCGTAACGGAAACGAGTGCTGTAATTGGTGATGTAAAAGCCGAGCCCGGCGCTGTCGCCGATGATTTCGGTCACGACCACAATCGTGATTGCAATCGGCAGTGCGATGCGGATGCCTGAAAAAATACTCGGCAGCGCGGCGGGCACCAGCACGCGGTAAAAAATCTTCTTGCGATCCGCGCCCATATTGTCGGCGGCCCAGATCCACACATTCGGAATGGCGCTGATACCTAAATAGGTCGTCACGACGATCGGGTACAGGCATTCGAGAAAGGTGAATGCAATTTTCGATGGCGTGCCGAGACCGAACAAAAAGGTGAAGATCGGATAAAGTGCGATCTTCGGCACCGGATAGCCGGCAAAGAAAGTCGGCTCCAGCAGGCGCGCGAATAATTTGGAGCGCGCCATCACAGCCGCCAGCGGCACGCCGACGATCAATGCAAGGGCAAACCCGGTCAGGGCGCGGCCCATGGTAATGCCGGCCTGGCGCAACAAGGCGCCATTGAGAATGTCGGTGGCGAAGGCATGCCAGATCGCCACCAGATCAGGCATCAGGCGCGATGCGACCAGCCCGGTGACCACTGCCAGTTGCCAGCAAATCAGCAAGAGCGGCAAGGAATACCAGCGTCCGATAAACGGCCAGATAGATGCTCCGGCAAATGAATAAGTCTGTTTCATCGCTGGAATCCCTCCGAAGTGCCGATGGTTTGGCCGCGCAAGGCGCGCCGCCGTATCAGCATCAATATGCGGTCCGAAATAAATCCGAGAACGGCAAAGGCGGCGATGCCGGCAAACATGATGTCGTAGCGCCCTGCTTCGTCGCCCTGGTTGATCAGGTAACCGAAACCGGCCTGGGCGCTGATCAATTCAGTCGAAAACAGCAGCACGAACGACATCGATAAACCGACCCGCAAGCCGACGAAGGTTTGCGGCGCGGAAGCCGGAATGATGACGCGAAAGAATATGGTGCCGGCAGACGCGCCCATATTCTGCGCCGCCCAGGCGAAGCGCGGGTTGATCGACATCACCGAGTAGCGCGACGAAATGAACACCGGAAAAAATACCGACAATGCAATGGTCGCAATGATCAGGCTGTGGCCGAGCCCGAACAGCAGCAGGAACACCGGTAAAAATGCAATTTTCGGAATCGGATATAAAAACGACACCAGCGGATCGAAAAAATTACGCAGCGGCGTCCACAAACCGGCGCCGAGACCGAGTAATAATCCCGCGCCGGCGCCGATGCCGAAACCGGTATAGACGCGATACGAACTGGCCCAGAAAGCCTTGACCAGATCGCCGCCCTTGAACAGCTCGACGAAGGCCTGGACGATCGCCATCGGCGAGGTCAGGTATTCCGGCAGATGGCCGCCCGCCGCACTGATTTGCCACGCCAGCAACAGCCCCACCGGCAGCAACGCCCCTTGTATATATTGCGTATAGACGGCGGTCGATCCGGCCGCCGATTTGGTCACGGATTTGCCGGATTTCACGCGCCTTCCTCCGCCTTGACCTTCAGCACTTCTTCGCGCAGCAGATCCCAGACGTGATTGCGAATCTGGTGATATTCGGTCGATTTGCGGAATTCGATACCGCGATCCACGGTAGGGATGCGGATATCTGCCTTGATCTGGCCGGGTTGCGCCGAAAACACGATCAGGCGTGAACTCAGGAAAATCGCCTCGTCGATATCGTGTGTGACAAACAGCACCGTTTTGCGAATCGGCTTGCCGGCGCTGTTCTTTTCGGCCGAAGGCAATTGCAGCCAGACTTGCTGCAACTCTTCCTGCAGCAATTCACGCGTCTGCGCATCGAGGGCGCCGAACGGTTCGTCCATCAGGAACATGTCGGAATCGAGCGCCAGCAATCGCGCCAGCGCCACCCGTTGCTTCATGCCGCCCGAAAGCTGGCCCGGATAATAGTTGGCGAACCGGCCCAGGTTCACTGTGTCGAGAATCCGGCGCGCATGCTCCAGCCGTTCGCTTTTGATTTTCTCGCCCTTCATTTCCAGCGGCCAGCAGACATTCTCGATGACCGTCAACCATGGATAAAGCGAGAAGTCCTGGAACATCATGCCGCGGTCCGGCGCAGGCGCCGAGATCGGCTTGCCCCGTAACAGCATCTGACCGCCGGAGATCGATTCGAAACCGCCGACCATATGCAAAAAAGTGCTCTTGCCGCAGCCCGAAGGGCCGACGATGCAAACGAATTCACCCTCTTCGATGTCGATGGAGAGGCCATCGAGGACGTAATGCGACGCCCCATCCCGGCTGAATTTTTTTTGAAGGCCGCGTACCTGAAGCAACGCCGTTGACTGATTAGGCATTATGGTTGTCTCGCTTCTCACTTGGGCAGATAACTCAGGTCGACACGCGCTTTCAGATCGGCGCGCTTGGTCTGGAAACCGAATTTCACTTGCTGATCCTGCATTTTTTCGAGCGCATCGAGATCGACTTTCACGTTCGGATCGCGGTAGTAATCTTTCATGCCCAGATAGATATCCGGCGAGATCAACACCATCTTGCCGTCGATCAGCGCTTTGCGGGCTTCCTGTTGATTCTGTGCGTAGTACTTGGTAGAGGCCACCAGATCGCTCAGGAAGGCTTTGGTTTCCGCTGTATGTTTTTTCAGGAAATCGTCCTTGGCGATGATCAGCATCAGTTCCTCTTCAAAGGGAGCCGAGTCTTTCGATGTGTAAATGGTGCGGACATTGCCGGATTTCTCGGCGATTTCCGCAAACGGCTGCGGAAACATGCCGACATCGATCTTGCCGGCCTTCAAGGCCTCGAATTGCGATGAAAAAGGAATCGGCACCAGCGTCACGTCGCTCTCTGCCAGTTTGCTCTTTTCAAGGAAGGCCCGGGTCCACAAGTGGCCGGAGCCGCTGAATCCATTCAGGCCGATCGTCTTGCCCTTCAAATCCGCCGGCGTCTTGATCGGCGAATTCTTCATGGCCATGAATTTGGTATAGAAGCCGCGCGTGCTTTCACGCGAAAGCGATCCGATGATCTTGAACTGCACACCTTCGGCCGCAGCAAAAATCGCGGCATTCGCGCTGATCGTCGAAATATCGATAGCGCCTGCTTCAAACGCCTGGACCCGTTTGTCCGCGCCCGAAAACTTGATCGGGTCAATGGCATAGGCCTTGCCTTCATTAGGCGCAACAGAAGGCTTGGCGATCATCAGCCACAGTTGCTCTTCGGCGGCGACACCGTATCCGACCCGGATATGGGGCGCATCGGCCTGAGCGTTGGCGGCAGCCAAAAGGATGGCGGGTAAAGCAATGAAACGGATGAATTTTGAAAAAAGAGCGTACATGGCTGGCATCTCTTAAGATAAATGGTTATTTTAAAATGTCCCATATATGGAACGACGTTTCTTATACGAACAAAGAATATGTTTTAATTTTTGGAATGTCAAGCAAAAAACCAGGCGCGTCCGGCGATTCCGGCAAAGGGATGCAGCCAACGCTTTATTGAAAATCCACTGCTGACGTCTCTCAAAAATGTCCAGAAGCAATAGATAAATTTGATTCTAATTTGATTTGAATTTGGTTCATATATTAACCAATGTTTTGCTAAAGCAAGATTCATGCCATTTGTTATAAATGCACGCAACCCCCTTGACACCTCTGAAATTCGCTTCTACTCTTCGAATCGTAGTTTACTTAAGAGACATTGTTTTATATATGAAACATAATATGTCAACTCAACCATCCAGAGGGGTGTCAAAAATGCAGTTATCCAAGCTGTCCATTGCCGCAAGCATGGCAATTTTGTCAACATCGGTCTATGCACAGACCACAAGCGTCCAGATTTACGGCCAGATTGATGCCGGGCTCGAATACGTCAGCAAGGTGCGCTCCGGCGGCGCCGGTTCGCCCGACAACAGTATCTTCCGCGTGCAGTCAGGTAATCTGGCCAGTTCCCGTATCGGCTTTCGCGGCCGCGAAGATTTAGGCGGTGGCCTGGCGGCGCTGTTCGTTTTGGAAAACGGTTATTCCACCGATACCGGCACAGCCAGCCAAAGCGGACGTTTATTCGGCCGCGACGCCTATGTCGGGCTTTCGGGCCATGCGGGCGAAATTCAACTCGGCCGTGAAAAGATTCCGCTCAACGACTTCGGCCTGGTGTTCGACCCGGTAGGACCGGCCCGTTATTCGACGCCGACATTCGACCTCTCGTATATCGGCCGCGCCGACAATGCCGTGAAATACGCTGCGAAATTTGCCGGCGCCACCGTCACCGCGCAATACAGCACCGGCTTCGACAGCACCATCGCCAATGGCGCGGAAGTAGCGGGCGCAGCCAAAGTGGGCCGCGAAACGGGCGCTTATGGCGATTACGTCATCGGCAGATATCAGATCGGCGCCGGCTTCGATCGCCAGAACGGCACATCGGTCCTGACGCAATCGGACTCCAACCGCCGCACCGCCGTGGCGGCCATCGCCAATTTCGATTCGTTCAGGCTGTTCGCAACTTATCAATGGCAAACAGTGACGACTGCCGGCGTCAAGGCCGACAATAAGTTCTACTGGGTCGGCGCGCAATATCAGGTGACGCCTGCAATCGCCTTGTCGTCAGCGGTCTATTTCTACGATCCGGAAGGACCAACCAACCGCTCCGTAATGCCGACCCTGCTCGGTGTTTATTCGCTCTCCAAGAGCACCGATCTGTATTCCGAGCTGGCCTATATGAAGAACCAGGCGAATGCAGCAGTCGGCTTGGACGGCGCAGTCAATGCCGGCGATAACCACGCCGCCGTCACACTGGGCGTACGTCACCGCTTCTGACAAAGCGCCCGAACCAAGGCGCATCTTCTACAGATGCCGATCGTCGGTGAGCGCCGGTGAGATTCTCACCGGCGCTCACCGGCGTTTTTAGCTTTGCATCGCCAACGATTACAAGCCTTTGCAAATCCGAGCACCAAAACAAAGCAATGCAATGCGGTAAACGCCTCAACAACGCGCACAGAAAAACCGGCGCGCCCTTTTGGCGTTCAATTTTCAAGATAACGTACGTCATCAATGGAGTGATAAGTGAGTATCGCCAACCGATTATATTGTTTGATTTTTTCTGCCGTGCTGGGCCTGGTCAGCCTGACGATCTTGAGCATCTATCAAATCAGTTCCGTCTATTCGACAGCAAGTTATACAACACGAAATACCGTCCCAAGCCTGTTGGCAATGGATGAGGCCATCGATGCAATTACCAAAATTCGCGTGCAAACCTGGGAGCACATCGCAGTAGGCGATATTGCAAAGAAAAAAGACCTTGAAAAACAGATGAACGTGGCGCGCGCAAAATTGATCGCGTCGCTCGATCGCTACGAAAAAGAAGACATCTCCGACCAGAAAGATCTGGCAACGCTCAATACCGAGCGCGCGCTGCTAAAACAATACGATGGATTGCTGCAGCAGGTATTGGCCTTATCGAATGCGTATCGCAGCGAAGATGCGCAGAAGTTATTCCTGACCGATCAAGCGCTGACCGACCAGGTCTTCGATACCTTCCAGGCGCATCGGCTTTATAAAGAACAACTGGGCCAGGCCGGCATCGGCCGGGCGGAAACCACGATCCGCAGCTCGGATCGGATCTCAATCGCGATTTCGGTGCTGGTGACGCTGTTGGTCGCCGGCGCAGGAATTTTGCTGACGCGGAAAATCGTGCACTCCCTGCGCGAAGCCGTCCGAATCGCCAAAACAGTCGCTGCCGGCGATCTGACGCTGCGGATTCATGCCGCTTCCAATGACGAAACCGGGCAATTGATCCAGGCGCTCAAAGAGATGAACGACAGCCTGGTCAATATCGTGGCCGAAGTTCGCAGCGGCACCGAAACCATGACAACGGCGTCCAACGAAATCGCCAGCGGCAATCTTGATCTGTCGGCGCGCACCGAACAACAGGCAGGCTCGCTGGAGGAAACCGCATCGGCGATGGAGCAATTGACCTCGACCGTAAAACAAAACGCGGACAACGCCCGTCAAGCCACCAAAATGGCCGTCAACGCATCGGAAACGGCCGTGCGGGGCGGCGATGCAGTCAACGAAGTCATCATGACGATGGATGCCATCAAGTCCGCCTCCAACAAAATCGTCGAAATCATCAACGTGATCGACGGCATCGCTTTCCAGACCAATATCCTGGCGCTCAACGCAGCGGTGGAAGCGGCGCGGGCCGGCGAACAAGGCCGCGGCTTTGCGGTGGTGGCTTCCGAAGTGCGCAGCCTGGCGCAGCGCTCGGCAGCGGCGGCCAAGGAAATCAAACATCTGATCGACGATTCCGTGGCGCAAGTCATGCAGGGCAGCAAACTGGTGCAACAGGCCGGCGCCACCATGCAAGACGTAGTCGATAATGTGCAGCGCGTGACCGATGTCGTCAGTCAAATCTCAATCGCCAGCCAGGAGCAAAGCACCGGTATCGAGGAGGTCAACCGGGCGATTACGCAAATGGACGAGGTAACGCAGCAGAACGCTGCGCTGGTTGAAGAAGCCGCGGCTGCGTCGCAGTCGCTGCAAAGCGAGGCGCACAGCCTGACGAAGATCGTCAGCGTATTCAAATTGGAGAATCTGCAGTTGGTTACGCTGCAGCGCTAAACGATGCGTGGCGAGCGGTGGGCGGCGAGCGCTTGAATGCAGCCGCTAACTAAAAAGGCCGGAGAGTATCTCCGGCCTTTTTTTGCTTACCAGCGCTGGTTTTTACAAACGATAACCAAAAACATCCGCACCGGTCAGCTTCTCGACCGCGCGTCCAAATCGATATTTCAATTCAGGCGCATCGAACGGAGGCTGTTGGAGTTTTTGCTCTTCATCCGAAAACGGCTCGACTTCCAGCACCACGAACGTGTGGCCGGGCGCATCGGGCACCACTGCGGCATCGAAGCCCTTTTCCAGCGCTTCCAGGCTGTTGAATTCGAACACGCGTTCCAGGCCTACCGCACGTGCAATCGCCGCGTAGTCGTTGCCGGGGCCGTTCGGCAAGTTCGCATTCGAGGTAGCGCCATAGGCGCGATTCGACACCAGAAAATGCGTCAGGTTCGGCAGATTCATTTGCCTTTCCACCATCAGCATGCCCGGGTTCATGCAAAACGCACCGTCGCCCATGAACGCCCAGATTTTAGTCTGCGGCAGTGCATTCGCCAGACCGGAAGCAAACATGGTCGACAGACTCATCGAAGCATCCAGATAAAAGGCGGTTTCGGTTTCGCGCGTCGCTTCCCACCAGGCCTGGCCGGAATTGCCGGCGGAGGTGATGACAAGTTGATCGGTATGGCGCGCGGCGAGAAATTTAAAACAATCGAGATATCGCATAGTTCTCTCTAGCGTAGTAAGTCGCGCGTCAACGCAACGACGGTTGGTCTGGAAAAGGTACGGCTGTGATGATAGGCACGGCGGATTTCGCCGATGTCTTCTATCTTGCTGACGACGATGTACGGCATGGCCAGGGCTTTCAGCACCGGTTCCAGATAGAGGCCGTTGGATATGTGATGCTTGTGATGATCGCCGAACGCGCCGCGCAATGTGGTCAACATCAGCAGCGGGATTTCGTAGCTGTAGTTGATCTTGGTCATCGCATAGATACAGGTCATCAGACCCGAAGCGCCCATCAATGCAGCCGAGCCCTGACCGCCCATGTAAGCGCCCGCGCACAGTCCGATGGCCGACTCTTCGCGATTGACCGGCACGTGGCGGATGCGCGGATCGTCGTCGATGGTGGTGATGACGTCCGTGAGCCAGTTGTCCGGCAGGCTGGCAACCAGTTTTACATTGCATTCGGTCAATTCGTCGACGATGCGGCGAGCGACCTCGCGCCCCTTGCCGGGGCTTTTACTTTCGTTCATTGCAACTCCCTTTTAAGACTGACTACGATTAACTTCCAGATGCCGATCTTGTTGCCGCCGCTATTGCGAGACTATTGCGACTATTGCGGCGTCAGCGCACGAAGATCGGCCAAAACGGCAACGGCGTTACAAACAACAGGCCGAATAACAGCCATATCACCAGGCCGAACGAGAAACCGCAGAGCGCGGCAAACCAGGGCTTCCAGCCGAAACACATGAGATAGACGGAGATAAAAATGACGATCCCCGCGATGAAGCCCAATACCCAGCACAGCACCATCAGGCCCAGAACGCAGCCGAGCTGGATCCAGGTAGCGCGTTCCAGCAACAAGCCTTCGGCTTCGGAATGGCCCGCAGCGGCGGTTTGTGCTTCGGCGGCCTTCGTTTCGCTAGCTTTCGCGTGCTCATCTCTGGCGCGGTAAGTTGCGATCGATGCGATGGTCGCCATCGCAATCACAAACAGCCCGATGCACAGCGGAAAAATAAATACCGGCAGCTCGTAGTGGTAACCCCACCACCCTATTCCCAGCAACAGCATCACCAGCGCTGCGACCGCCATTGGAAACGCGACATTGATAATTTTCATACGCCGACCGCCTGTGTTTTGGCAACGCGCGGCTTGAGCAAGCGGATGCCGGACCAAAGGACGCGCACCAGAATGATGGCGCAGACCGCCATCGGAATCGGCCGCAGCAGGAAGCCCCAACCGTGCGCTTCCAGCGAAACGCCGAGGGAATTTTCGATCATCGGCGCCAGGACGAAACCAAGCAGAAAGGCCGGCCGGCTGTACGTCAATTCCTTCATCAGGATGCCGAGCACGCCGAATACCATCAGAAAAACGATATCGAGCGGTTCATTGCCGGTTGCATAAGTGCCGACCACCAGCATCACCATCAACATCGGCGCCAGCAAACGGCCGGGAACACGGGTAATCGCCGTCAAGCGCGCGGTCACCGGAATCAATACAAGGACTGCAATCACGTTGGCGATCGCCAGCGTCAGCGTCAGATGCACTGCCACGTCCATATGGCTCTTCAGGAAATCGGGCCCCGGCGACAGGCCGAACATGAAAAACGCGCCGATCAGAATCGCCATGGACGAGCTGGCCGGTATGCCGAAAGCCAGCGTCGGAATCATCCCGCCGCCCTCTTTCGCGTTATGCGGCGCCGACGCGGCAATCACGCCTTCAATAGCGCCTTTGCCGAATTGATCGCCGTTCTTGGAGGTCTTTTGCGCCGACGCATACGATATCCACGGCGCCACCGCACCGCCCATGCCGGGGACGATACCGAGCACGACGCCGATAAACGATGAACGGATCACCAGCCATTTGCGCGCGAAAGTGGCGCGCACGCCTTTCATGACTTGCGCTGTCGTGACAGGCGGCGTGCCCGCTGCCGCAATTCTTTTCCCGGTAACGCCGAGGCTGATGATTTCCGGCATCGCGAACAAACCCAGGGTAATGGGAATCAGCCGGAAACCGTCGAGCAGATAATCGAGATTGAACCAGAAGCGCGGCACGCCGGACGCGCCCTGATAACCGAAAGTGGCGAACAGCATGCCGAGACCGCCGGCCATCAGGCCTTTTGCCATGTTGCCCTTGGCGATCAGCGCGATCATCATCACGCCGCATACCGCCAGCATCAGCGTATCGGGCGATTTGAAATACAGTACCACCGGCGCCAGCACCGGCAACAGGAGCGCCAGCACAATCGCACCGATAACGCCGCCGATGCCGGAAGCGGCAAGCGCGGCGCCGATCGCCTCGCCGCCCCGCCCTTGCTGCGTCATCGGAAACCCGTCGACCACACACGCGGCGTCGGCGGGTTCGCCGGGCATGCCCAGCAGAACAGCAGTAATGGAACCGGAGGTATTGACAACGGCGTGCGTGGCCACCATGAAAGACAGACCGACCGCCGGATGCATGCCGTAGACGAAAGGCATCAGAAGCGCGAGCGCGGTAACGCCGTTGACTGCAATCAGGCCGACCAGCGTTCCGATAAAAACGCCGAAGCAAATGAATAACAGCGAAGACGGCGTTGCGAATGAAAGCAAACCCTGGATGACGTGATCATACATCGCGCGAATTTCCTTTTACTTGAAGTAATTCTTGAGAATGACCTGTCGGATTTCCGGCAAGCGATTGCTGTTCAATTCGCTCGCCAACTCCGTAATCAGTTTTTGCAGTTCTTCGCCGGACATGAAATTAATCGCCAGATTGGCTTTGTTGCCTTCCGCCACGACCGCCGGGTCGGTCAGTATTTCCTTCATCGTCTGGCGCAGGAACGCCACCCGATCGGCCGGCACGCCCGGCGTGGTCACCATTGCCCGTTGCGGCTGCCCGACCTTTTCGCGGAAGTCGATCCACCAGGCTTTATCGTCCGGAATTTTTTTCAATTCGAAAATGGTCGGCACGTTCGGCAGCGTCGGCCAGCGTTTGCGGCTGATCATCGCCACCGGAATGACATCGCCGGATTGCACCAGCGGCAAAATCGAACTCGCCGTCAGGATGCCGGCATCGACCTCGCCGTTGACCACCGCCAGCGACATATCCTTGGCGCCCTTGTAGCCCGGCACCACTTTGGAATTCAGATCGAGCGCCTTCGACAGAACGGCAACCACATCGCTGATGTTATCGGCCGGTCCGGTCGCAGACCATAAAATCTTCGGCGCCGCCAATGCATCCTTAAGTGTCTTGATTTTGCTGTGCGTCGATACGAACCACAGCTTGGGTTCTTCGGCGACGCGCGCCAGCCAATTCAATTTGGCCAGATCCCAGCGTGCGCCTTCGCGGTCCGTCAGCTTGCTCATCAATGCGCCTTCGGCGCTGGCATTCATCAAGGTCAGACCGTCCGGACGTGCGGTATATAGAACATTCAGCGCCAGTAATCCGCTGCCGCCGGCGCGATTGTCGATGATGACCTGCGCGCCCAGTTTCTTGGCCAGATACGGTGCAATCATGCGTGCATACAAGTCATAGCCACCGCCGGGAGGCGAGCCGACCAGAATGGTGACGGTCTTGCCTTTATAGAATTCAGCCGGGGTTTCCGCGTGCGCGGCGGCCGGGACGATTGTGCCGCCGGCAATGATTACAGCGGTCAGCGCAACAACATTCCTGGCGCGAATAGCGGCACGAATACCAGGCGTGCGGCCATGCATGCGCAGCCGGGCACAGAGCGTTTGCAATTGAAGAAATTGGAACGGAATCATTTCATCTCACTTTGAATATGTGTCGGTACGACGGAGGACGAGTCAACGAATTTTCTTTGAAGCAAGTAGCCTGCCAACTTACGATTTGCTTACGACCTGCTTACGACTTGTCTCGGCATAATATTGTTTTTGTTCCATATATAAAACACTACTTCTTATATGGACAGTTGAGAATAAAATCTTATCAAATCCATGTCAATAGATTTTGAATAAACTTATGCAAAAAATGACTAAGCGGTGTCTCGCCGGCATGAATGCCGAGCAAGGAAGTTTTGGAGATTATTGCGATTCGGAGGAGATTGCGGAGGCGGGATTCAGAGGGGATTCAGGCGATTGACGGCGTTTCGAACATGATTCAAGCGCATGCACTGCTATGGGATCGTTCGGATCAGTTGATGATAACGAAACCGGTAGCGTCCGGTGATTCGGCGTCGCCGGCACCCAAGGCGCGTTGCATCAATACGGTATCGACCCATCGGCCGTGCTTGAAGCCGGCGGACCGGATGTTGCCCACGAGCGTAAAGCCAAGGCGGCGATGCAAGCCGATCGATGCGGCGTTGGCGCTGTCGCCGACCACCGCCACCATCTGCCGCCAAGGTCCGGCTTCGCAACGCGTAATAAGCGCTTGAAGCAGCGTCGAGCCGACGCCCACTCCGCCCATGCCCTCGGCCAGGTAAACCGAATCTTCAATCGTGTAGCGATACGCCGGACGCGGACGGTAAGCCGTCGCATAGCAATACCCCACTACCCGGCCTTCAATCTCCGCCACCAGATACGGCAAGCCGCCGGCCAACACGGCAGCGCGGCGCAACAGCATTTCCTCGGTGGTCGGCACGACTTCTTCGAAGGTGGCGACACTGTGTAATACGTAATGGCGGTAGATCGCCTGCACCGCCGACATGTCGTCTTCGCGTGCATCGCGCACGGTCACCAGTTTCGCGTTGATACTATTTTTCATGCTCTTTCTTTGGTCGATTTGATCA
The DNA here is from genome assembly GCA_036500325.1 of Herbaspirillum sp. Classification (GTDB taxonomy): domain Bacteria; phylum Pseudomonadota; class Gammaproteobacteria; order Burkholderiales; family Burkholderiaceae_D; genus Herbaspirillum. Next base: position 18,979 of record DASYCG010000083.1, on the reverse strand, counting down.
GGTTATCGCGCAGCGTAACCACCGCATTCTGCATTTTCGGAAACTCCTCTGCGCTCAGGCCGCAAGCGTCCACCAGATTCATTCCCAACCCTTTTTCCCGCAAACGCCGGCCGGCATCCGTCAGGCTGATCAATACCTGACGCTCATCGACCGGATCCCGTTGCCTGCGCAAATAACCCAGCGTTTCAAGCTTTTTGAGGATGGGCGTAAGCGTATTCGATTCCAGGAATAATTTCTCGCCCAGGCTGCCGACGGTTTGATTGTCCTGCTCCCACAACGCAATGATCGCAATGTATTGCGTGTACGTGAGGCCGAGCTCTTCCAGGATCGGCTTATAGGCTTTGCCGAAAGCAAGGTTGGTTGAATAGATCGCGAAGCACAGGAAATCGGAGAGCTTCGGATTTGCCGGATCGCCTGGTTCTGCGGGATTGGCAGAGTCGATGGAATTCATTTGAGGTCCTTTTAAATGTATCCGGAAGCATAAGCCCGGATTTCATGGGAAATCATTATATATCGGATACGATTTAATCGAAAGCGCTTGACATCGCAAAAAGTTCAGCTATGATGCATCTCATTCGATTAAATCGGATGCGATACAAATAACGATTTTGACACTTCAACACGCACTTTCCACACTTCCAAAAGGAATTCATCATGACCCAGCAACTCGACAAAGTACTGTACACAGGCAAAACACACACATCGTCGGGCGGACGCGACGGCACGGTCCGCAGTTCCGATGGCCGGCTCGACCTCAAATTGTCGCGTCCCGGTTCCGCCGGCGAAGGCACCAATCCCGAGCAATTATTTGCGGCCGGCTGGTCGGCCTGCTTTATCGGCGCGATGGGACGCGTCGCCGGCAACTTGAAGATCGCACTTCCGCCTGATTTATCCGTGGATACAGAAGTCGATCTGGGCACCATCGGCGATGGCTTCTTCCTTCAAGCCCGCCTCAACGTCAGCCTGCCGGGTCTGGAACACGATGCCGCGCGCGCGCTGGTCGACGGTGCACATCAGACTTGTCCGTATTCCAAAATGTCACGCGGCAACATCAACGTCGAGATCAATCTCATCTAATTGAAGCCGCACCGCTCTCTCGCCCATCCGGCCTGACCTGCCCGTTGCTTCGGGCAGGTCGCCCCAACACCCGATTCCAGACATCCACTGCATATTTATTCAGGAGCACCATCATGTCCGAAATATCGTCATTGCCTGCCCGCCGCAATTTTCTTGCCGCCGCTTCCGCCGTGGGCGCCGCCAGCTTCCTTCCCGGCACGCTGTTTGCGGCGGTCGCGGACAACGCCATCCGCCCATTCCGTATCCACGTTCCCGAAGAAGCGATTACCGATCTGCGCCGGCGCTTGGCAGCGACGCGATGGCCTGCCCGCGAAACTGTGTCCGATCAATCCCAAGGCGTGCCGCTGGCGCAAATCCAGCCGCTGGCACGCTACTGGCAGCACGGCTACGATTGGCGCAAGGTGGAGAAGCGGCTGAATGCGATACCGCAGTTCATCACCAAAATCGATGGACTCGACATTCAGTTCGCGCATATCCGCTCGCGTCATCCCGACGCCCTGCCGCTGATCATTACGCATGGCTGGCCCGGTTCGATCATGGAACTCCTTAAAATCATCGGCCCGCTTACCGATCCCACGGCCTACGGCGGCCGCGCGGAAGATGCCTTCCATCTGGTGCTGCCTTCGATGCCCGGCTACGGTTTCTCGGGCAAACCGCAAGGCACCGGCTGGGGGCCGGAACGCATCGGGCGCGCCTGGGATGTATTGATGAAGCGTCTGGGATACAAACGTTATGTTTCCCAGGGCGGCGATTGGGGTTCTGTGATCGCGGATGCAATGGCGCGTCAGGCTCCCGAAGGACTGCTGGGCATCCACGTCAATATGCCGGCAACCGTACCGGCGGATGTCGCGAAGGCGCTTAAAAATGGCGATCCGGCGCCGGCCGGACTATCCGCCAGCGAGAAAGCAGCGTTCGATTCACTCAATAATTTATACACAAAAGGCGGAGGCTATGCCGCCCTGATGGTGACGCGCCCGCAAACCCTGGGCTACGCACTGGAAGATTCACCGGTCGGCCTTGCGGCCTTTTTCCTGGACAAGTTCAACGAATGGACTTATAGCGGCGGGGATGCCCGGAAGGCCTTCACGCAAGATGAAATGCTCGACGACATCTCGCTGTACTGGTTCACCAAAACGGCAACCTCCTCGGCGCAGCTTTACTGGGAGAACAACACCAACAACTTCAACGCTGTAGAGCAGAAGACAGCGGATATCGCGATCCCGGTTGCGATCACCGTCTTCCCGGGAGAGATCTACCGCGCACCGCGCAGCTGGGCAGAACGCAGTTATCGCAAGCTCATCTATTGGAACGAAGTCGACAAGGGCGGCCACTTCGCGGCGTGGGAACAACCGGAACTGTTCAGCGTCGAGATGCGGGCCGCATTCCGATCGCTGCGCTAAATACAGGACGCTGCGGCAAAACCGATCCGCAGCAATACCAACCTTCACCAAGGAATCACATGTCTTATTCAATATTGAAGAAATTTCTACTGGCTTCCACCTTGCTTTCCGCATTGCTTTCCATTACCGCTTCCGCGCCCGTATTTGCGGCAGATACGCAAACAACCGTGGTGCTGGTTCACGGCGCGCTTGCGAACAGCTCAAGCTGGGACAAGGTCATTCCCTTGTTGCAGGCGAAGGGACTGAAAGTGGTCGCCGTTCAGATTCCGTTGACGTCCCTGGCCGATGACGTCGCCGTTACCAAACGCGCGATCGATGCGCAGACCGGCCAAGTGGTATTGGTCGGCCATTCATGGGGAGGCACCGTTATTACGCAGGCGGGCGCTGTCCCGAAAGTGAAAGCACTGGTGTATGTTGCGGCGTTTGCGCCTTCGGAAGGCGAGGCTACGGCAGATCTCGGCAAAGATTTGCCGGCAGCGCCGGGGGCTGCCGCTTTGAGCGCGGATGCGGATGGCTTTCTGACATTGCCGGAAGCGTCGATGCAAAACAATTTCGCTCCGGACTTGCCGATTGCGCAGGCCAGACTGATGGCCGTAACGCAAGGCCCGATCCAGTCGAAAGCCTTTGGCGAACCCGTCACAGTTGCTGCATGGCGCACCAAGCCCGATTACTTCGTCGTTTCCGCGCAAGATCGCATGATTCAACCCGCGCTTGAACAGGCCATGGCGAAAAAAATCAAGGCGGCGACAACCGTTTTACAAGCGAGTCACGTGGCGATGCTTTCGCATCCGAAGGAAGTTGCCGAGGTGATTATCCAGGCATCGAAAGTGCATTAATCCGAACGCCTCAGCCCTCGATGGTACGAGAGCCGGGGCACCGTAATATCTTCCGGCGCGCTGCCTGTAACGTGCATTTTGCGCTGCATCATCGCCGCCAGTTCGAATACGACCAGCCCCGGCCGATATTTCCTGCTTTCGGCATTTTGAATCAGCATGCCGGTTTCGATCAGCGTGCGGGCCAGCCGGTGCACCGTGCATTTCGGCAAATCCAGCCGCACGCTCAATTCGCCAAGGCCCAGTTCATAGTGATCCTCCGAAAATAACTTGAGCATGCGCATCGCATCGCTTAGCGCAGACAAGCGAGTTTCGGGGCTGTCCAATTCGTCGGGGATAATGTCAGGCGTCATGGCATCACTTCTGTTTCACAACAATATTGTTCCAAAGCTGATCCCATTTGTCGTATTGATTCATAAAATTTGTCTGGTCGGTCAACAGATAAGGCACGTTCCGGAACGGTGAGTCGATATCCTTGTTGGTCGGCGCGTAATCGTTATCGGCGAAAATTTTCTGCCCATCCGTCAGCATGTATTCATAAAACAGCAGCGCGGCATTCGGATGCGGCGCCTGGTTGGAAAGGCCCATGCTGTATGAGGAAGCGATCACAGGCTCAAGCAAGATGTAATCGATCGGCGCGCCTACCTTCTTCGACGAGATCACGGTATGGGCGAACACATTCAGGCCGAGCGGCACTTCGGCGCTGGAAACCAGATTGCCCAGCAAGGTATGGCCGTTACGCAGCGACGGCTTGTTGTTTGCCATCAGGTCGCGGAAGTACTGCAAGCCATTCTTTTCCCCGAGGTGCATCACCAGTTCATAAAACCATTCCTCATCGGTCGCCTCTATGCCCAGGCGCCCTTTCCATTTCGGATCGAGCAAATCCCGATAGGTCTTCGGCAGGTCGGCTTTCTTGACGGCGTTGGTGTTATAGGCCTGCACCAGGACGTTGACGAAGGTCGCGGCATATTCGTTGTTGGTGCCGACGGCGCCTGCAATCAGATTGGCGGCGGGAGGGGATTTGAACGATTCCAGCGTCTTCTCGCGATGCGCCATTTCCATCTCGGCCGAAGCGATATGCACAACATCGAACGCCGGCCGGTTTGCGGCGCGTTCAGAGAGAATCCGCTGCAGCACCGTGCGGTCGCCGGCACGCCAAATCTTGACCTTGATGCCATAACGGGCTTCGAAATCGGCGGAAAACTTTTGCAGCATGTCGGCGGCAATCGAGGTATACAGCGTGAGCGTGCCCTCTTTTTTCGCCGCCGCGACCAGCTTTTGCTGCCGGTCCGCGCCTTTATAGGCCGCCATCGCAGGAATAAGCGCTTGATCGGCGGCCGGGGCCGCGGAAGCCGCCGAGACAGAAAAACCAATTGTCATCAGGAGCAGAGTAGATATCAGCTTCGGCATCAGCTTCAAGCGCAAGAAATCCAAAATAGTCTCCGTATATTTATAGTAATTGTCATTGCACGTCCGGCACGGCCTGACTTTTGCAGTCCTATGCCAGGGTGCTAGCGGTTACCCCGGTAATACGTCGAATGATTCTCAGCTCTTTTGACCGCGCTGACCATCCCAATTCCCTTAAGTAACTATCGAATTTGCTTATAGTGCTTTGAGAGGCCGGGGCCGCCCTCGTCATGGTTTTCGTTGCTTTATTGAAAACTATGGCAATATTCGATGCGCTGAAGGTGTTCCGATCGCCATCCTCCGGACAATTAAAAATCGACATGAAGAACGTCACCGATATCAATTTGCGGCATTTGAGAGCGTTTATTGCCGTTGCCGAAACCGGCGGCGTCAGCCAGGCGGCGAAGTCTATCTATCGCGCCCAATCGGCGATCTCGCGTTCGATTCAGGAGCTGGAGACCGCGCTCGGCGTCGAACTGTTCGAGCGCAAAGCCAGCGGCATGCTGCCGACCGCCTTCGGCCAGGCGCTGCTGTATCGCGCGCACCGCGCTGCCAACGAGTTCAAACTGGCGCGCGACGGCATGGCCTCGCGCATCCGCAAGGCCGGCGGCACGCTCAATGCGCCGGTGTTCGATCTGCTGGTCAATCGGGATCGTCTGCAGATTTTCGTCGCGCTGGCTAAATCGAATCACATGCAGACCGTCGCCAACCTGCTCGGCATCACACAGCCGGCCGTCAGCGCGGCCATTACCGAACTCGAAGCGAGCCTGGGCATTCCGCTGTTTCTACGCACCGCAAAAGGTTTGATGCTCAATGAGACCGGCGAAATTCTGGTACTGAGAACCAAACGGGCGCTGGCCGAATTGCGCCACGTCGAAGCCGATATCGCAGCGCTTCACGGCAAAACGCAGGGACATGTAACCGTAGGCGCGCATCCATTGAGCCGCACCGTGATATTGCCGCGCGCGATCGGCCGCGTATTGGCGAGCCATCCGCATGTGCGCATCTCAACCGTCGAGGCCGGCACCGAAGGCCTGGCGGCGGGCCTGCGCGCCGGCGACCTGGATTTCGTGCTCGGCACGCTGCGCCCCAGCCACGTGGCGCCCGACATGATCGACCTGCCGCTGATGACCGACAAAATGTCGGTCTTCGTGCGCACCGGCCATCCGCTGACGCGCTTGCCGAAAGTCACGCTGGACGATCTGATGCGCGCCGAGTGGATACTGCCGGCGCAGTTGACGCCGACACGCAAACTGTTCGATCTGGCCTTCACCAATATGAGCGGCTCGCTGCCCAACAGCCCGATCGAAACCGGCGATCTGGGGATCTTGCGCGGCCTGCTGTTAACCACCGATCTGATCACCGCCATCTCGCCGCAGCAGCTCGATCTGGAACAGCGCCTCGGCATCCTGCAGATGCTCGACTTCGAATTCGAAAAGAGCGGGCGCGTCATCGTTTTGACGCAGCGCGCAAAAAGCCGTCCATCGCCCGGCGCCGCCGCCCTGATGGCCGCGATCCAGCAGGTAGTCAGCGAAATGGAAGGCGCGTCTGCTCTATAAGCAAATTCGATGGCGTATTAATCGATTCCGATGGCTTGCGCCTGCCGGGCCGTCCTAAAATGGTATTGCGCCGTGCCGTCAGATGCCAGGTACAGCGCTCAAAAAAATATTATTCAAGAGAGACAAAATGCAAAACGGCTCCCCCATCAGGATCGACCTGTTCATCAATCAGCAGGCGATCCCCACCGATCATTATTTCGAAGTACGCGACCCCGGCAAGTTCTCTGAAGTAGTGGGAACCGTCGCCGCCGCGAGCGCAAAGCATGTAGACGACGCCGTGAATGCGGCGTATCGGGCAGGGCTTTCCTGGCGCAAGGTTCCGGTACGTGAACGACTGGCTCGCCTGCTGGCGGCGGCCGATGCGATGGAAGCCATCGCCGAACAGCTGGCGACCACCCTGGTCAGAGAACAAGGCATCCTGTTGATCGAAACCGTCCGCGACGTCGCCAACGGTGTGCAGACGCTGCGCGAAACCGCCGCCATCGCGGAAACGTTCCTGGAAGAAGAAGAATTCGAAGATGGCGAAACGCTGATCCGCCTGGAAAAAGCGCCGATCGGCGTGATCGCGGCGATCATCCCCTGGAACGCGCCGATCGGTCTGGCCATGACGAAAGTGGGGCCGGCGCTGGCCTGCGGGAATACGCTGGTGCTCAAACCTTCGCCGTTCGCGCCGATTGCGTTGTCGCAAACCCTGCAGACGATCGCCGGCTTTTTCCCGCCCGGCGTCATCAATATTGTCAACGGCGACGGCGAATGCGGCCCCGCATTGACGCGCCATCGGCTGGTGCGCAAGGTCTCGTTTACCGGCAGCGTCGCCATCGGCAAGGCCGTCATGGCGGCCGCTGCCGAATCGGTCAAGAACATCGGCCTGGAGCTGGGCGGCAACGACCCCGCCATCATCCTGGACGACGCCAGGCCGGAGGATATCGTCCCCGAATTGGTGAAGCGGATCTTCCCGCGCTCGGGACAAGTCTGCTACGCCGTCAAGCGGATCTATGTGCCGGCGGCATTGCACGATAAATTCTACGATGCACTCTGCGAAGCGGTCGGCCAGTTGCGCGTCGGTTACGGGCTCGATCCAAAAGCCACCCTGGCGCCGGTGAATAACCGGAACCAGTTCAACTTCATCCAGGGCTTGCTGGAACGCACCAGAAAAAGCGGCGCCGATGTGCGCGAACTGGGCAGCAAGCTGAATCCGGAGACATGGCAAGACGGCTACTATTTGCTGCCCGCCGTGGTCAGGAATATCGCGCCGGATGCCGAGCTGGTCACCTGCGAACAATTCGGCCCGGTCATTCCGCTGCTGCCGTATCGCACCGAAGAAGAAGCGATCGAAATGGCCAACAGCACCGAGCACGGTTTGGCATCGTCGATCTGGACCAGCGACTTCGAACGCGGCATGCAATTTTCCAGGAACATAGAAGCAGGCCTGACATTCGTCAACAGCCATGCGCGAACCACTTTAGGCGATCGCCACCTGCCGTTCGGCGGCGTCAAGCAAAGCGGCATCGGACGGGTTCGCACCACCATCGGCATGGCCGAATATATCGAATATCACGCGATCAGCCTGAACAAGAAAATCATAACAAACGCCAAAGGGACAAATTAAGATGGAAAAGACTACACAGCCGACTACACCGCGCTATACCGCCTCCGATGCCCTTTTGACCGCCTTGCAGGAAATCGGCGTCAAATATATTTTTGGCAATCTGGGCAGCGATCACGGCGATCTCATCGAGTCCATCACCACGGCTGCCGACACCGGTATGGCGATGCCGAAAGTCGTTTTGTGCCCGCACGAAGGCGTCGCCATCGCCGCCGCGCACGGTTACGCGCAAATCAGCGGCAAGGCCCAAGCCGTGTTCGTCCACGTCGATGTCGGCACGCAGAACATGGGCGGCGGCATCAGCAATGCGCTGCACGGCCGCGTGCCGGTATTCGTGTTCGCCGGCCTGACGCCCTGCACCATCGAAGGCGAATTGCCCGGCAGCCGCAACCGCACCGCGACCTTCTGGCAAGACGTGCCCGACCAGGCCGGCATCGTGCGCCAATATGTCAAATGGGATTACAGCATCCGCACCGGCAAGAACGTCAAGCAACTGGTGCACCGCGCCGTGCAGATTGCCGAGAGCGATCCGAAAGGCCCGGTCTATCTGACCGCCGCGCGCGAAGTGCTGGCCGAAGACGCTGTGGCGACGCCCCTCCCCGCCGCAAAATGGCAGCCGATCGCACCGACGGCATTGCCGATCGAAGGCGTGGAAGAAATCATCGAAGCGCTGATGCATGCGGAGAACCCATTGCTGGTGACCTCTTATTACGGCCGCAATCCGGCCGGCGTCGCCGAATTGGTGCGCTTCTGCGAACGTTTGTCGATTCCGGTGGTTGAAGAACGTCCCATCCATGTCTGTTTCCCGGCCGCGCATCCGCTGCACATCGGCTATCTGGCCGCGCCCAACATCGAAGCAGCCGACGTCATCGTCGTGCTCGATTGCGACGTGCCGTGGATTCCCTCCAGCAAGCAGGTTCCGAACCCGGACTGCAAAGTCTTTTTCATCGATGTCGATCCCTTGAAGGACACCATTCCGCTGTGGTACATGCCGGCCGAACGCTTCTTCAGAGCGGACGGTGCGAAGGCCATTGCACAGTTGAACCGATATCTGGACAGCGCCGCGCCGCTGGATAAAGGCAAGCATGCGGCAAGGCTTGAGCGTGCTGCAAAAACACGCCAGGAATTGCACAGCCGCTGGGAAAAGAAAGCACAGTCGCCGAGCGACAACGTGATTACGGCCGAATGGGTCACCGCCTGCCTGCGCAAGGAAATTACCGACGACACGATTCTGATCAACGAAGCCGTCACCAGCGCGACCGCAATCTTCCACAACCTCCCGCGCAATAAACCCGGCACCCTGTTCGGCAGCGGCGGCAGTTCATTGGGATGGGGCGGCGGCGCGGCGATCGGTTCGAAGCTGGCCGCGCCTGATCGGGATGTGGTTTGCTTTACCGGCGACGGCGCTTATTTTCTGGGGAATCCGTCGGCGGTTTATTGGATGTCGCGCCGCTACAATGTGCCGTTCCTGACAATTATTTTTAATAACCAGGGTTGGAATGCCACGCAGGAAAACTACAAGCTGCTGCATCCGGATGGCGGCTCGGACACGCTGGGCGATTGCATCAGCCTGAGCCCGTCGGCCGACTTCGCCAAAGTGGCGGAAGCGACCGGCGGTGCATTGGCGTTGACGATCGAGCGGGCCGACGCATTGCCGGCGGCATTGAAGCAGGCGATGGAAACGGTTCGAGGGGGGCGTTCCGCGGTGATCGATGTGCGGATGAAGTTGCTGTAAATTTCTAGCAGAAAAACAAGAAAAAAGAACCGGATTGCTGCTGCGTGGCAATCCGGTTAGATGCGCAGCGCTTATGCGACCCCATAGCGTGAAGCCGGTTTTCCGGTCTGAGTGGCCGCGAACAAGGCGGCGCGGGCGGCGTCGTAGACTTCCCAAAGCTGCTTATCTTCAACCGAAGGCAACGTAACCGGCTCGCCTTGATCGAGTCCTGCCAAGGCGGCATCGACGCAGTGTTCGGCAGTCATGACAGAGCTCTGATTCAAGTTCGCCAAAGGCACGCCGGAAAGATCCCACAATTCGGTGGCCGTCGATGCCGGCAGCACGAGTTGCACTTTTACCGCCGTGCCTTCGGTCGCGATTTGCAAGCCGCGAGTGAAATTCATCACATAGCCTTTGGTCCCGCTGTACACGCCGCTAATTGGAAGCGTATGGAAGGACAGGACCGAGCCGATATTGACAATCGTGCCTGCATCCCGTTCCAGGAATTTCTGAAGTCCGAGCTGGCTGAGACGCACCAGGGCATGCACGTTCAGTTCGTGCATGGCTTCGATTTGCGGCTCGCTCATGTCGGCGATCGGCGCCAAGGTGGAGACCCCTGCGTTATTGACGAGCATGGTGATGCGTGGATTGGTGGCAATTTCGGTTGCTACGCGTTCGAGGCCTTGGTGATCCGCCAGATCGACTGCGAGGGTGTTCACGTCAATGCCATACGCGGCGCTGAGTTGCTCTGCCATATTCTGCAGACGGTCGCCGCGCCGCGCGACCAGGATCAGATCATAGCCGCGCCGGGCCAGGCGATCCGCATATACAGCGCCCAGGCCAGCGGATGCACCGGTCACGATGGCGATGCCTTTGTTGTCAGGGCGATTTTGGGTTTTGGTGGTCGTGGTATTCATTGATGACTCCTTAAGTGAAATAAATGTTCAGACAAATAATTTGAGAACGTTTGGTAAAGAAAAAGGCAAAAAAATTTAGTCGAGCAGCATCATCACGTTATCGACCATTTTTTGCAGCTTGGTTGCGGGTGTTCCGTTGCGGGCCTGGACCCTGATGCCAACCCACGCATTGAAAATAATTGAGCTGAGGCCTGCGGCATCATACTTAGCCGGAATCTCCGATTTTGCCTGGCCGCGGCGCACGATCTGGGCGATCAATTTTTCCGAGCGGGCAAAATTGTCGCCTATCCTTGCGGCAGCCTGGTTGTTATAAACCGCGACTTCGGTTGCGCAGTTCACCAACATGCATCCCGACAGGCCCTCCTGGGTAGCAACAACAGACGATTCCAGCAGTTCCCGGATCATCTGACGCGCATTGCCGTCCCTTGCCGCGGCTTGACGCTGATCGCGTTCGGCCACATCCGCGTAACGGCCCAGCGCCATCAGGAACAGATTGTGTTTGTCTCCAAAGGTGTCGTACATCGATCGCTTATGGATGCCCGTCTGCTCCACAAGTTCTTGCATCGACGTCTTTTCAAAACCTTGCCGCCAGAACAGCATCATGGCTTTGTCCAGCACTTCTTCCGGTTCAAATTGTCTGGGCCTGCCCATTAGCGCGTTCCTGATAGAAAGATTTCAATTTAGCAATATGCAGCGTAATTTTGCCGAGATATTTAGCTGAGCTCGAATAATAGAACGTTTGTTCCCAAAAAAGCAAATACTATTTTTTTGGTATTAAAGTGCATGTCAATCATCCCGCAATATTTTTCTGACTATCGTCAAAGGACATCGCCATCGATACTGAAACGAAACCGCCCCGCACTGAACCCCATCTGCAGGTTGCGATATTTCGCCAGATAGCGAAGGCCGACCATCACCGCGCCGATACCGGCCGCAGCGCCGACGCCAAGCGCCCAGCGCGGACCGAATGTATCGGCAACCCAGCCGACAATGGGCGCGCCGATGGGCGTACCGCCCACCGTGACGGCCAGCAGGATCGCCATCACGCGTCCGCGCATGCCGGGGTCGGTCGATAACTGCACGATGCTGTTGGCGGTAGTGGTGAAGGTTTGGGCCGACACGCCAATGACAATGAGTGTCAGGCCGAATAGCCAATAAGTCGGCATTGCCGCGGACAGCGTCAGACCCAGGCCGAACACTGCGGCGCCGGTGAGCATGAACACGATATGCGGTTTCGAACGTCTGGCAGCCAGCAAGGCGCCCATCACCGAGCCGACTGCCATGAACGACGTCAGAAAACCGTATGAGCGCGCACCGGCATGAAAGACAGTGACCGACATGGTCGACAGGAAGATTGGAAAGTTAAGCCCGAAGGTGCCGATCAAAAAAACCATCAACAGAATTGCTCGCAAGTCGGGACGATTGCGGACATAGCGGAAGCCCTCAACCAGACTGCCGCGGGTACGTAGCGGGCGGTCTTTTTTATGCAGCTCGCCCGGCCGCAGCATGCTCAGCGAACCGATGACGGCAGCAAACGATGCCGCGTTGAGCAGGAACACCCAGCCGGTGCCGACCGCCGCGATCAACAGACCGGCGATGGCCGGCCCGATCATCCGGGCCGCGTTGAACGAGGTGGAATTCAGCGCCACCGCATTGGACAGATCGACTTCGCTGACCAGATCGGACACGAAGGTCTGGCGCGCGGTGGCGTCGAACGCCGTGACGCAGCCAAGTGAAAACGCAAATAGATAGACATGCCATAACTGGACCAGACCGCTGACGGTAAGCAGGCCCAATCCCAAGGCCAGCGTTCCTAATGCGGTTTGCGTGGCGATCAACAGTCTGCGCCGGTCGAGATGATCTGCGGCAAAACCGGTCAGCGGCAGCAACAGAACCTGAGGGCCGTACTGCAGTGCCATGACGATACCGACCGAGGTCGCATTGTTGTGCGTCAGTTGGGTCAATACCAACCAGTCCTGGGCCGTGCGCTGCATCCACGTTCCGATATTGGACACGATCGCCCCGCACGCCCACATGCGGTAATTGAAATTTCTGAGCGAACGGAAAGTACTCACCGGCTACCTGCTGTTATCGTTATCATTATCGGAGCGAACCCGGTTCCCCGGGTCGTCCGGCACATACGATAATACGGGCAACAACTATCGGCAACACGAAAATACTAATCGTTGATTCTTGCGGGGGTTCCGCATCGACGTGCGGTTACGGTATGATCGGATCAATTGCGTATCCTCAGGAGAGTAATCATGTCCACAGGCACTATACGATTTCATCGCGTGCTCCGTGCTGCTCCAGAGCGCGTCTATCGTGCATTCTTAGATGCCGAAGCGAAGGCCAAGTGGCTTCCGCCCTACGGTTTCACCTGCAAGGTTCACCACATGGATGCCAAAATCGGTGGGACCTACAAGATGTCGTTCACGAACTTCGCCACAGGCCATGATCATTCTTTTAGTGGCGAGTATCGCGAACTCGTGCCATTCGAAAAGATTCGCTATACAGACAACTTCGACGATCCGAATTTGCCCGGAGAAATGCAGACCACGGTGACCTTGAAGCAAGTGTTATGCGGAACTGAGTTGGAGATCGTGCAGGAAGGCGTGCCCGAGGCCATTCCACTTGAGATGTGTTACCTCGGCTGGCAAGAATCGCTCGCACAACTTGCGACTCTCGTCGAGCCTGAGATTCCGGGGTAACTGGCAGCACTCGACTCAAACGCTGAGTGTCCGCTTTCTCGGGCCGGCTAGCAAAACGAGGCCACCGGCGGCGGCCAGGCAAAGTAGCCGGACATTCAATCGTGTGTATCTCCCTTTGCACGGCCTGTGCGATAAAGAGCTTGAGAAGAAGTTCGCATGATTATTGCCCTTTGATTTTTTGATTACAAACCGGCGTAGACCATTTTTGTGAATTGATCGCCGTTGAACACGAAATTTCCCCATTTGGCGTCGAAGGCAGCCGTCGGCCTGGCGGCAATAATTTCGTCGAGCGATTTGCCCTGTTGTTTCAGGGCCGCAACGTTGTTGCGCACCGTGACCAACATGTCGCGGAATTCAATCAGTTGCGTGCGCCTGCCGACCGCACCGTGGCCGGGAACGACGATGGTGTGATCGGTGGTGCGCGCCACAGCCTTGTTGGCCCATTTGATCGCCCCATCGATGTCGCCGCCATCTTCATTATCGATATACGGATAAATACCGTTCCAGAAGGTGTCTCCCAGCGCCAATACATCCGCCTTCTTGAAGTAGATCCACAAGTCGCCGTCGGTATGGCCACGGCCGAAATTTTCCACTTCGATCCTGGTTCCTGCGAAATTAAATGTCTTCTTTTTATCGACCAGCAGCGTCGGGCGTGCCCCTGCCGGCACCGGATCGAAGGTCCAGTTCCAGGCATCGACATGCGTGGTTTCTGTCAAATGCTTCCAGGTATTCTTGTGCGCGACGATAGTGGCGCCTGCGGCATGCATCCATGCATTGCCGTCGGTATGGTCCCAGTGCCAATGCGTGTTGACCACGTATTTCAGCGGTGCGGGACTGATCTTATCGAGCGCGGCTTGCAATTTTTCCTGCGATTTACTAATGCCGGCGTCAACCAGGAATTTACCTTCTTTGCCCGACAGGACGGTAATATTGCCACCGGAGCCCATCAGTACGGTGATATTTCCACGCAGAGGTTCCGCGACAATATCCGCATCCGCACGGCGCAGATATCGGGCTCCTGCGCCAGTGTGAAAATAGTCATCCGGCGTAACGCCGTTGCTTTGAGCGGGCTGACTGACCGGATCGGCAAAGGCCGTCGCAGAGCCCAATAGAGCGCCTGAAGCAATTGAAATCGTTATCAATAATGTCGACAGTACGCCAGATTTTTTGGCGATCGTTCCCGATTTGATGGATGTATTCATTTTGCTATCCGTTTGGTTGAGCGCACGGAGTCGTCCGCATGTGCAGCCATTATGGTGATAGCAAATGAACTTCGATATAGAAACGTGAGGATGATTTATGCCGAATTGCGGTTGTTTTCTGCCAGAACTGCTTTGCGAAGGGATTGGTAGTTTTCATTGGACGAACCTTAGCAGGCCCAATGATTAGAATGTCAAAATTCAGCCCCATTCCGCATCACTCAGAACGGCGACACCAGCATGGTAATTGAAAGTATCAATGCCGGCGCTCTGCGCCTGACCAGGAAAAAAGGCATAGTTAATTGATTTGTCAGGCATCCTTGATCTCCCGGCGCCGGAGCACGACATGGGTTGCCTTCTCCGATCCCGCGACCTCGACGCATTCATATCCGAGAGCTCGCAGGTCCGCCCCCTCGAACAAGCGCTCGCCCCGGCCCAGCAGGATCGGCGAGATCGCGATATGCAGTTCATCAATGAGAGCCTCTTGAAGGTACTGTCGAATCGCGTTGGCTCCTCCTCCAATGCGCACGTCCATGCCGTTCGCGGCTTCGCGGGCGCGCTCCAGCGCTTCGTGAATGCCGCCCGTGACGAAGTGAAACGTCGTGCCGCCTTCCATCTGGATAGATGGACGCGCATGATGGGTCAAGACGAAGACTGGGACGTGATACGGCGGGTTGTCTCCCCACCAGCCTTTCCAGTTCATGTCGGGCCAGGGGCCCCGAATCGGTCCGAACATGTTTCGCCCCAGAATCCACGCGCCAATGTTCCTGAATCCCCGCGCGGCAAAATCGTCGTCGACACCGGTCGTGCCATCTCCCGCGCCGTGGATCCGCTGGAACGTGCGTGTCGGGATGAACCACTGGTGCAAATCTGTCCCACCCACGCCGAGCGGATTACTGATGTCTTGATTCGGACCTGCTCCATATCCGTCTATAGAAATCGTGAAGCTTTCAACGCGAACTCGTGTCATTCTGATTCCTCCATTTGAATTGATGCCTGATGTGAATTGGCCGACAGCAGACACCCGGTTTTACCCAAATCAAACCACATTTCTTCAAAGAAAAAAAGAGAGGCCACATTCCTGGCCTCTCTGCGTAACCTGAAATCTCGACGGCCGTCGGGATTTGCCAAAAAATTCCCGCAAGAAATATTTCCTGCTAAAAACAAGCTGCTTTCTCGAAAATATTTGCGAAGACGCGCCTGCTTTTCTCTTAAGTTTTTGCCACCGCGGCCGATAAGTTGAAAATAGGCCGGCTTAGCGCCATGCGAAACGGGGAAAATCAAAAATGAATCACAGTTTCAAAGTCATCTTCAACGGCAGTCTCGGCACTTCGCAGGTCGTATCGGAACACGCTCGCGGCAAGGGCAAGAGCAAGACTGTACGCGGCACAAGCAACACGGTGAAGACGATGAAAGGCGCAATGGCATTGGCCCTAGGTCTTGCACTGGCGCCGGCTGTACGGGCGCAATCAATTACTCTCGATGGCGTGGATCAAGGCCTGCCGTGGACTACCACACATGAAACGCTCGGCGTCGGCGGTAATACAGTCACTGTCGATGGCAGCGGAGCAAGCTGGACCGACACCGCTTCTATCGGCGTTGGCGATATAGGAACCGGCCAGTTGAACATCCGGAACGGCGGCGTCGTTCATTCTGTAACGGCCGGCATCGGCGACAATAGCGGCAACGGCACCGTCAATATCGACGGTGCGGGTTCAAGCTGGATCCTATCGTCTACATACTATGTCGGCAGCACTGGTACCGGCACAATGAACATCACCAATGGCGGCACGATCTCCAGCCAGTCAGTCTCTATTGGCACTCAAGGCGGAAACGGTACTGTCACCGTCGACGGCGCAGGCTCGCTCTTGACGACGAATGGAAACACTCTCTTCATGGGTAATGACAGCTCAGGCGCTGGTACTGGCCTGCTCACCATTCAGAACGGCGGCAAGGTCAGCGCCGGTGAGGTGCGACTGGGATTCGGGGGCAGCGGTAACGGCACCGTCAATCTCAATTCAAACGGCATACTGGAAACTGGCGGCGTACAAAAGGATAGCCCCCAAGGCGTCCTCGGCATCGACGGCGGCATTCTGCGCGCCATCTTTAGTGAGTCGGACTTCCTGCGAGGCTTCTCCGCCGGCGACATCACCATCGGCAATGGCGGCGCTTTCATCGATACGCAAGGCTTTTCCGTCGGCACCGGCACGGCCGGCATTTTCACCGGCAGCGGCGGCCTGACCAAGCAAGGCAGCGGCACCCTGAGCATCGCCGGCGGCAACACGTGGGGCGGCAGCACCACGGTGTCGGCCGGTACGCTGAGGCTGGGCAGCTACACCCAGAGCAGCGGCCAGACACTGGGCATAGGCGCCGCCAGTACGTCAAGCTACGGCAAACTGAATGTCACTGGTACCGCCACGTTCAATGCCGGCGCAAACCTGGCCATCAATGTGGCCGGCGTCAATACGCTGGCCAGCGGGCAGACCCTGAACGGCGTGATTTCCGCCGGCACCTTGAATGCCACCACCTTCGACGTCACGGACAATTCCGCACTCTTTAATTTCCAGGCCGTCCTCAACGGCAATACTGTCGATCTGAATATTCAGCAGGCATCCACCACCCACAGCGGCGTGCGCGATGCGGTGCTCGCCGGCGGCGTCTCTTCCGCCAGCGACGCGGCGCGCGTTCTCGACAATCTCATCAACACCGCGCCTGGCGGCGACATGGGCACGGTCATTACCGCACTGGGCCAGTTGAGCACGCAACGCGATGTCGGCCGCGCCGCCGCGCAGACGCTGCCGCTGTTGACCGGCGGCGTCGCGCAATCCACTTTGGGCATGCTGGGATCGTTCAACAGCGTGGTGCAAAATCGTCTTTCCAACACTGGCGGCGGTAACGGCTTGGTGGGCAGCGCCGGCGATGCCGGCAGCAACCTCAGCGGTATCGCCACCGGTGAACATGCCGCCGATCGACACGTCTGGGCCAAGGCCTTCGGGTCACGCGCCAATCAGGATGATCGCAATGGCGCATCCGGTTTCAGCGCCGATAGCTGGGGCACGGCATTCGGTGCGGACAGCGAAATTTCACCAGGCACTTTGCTGGGCGTGACGTATGCCTACGCCAACAGCAGCGTTGACGGCAATACAGATTTATCCGGTGCTGCACAGCACGCCAATATCGATTCGAATGTGCTCGGCATCTACGGCAGCACGGCGCTGCCGAACACCATGCAACTGGACTTCCAGGCCGATATCGGCCGCAGCCATACCGACGGCACACGCAATATCAACTTCGGCGGATTGAGCCGCACGGCGACGTCTGGTTATGCAACCTACAGCGCGCATGTCGGCACAGGATTGTCGAAAGACATCGCCGTGACCGAGCGCACCACGTTCACACCGGACGTTCGCGCCGATTACACGCAATTGCGGGCACAGGGTTACAGCGAATCGGGAGCGGATGCATTGAATCTGGATGTAGACGCCAACACCACCAGGGCCTTCGTGCTGAGTGCAGGCGGACGCGTGCGCCAGGCATTGACGGAACATTCCTGGCTCAGCGCCAATCTCGGCGCCGGCTACGACACCATCAACGATCGCGGCGATGTAGTGTCGGTCTATGCGGGCGCGCCGGGGCAATCCTTTACCGCCACCGGCATCGATCACTCGCCATGGCTGATCAACGCAGGCGTCGGTTATACCTATCAGGCCAATTCAGGCATGCAGGTGGCACTGCGCTATGACGTGGATGGGCGTAGCGGGTATTTGAACCAGACTGCTTCGGTCAAGGCCAGTTGGCTGTTCTGATCTTGTCTCTCTTCTGATCCCCCACGAAAGCCGCGCAAGCGGCTTTTTTTTCGAGATCAGGTCGCTTCAGGTGAATGGTTTATCGCGTCCCGAAAGGAGTGATCAACTGTCCAGTTTCCCAGCCTGCAAAATCGAGATGGCCATCAGCATTCTTCACATACACGGGGATACCGGTATTTTTTTCAAACCCAATCATAAAGCCACCTTTGAATTCATCATTAAAGGCTGGTTGACGCAGGACTCTCATGCAATTCTTTGCTGCGGCATTGCGGTACTTCCGATAGCTCAGGCCTTTGTATTTTTTAAAATGCATGAGGGACGGCCATTGCTCAGCAGCGTATGCACCGAGCTCATAACCTAATTCATGGATGCTGAGAGTTTCTTTACTGAATGGAACCGGTGACGGACTCTTGGATGCGTTGATAGATTGCCTGAACATTATTTTTTCCTTCGTAAATATCTGCAACTGGAATTTATGCCCATATGTCACATCATATGTGAAGCAAACTCCGTAGATGCAAATGTATCACAAAGATAGGTTAGTGGCATGTCTGCTAAACCAAAACCCCCAACAGAATTACCAGCCCCCAACGACTTACGCGGGGTGTTTGCCTACAATGTCCGATTATTGAGAGTGCAAAAGGGCTGGTCGCAGGAAGCGCTTGCCTTGGAGTGCGGATTGGATAGAACCTACGTGTCAGCCGTGGAGCGATCACGGTGGAATATCTCGCTAGGAAACATTCAAGCTAT
>DASYCG010000082.1:0-3034 GCA_036500325.1 Herbaspirillum sp. | reverse complement strand
GGCGGCAGTGCCGGCCGGCACGCGGCCGATCAATTCTTCATTGGCCGGATTGACCGAATCGAGCCACTTGCCCGATTCGCTTTCCACCAATTCGCCGCCGATCAGCATCAGGCCGGTTATCAGTTCTGTACGTGTATTCATAGTCATGACCTTATCAATTTGGTATTTCAAAAATTATGTTCAAGGCTTGGCGGCGCTAGGCCCGCGAATCGTATCGTCATACAACTTGGTCCAGCGCGCATAATCGTCCAGCACCTTGGACGGATCGATATACACCGGCTTGAAGCGCGCCATGTTCTGGTCGCCGATGGTCGTCGTGGCGACCAGATTATCGGCAAGGATCTTCTGGCCTTCGTTCAACATGAAATCGAGGAACAGCGTCGCTGCATAAGGATGCTTGACCCGCTTCGGAATGCCGATACCGTCGGTCAGCGCAATGGTCGGCGCCAACGGCAGAAACTCGATATCGCCGCCCTTGGCCTTATCCTGGTCGACGATAAAGCTATACATCGTCACCGCGAAATCGGTCTCGCCGGTCAACACCGTATTGGCCAGCACCGAGCTGCCCATGCGGATCGACAAGCCATTGGCGGCAACCAGCTTGCGGAAAAACTCCAGGCCCTTCTTTTCACCCATCACGCTCAACAGCTGGTAAAACCATTCCTGCTGCTTGAACTCGATACCCAGGCGGCCTTTCCAGCGCGGATCGAGCAGATCCTCAAACGTGCGCGGCAATTCATCTTTGCCGACATGCTTCGGGTTATACGCCTGCACAAACACATAAACCATCGATCCGGTCCACTCGCCATGCTTCGGCAATGCTTGCGGAATCAGATTTTTTTGATACGGCGACCACGACGGCTGCAGCAGCTTTTCGCGATGCAGCGCTTCCATCTCCGGTCCCACATTCCATACGAAATCGGCAGCATCGCGATGGGCCTGGCCTTCGGAAATAACCCGCTGCAACACCTTATCCTTGCCGGAGCGCCAGACATTGACCTTGATGCCGTATTTATCTTCAAAGGCCTTGATGACGTTGGCGGTATCACGTTCGGTCATCGACGAATAGAGCATCATCGAGCCTTCTTTTTTCGCCCCTTCCACCAGGCGCTGTTCGCGATCCGCGCCCTTATACATCGGGATCGACACCTCCGCATGGCTCGGCGTTGCCATCGTCGCTGTCACCGCGGCAATCATTGCGATCGACAGCAACCATGCGCATTGCAGCAAAGGGAAGCGGCTCGATATGGTTCTTTTCATTTTCTCCTCCGAATATATAAAATCGTCGTCAAAAAAATTCCATCAAATCATCACCTGCCCGCCATCGATAATCATGTTTTGCCCGGTGATGAATGCGCTATCCTCCGAACAGAAAAACACTGCTGCGCCGGCCAGATCATCCGGATATTGCACGCGCTGAATGGAACGCTCCGACACCCGGCGCGCGCGGTAAGCCTTCATCTCTTCGCTGGGATCTTCTTCGCTCAGCGTACTGCCCGGGCTGATGCAATTGACCGTAATGTTGCTGGGGCCGATCTCACGGGCAAGCGTGCGCGTAAAACCGATCACCGCGGCTTTCGAACTGATGTAATGGATGCGCGTGCCGGGGCTCTGGAATACGGTCGAAGACGACACATTCACGATGCGGCCGTACTGCTGCTTTTCCATGAACGGCACCACCGAACGGCAGGTGTACCAGATCCCTTTCACGTTGACCTGAAACATGCGATCCCATTCCGCTTCCGGGATTTCATCGAAGCGGCCGCGCGTCATCGGAATGCGCGAAAACAAAGCGGCGTTATTGACCAATGCATCGATGCGGCCGAATGTATCGAAGGTGGTCTGCGCCATTTTCCGGCACAGCGTCAAATCGGCAATATCGACGCGCATGCCGATCGCCACGCCGCCGGCATCGTTAATTTCCTGCGCTGCCTGTTCTGCCGCTTCGCCGTCGATATCGGCAATCACAACCTTGGCGCCCTCTTGCACAAAACGCTGCGCATAGGCTTTGCCGATGCCGTGCGCGCCACCGGTGATGATGGCGACCCTGTCTTGCAGGCGGCTGGCAGGTGCTTTATTGATGGTTATGCTCATTGCGGTCTTCCCTCAAAAATTTAATAAACGAAAATCAGGCCAGAATAATTTCTATATGTCCAAGCTCGGGATCGACCACCGCTTTTTCGCCCTCATGCAAAATAATCGTGGTATCGGCCTGCAACAAAATCGCCGGCCCGGCCACCGTGCCGCCCGCCGGAAGCCTGGTGCGGTCATAAACCGGCGTGTCGGTCGGCGTTTCGCCGAAATACACCTTGGTTTTCCCGAGCAAGGCTTGCGCCACGGTTGCCGCCTGAACGCCGGCGAACGGATTGGTCAGCGGCGCTTGCGGCACCACCACCACGCCGGTGACCCGGTAATTGACGATTTCCACCGCCTCGGTCGGCGCCGAATGGCCGGTCAGACGCGCATGCTCGCCGTCGAAAAGCTGACGCAACTGCGCCGGGTCATCCGCTTTCAGCGGGAAGTCCGGCACGGCAATGGTCAATTCATAACCCTGCCCTGCGTAGCGCATATCGAGATGGAATTCAAAACGTATTTCCCGTTCGGCGAAACCTTCTTCCAGCAATTCGGCTTTGCCTTGCCGCGCCAGGCGATCGAAGCGCGCATTGATTTTCGCGGCGGTCAGTTCGCGTAAATCGGTCAGCTCCGATTGCACATAATCGTGACGCACATCCGACAACAGCAAACCGAGCGCAGCCGTCACGCCGGGATAAGTCGGAATGATGACGCCGCGCATGCCGAGTTCTTCCGCAATCCGGCCGGCGTGCAAAGATCCCGCGCCGCCGAACGAATACAAATAAAAATCGCGCAGATCGTAGCCCCGGTTGGAGGAGACCACCTTGATCGCTTCCTGCATCTTGACGTTGACGATTTCCACGATGCCGCGGGCTGCCTGCGTCACCGAAAGGCCGAGCGGCCCGGCAATGTGTTGTTGGATGGCGGCAACCGACGCCTGCCGATCCAATGTCAGCGAACC
>DASYCG010000081.1:0-5223 GCA_036500325.1 Herbaspirillum sp. | reverse complement strand
GATTCCAAGGCCCGGCGTACCGTTCTCAAAGCCGGCGGGTCGCTACTCTTTTCAGTTCTTGCCTACACGCCGATGCTGGCGCGCGCCGCCCAGATCGTCGCCGTGCGGGTCTGGCCTGCCGAAGAATATACCCGCGTTACGCTGGAAAACGATACCGACCTGAAAGTCAGCCATTTCACCGTCAAGGATCCGGAGCGGCTGGTGGTCGACATCGAAGGCGTCGATCTGAACAGCACGCTCAAGGATCTGGTCGCAAAAATCCAGCCGAACGATCCGTACATCAAGCAAGTCCGCGTCGGCCAGAACCGGCCGCATGTGGTGCGGCTGGTGTTCGATCTGAAAGAACCGGTCAATCCGCAAGTCTTCACGCTGGCGCCTGCCGGCAATTATAAATACCGTTTGATTTTCGATCTTTACCCGATCGATCCGATCGATCCGATTGCCGCGCTGATCCAAAAAGGCGACTGGCTCAAAGAGGCGCCGGACAATACCAATACGGATAGACAGGCCGCGAATTCGGGCGCCAAGTCGGACCAGAACCAAGGCGGCCCCGGCGCCAATGCAAATACCGATACCGGCCCCGACACGGCTATTGCCAAGAACGATCCCAAAGCCAACGCCAAAAACAAGGCCTTGCAACTGACGCGCATGATCACCATTGCGCTCGACCCCGGCCATGGCGGCGAAGACCCGGGCGCCATCGGCAGCGGCGGCAGCTATGAAAAGCACGTTGTGCTGTCGATCGCCAAACGGCTCAAGAAAAAAATCGAAGATCAGCCGAACATGCGCGTCATGCTGACCCGCGACGACGATTTCTTCGTGCCGCTCGGCGTGCGCGTGCAGAAAGCCCGAAAAGTGCAGGCCGATCTGTTCGTCTCGATCCATGCCGACGGTTTCATCCGGCCGACCGCCAACGGTTCATCGGTATTCGCACTCTCGGAAAAAGGCGCCAGCTCAAGCGCTGCGCGCTGGCTGGCCAACAAGGAAAACTCAGCCGATCTGATCGGCGGCGTCAACATCAAAACCCACGACAAGCAACTCGCCAGCGTGCTGCTCGATCTGTCGACTACGGCCCAGATCAACGACAGCCTGCGGGTCGGCTCCACGGTGCTCAATGAAATCGGCGGCATCAATCGCCTGCACAAAGGCGAAGTCGAGCAAGCCGGTTTCGCCGTGTTGAAAGCACCCGACATCCCGAGCATCCTGATCGAGACCGCGTTTATTTCAAATCCGGAAGAGGAACAACGCTTGAATGACGATGCCTATCAGGAAAAAATGGCCAGTGCGATCATGAGCGGTATTCGCAAATACTTCGCCAAGAATCCGCCGCTGTCGAAAAACCGGATGACCTGAACCGGCCAGGCCAAGCCCGGCCCGGCCTCCATGTCTTCCATGAAAAACGCCCCGTTCCGCATACAGCAGAACGGGGCGTTTCATTAGAACGCATGGGTTCTAGATGCCATCGACATCGCGCTTGATTTTCTTGCGCGTCATCTTCCAGAATTGCCAGAGGCCTGCCAGGATAATCGGCAGCAACGCACCGGCCACGCCCACCAAAACAATCACATTCAGATGATGCCGGACAAACCTGATATTACCGAAGAAATAACCGCCGACCACCAGCACCACCACCCAGGCCAGTGCGCCGACGATATTAAATACCTGAAAGCGGTGGAACGTCATCTTGGACATGCCGGCCACGAACGGCGCGAAAGTCCGCACGATGGGAATGAAGCGCGACAACACAATCGTCTTGCCGCCGTGATGTTCATAAAACGCATGGGTTTTGGTGAGCGCGCTGCGATCGATCCAGCGTTCCAGCCAGGCGTAATGCGCACCCAATACTTTGTCGCCGATTTTATTGCCGATCCAGTAATTGACCGTATTGCCGGTCGCCGCCGCAATCACCAGCAAACTCATCAGCTCCCAGATATTCATCGCGCCGCCGGCGCAGAAGGCCCCGGCAATGAACAATAGCGTATCGCCGGGCAAGAACGGAAAAACCACCAATCCCGTTTCGCAAAAAACGATCAAGAACAGCACTGCATAAATCATTGCGCCGTATTGCGCGATCAATACATCCAGAAACTTATCGACATGCAAGATCAGTTCCAGAAATTGCACCAAATCCATATTGCCTCTAAACCCTGTGAACCGGCGTAACCCGGCGCGAACATTGCTACGCATATCAGCCGCAATACGCTCATCGAATGCGGCAACGCGCTGAGATAATACAACAAAGGACTTGCACCGCAGATAACTATTAGCCGGCGCTAGTGTGGCAGGTTCCGGCTTCACTAACGCTATAATCGCAAAATGAATGCTGCAAACCCTGTCACCGCCCAATTTCCGACGATTCAGGCCCTGCCCGATCAGTTGATTTCACAGATCGCCGCCGGCGAGGTCGTCGAACGCCCCTCTGCCGTCGTCAAGGAATTACTGGAAAACGCGCTGGATGCCGGCGCCACCCAAATCACGGTCCGACTGGAACAAGGCGGCGTCAAACGCATCGCCGTCACCGACAACGGCCGCGGCATCGCCTCCGAGCAATTGCCGCTGGCGCTGGCGCGCCATGCCACCTCCAAAATCGCCTCGCTGCACGATCTGGAAAACGTCGCCACCCTGGGATTTCGCGGCGAAGCGCTGGCCTCGATTGCCTCGGTCGCGCAACTGACACTGACCACCCGCACCGCCGACGCCGCACACGCTTGGGAAATCGGCGGCCTGCACAGCGCAGCAAGCCCGGCGTCCGGCGCCGCCGGCACCACCGTCGATGTGCAGGATTTATATTTCAATACGCCGGCCCGCCGCAAATTCCTGAAATCCGAACAAACCGAATACGGCCATTGCGCCGAAGTCGTGCGGCGCATTGCGCTGGCGCGCCCGGACGTCACCTTTTCGCTCACGCATAACGGCAAGACGGTAGACCACTGGAATATCGGTCCACTCGACAAGCGCTGCGCACAAATACTCGGCGACGACTTCGCCGCCGCCAGGCTGGCGCTGGAAGAAACCGCCGGCCCGTTGCGCATTGTCGGATTCGCCGGTTTGCCGACCGCATCCAAAGCACGCGCCGATGGCCAGTTCTTCTACGTGAATGGCCGCTTCGTGCGGGACAAATTGCTGATGCACGCAGTGCGCGCCGCCTATCAGGATGTCTTGCATGGCGATCGCTATCCCTCCTATGTGCTGATGCTGGAACTCGATCCGGCGCTGGTCGACGTCAACGTCCATCCATCCAAAATCGAAGTGCGTTTCCGCGACAGCCGCGCGGTGCATCAATTTATTTTTCACGCTGTCAGCCGGGCGTTATCGCAGACATCGGCCACCTCGCACGGCGCGACGCCGGCGCCGATCCCCTCCAGCAGCGGCTCGCTGGCATGGCGGCAAGAACCGCAGCAAGGCAGTTTCGGCACACAATTTTCGAATCAATATCCGCGGCAGTTCAATGAACAGCCTGGCGTCGGCCAGAGCATGGCGGCATATGGCGCATTGTTTCAAAACACGCCATCGGAAGCGCCAATGCAAGGCGGCACGGCACGGCCCTGGCCCGATCCGAATGCGTTGACGGGACTGACCGGCGCCACCGCCAATCAACCTTTGCCCGACGACGAATTCCCGTTAGGCTTCGCGCTTGCGCAATTGCATGGCGTTTTCGTATTGGCGCAAAACACCAAGGGCCTGGTGGTAGTCGACATGCACGCCGCGCACGAACGCATTCTCTACGAACAACTGAAAAACGCGCTCGATGGCGACGCCATGTACGTGCAGCCGCTGCTGATCCCGATCACATTCTTTGCCGACGGCATCGAAGTCGGCGCGGTGGAAGAACATCAGGAAACACTGAGCGCGCTGGGTTTCGACATCGCTGTCATGTCGCCGACCACGCTGGCGGTGCGCGCCGTCCCGGCGCTGCTGAAAAATGCGGACGCCCAAACGCTGGCGCGCGATGTATTGCGCGACGTGCGCGAATTCGGCGGCTCCCGCGTCTTGCTGGAACGCCGCAACGAATTGCTCGGCACACTGGCCTGCCATACCGCAGTGCGCGCCAACCGGAACCTCAGCGTGACCGAAATGAATGCGCTGCTGCGCCAAATGGAAGCCACCGAGCGCGCCGACCAATGCAACCATGGCCGCCCGACCTGGAGCCAGCTGGCGCTGTCCGATCTGGACAAGCTCTTCATGCGCGGCCAATAAAATTCATCGCATGCCATCATCCACAAGCACGCCGCTGGCGGTTGCCATCATGGGCCCGACCGCATCGGGCAAAACCGCTGCCGCGCTGGAAATCGCGCGGCACATCCCCTGCGAAATCATCTCCGTGGACTCGGCGCTGGTCTACCGCGGCATGGACGTCGGCACCGCCAAACCCAGCGCCGCCGAACGCGCGATCGCCCCGCACCACCTGATCGACATCATCGAACCGACCGAAGCCTATTCCGCGATGCAATTCCGCGATGAGGCATTGCGCCTGATCGCCGACATCAGCGGGCGCGGCAAATTGCCGTTGCTGGTCGGCGGCACGATGTTGTATTTCAAGGTATTGCGGGACGGCATGGACGCGCTGCCGGTGGCCGACGCCGCGGTGCGCGCCAGGCTGGATGCAGAAGCCGCCGAATCGGGCGTGCCGGCCTTGCATGCGCGGTTGGCGCTATTGGATCCGATCACGGCAGCGCGGCTGAAGCCGAAGGACAGCCAGCGCATTCAGCGGGCATTGGAAATCATCGAACTGACCGGACAGCCGATGTCCTCGTTGCTGACTGGCGACAGTGGCGGCGAACCGGCGCCTTACAGCCTGTTGCCGCTGGCGCTGGAACCGTCCGACCGCAGCGTTTTGCATGAAAGAATTGCGCGGCGCTTCGACCAGATGCTGGAAGGCGATGCCTTGCTGGACGAGGTGACTGCCCTGCGCGCCCGCGGCGACCTGCATCCGGGACTGCCGTCTATGCGTTGCGTGGGCTACCGGCAGGCTTGGGAATTTCTGGATGGCCTGGTTGACCGGGCTACGCTGCGGGAAAAGGGTATTGCGGCGACCCGGCAACTGGCCAAGCGGCAATTGACGTGGTTACGGGGCATGGATGAGCGGATTGTGATCGATTGCCTGGCGGGGGATGCTGCGCAGCAGGTGCTGGAGCGGGTGCGGATTGCCTTGGAGGACCGCCCGGCCGGCTGACTGGGGAAAGGCAATTTTCCTTGACAGCATTGGAAACAGAAAGCATAATT
>DASYCG010000080.1:0-4659 GCA_036500325.1 Herbaspirillum sp. | reverse complement strand
TACGGTGTTGCGGGCCGATGTGACGGAGCGGGTGCAGCCTGGGGTGGTGTACACCACCTTCCACTTCCCGGAATCGGGGGCCAATGTGATCACGACCAACAATTCGGACTGGGCGACCAACTGTCCGGAATACAAGGTGACCGCGGTGCAGGTGCTGCCGGTGGCGCAGCCGTCGCAGTGGCAGAGGGAGTATCAGCGCTTCAATGCGGTGCAGGAGTCCCTGCTCAAGGAAGCGGCGCATGTGGAAGCAGCGGTGACCAAGTGACGCAAAGCGAAACCGCCGGCAATGACGGAACCGGGGACGATGGCGAGACCAGGCATCGCACCGCGGTAGCGGTCGAGGTTGAAAAGGTTCGCGGCCATTTGCGCGAATTCTGCAGCGACAACGTGGCCGAGGAAATCCCGGTGGCGCTGGAGTACAACGGCATCTCGCATGCAGTGATGATGGCCTCGCCAGCCGACCTGGAAGACTTTGCGCTGGGTTTTTCGCTGAGCGAGGGCATTCTGCGCGATCGCAGCGAATTGTATGAATGCGAACTGGTCGACGGCGAGGAAGGCATCCAGGTGCAATTGCGCATCGCGACCGAACGTTTCGTCAAGCTGAAGGAGCAACGCCGCAACCTGACCGGACGCACCGGCTGCGGCCTGTGCGGCGCCGAGACGCTGGCGCAGGCGATACGCCATCCGGCCGCGGTCGCCAGCGCGGGACGCTTTACCTCGGCGATGCTGCATGCCGGCTTCGATGCCATGCTGCAGCGCCAGGTCTTGCAGCAACGGACCGGCGCCACGCATGCGGCGGCCTGGCTGGATGCCGACGGCAAGATCGTGCTGGTGCGCGAAGACGTCGGCCGCCACAACGCACTGGACAAGCTGATCGGCGCGCTGTGCAGCGCCGGGACGGACCTGTCGGCCGGCGCCGCGCTGATTACCAGCCGCGCCAGTTATGAAATGGTGCAGAAGGCGGCTACGGTGGGCATCGGCTTCGTGGCCGCCATTTCCGCGCCGACTGCGCTGGCGATCCGGCTGGCGCGGCAGACCGACGTCACGCTGGTCGGCTTTGTGCGCAAGGATAGCCACGTTACTTACGTCAACGGCCATCGCTTGGCGGTGGCGACAGATTTGATGGAATCAATCGCGAAAGGTCAATCATGAGTTCGGAAAAACTGGCAAACCTGATAAAAATGGCGAATCAGATCGGTTCTTTTTTCGAGACGATGCAGGATCACGAAAAGGCCCTGGACGATATCGCCCAGCACATACACCGCTCGTGGGCGCCCCCCATGCGCAGCGCACTGCTGGAATATGTGGCCCAGGAAGGCGGCGCCGAGCTGCGGCCGATGGTGCTGGAAGCGCTCAAGAAACATCAAGCAGACCTGACGCCGGCCAAGGCCGCCACGCACTAAACTTCCCTCAATTCGAATCCGATCCGGGCGATGCCGCGCCAGCTGCGATTTTTGGCAGCTGGCGCGGCATCGCTTGCTTGCGGCATGCTCTTCCGTTCAGCCAGGCCCGGCTGATAACGTTTCGTTAGGAGGAGTTAGCAATGAATGAAATCAATCTCGGCAATATGCTACAGCTTGCACAAAAATCAGCTCTTATGTCATCGCAATCCAAGCAGACCGGAGGCATCTCGGTTAGCAATCTGATCGGCAATTTGCATCTAAACCTGACACAGCCGGAATGCAGCAGTCCGGTGAGCGACCTTCCGCCTCGGCATTAATTACCTGCGATCAGCCAATGCATTTTCCTGTTTAGGGCAAATGCATTTTTAGCATCCACAGTAAGTGTTTCGAGAGGAAAAGTATGGAAAGCCGTAATGATCGCAGGGCTGAATTAATTATCGTTAGCGAGAGCGAATACTATAATTTCATTCAAAAATTACCAGAACTGATCAAATTTTGTCCAGACATTTCAACACTTCGAAACGATGAATTTTTGGGAAAAGTAGTCGCTGTTGCGGGCCATTTATTTTCTAAAAAAATAGCAAGAATCAAACATGTTCTTGATGATCCGGAAGCGGGAGTTATTGCGCTGGATATTGCCGAAGGCAATACTTTGAGTGCCGACGAAAATGCTTATTGGGGTGTTTTAATTGCACAGGCACTGGGCGCGAACGTGTTTCAACCTGCCAAAGACAGTGAAAACGAGACACCATATACGGTCTATGCTGCATCTTACGAAAAATCGAAGACGCTGGCTGGTTTTGGTTTGGCAACTGTTGCTCCAGAAACCAAACTTGGTTTTCACACTGACGGGACCATTAGAAATTCGCAAGTCTTCATGCCGCACAATATCATGCTGTACAACATCCTTATTGAATATCGGAAGGCTGGTAATTTTTATTGGGTTCCGTTTTCACTTTGGGCAGAAAAAAAGAAATTCATGGAACAGATTGGTATCGGCCGGCGTTATCGCATCAAGGTAACGCCGAGTATATATGAACGTGATGGTGGAAAAATGGATACTGTCACACCGCTTGAAATCGAAGCGCCGCTTTTCGTTGCGGATGCATCATATGATTTTCCGTTATACATCAATGGCAATGTTCTCGGCGTCTGTGACGGAGAAATCTTCGATCGGCTGCTAATTGATCAATTAAAGGATTCGATCGAGAGTAACAAGGTTCGTTATGCGGTGCCTCAAAAGAGCCGGCGCGCAATATTTGCACGTAACCTCGCCGGGGCACATTCACGAGATGTATTCGAGGAACCGATTCCAAACGTCCCCTATACGAGATTATTCATGCGCTCGGTAGATACGAACACAATCTCGCTTAATGATTGATGAAAGGCAGGACGAATATTATCGAGAACCTTCCGGATACTCCTCGTCTCCGCATTTTTCCATATTCATTGCAATTTCTGCGCTGAATTTTTTTCGCGTCGGCTATCAACTTGTTGCAATCGCGTGGCTTGCAGTCCAATTGACGGGGCGTATCGATGCTGCCGGCCTGGTATTGCTGATTTCCACCGTGACCAATCTCACCCTTGCATCCGCACTTGGCAGATTGGCAGATGAATATGCCGACAAAAAAACACTAATGATATGCGGGCATCTTGGAATTGCATTTTCCGGCATATTGCCATGGGCGAGTGTTTGTTTCATGGCTTCGGACAACTCGGAAATTCATTACGCAGTTCTGATTATTGCCTTGGTATTGATTACAGTCTTTTCGATCTTGACCAGCGTTGCAATGGATTATTTTATCAAGTCCTGCATTCCGGCCTCGACGCGGTTGAAACGACTGGCTTCCCTGAATGTCGCAACACAGATAGCGTTGATTTCCGGCACGGGGATAGGCGGTGCGGTCGTGGCTGCAGCAGATTTTGAAAATGTCTTTCTGTTTATTTCGCTTGTCGCCATCACTGTTGCCACGCTATGCCGATATTGTTTGCCCAGACTGCTCGTTTTGCCTGCAAAATATCTGCCATCGAAAAAGGTTTCTTTTTTTGGTGGCGCGCTGTTGTATTTCAGATATCCAACACTGTTTTCGGTAGCCACTTGTTCCGCCCTGGTATTTTCAATAGGCCAGATTACCAACACCTTATTACCGGCATTGATTAAATTTCATTTGCATCGCAACAGTGTCAGTTATTCATTGGTTGAAGCGGCGTGGTCTATTGGCGCTTTTTGCATCAGCGCCTTGTTCGCCGGCAGAATCAGGCAATCGATGGGGCGTAATGTCCAGGATCTAGGCTTGGTCGCTATCATGGTCATTTTGTTGGCCGTTGTACCGCAATTCCCTTCTTTTGGCTTGCTGCTCTCCCTTCATTTTTTGTTGGGTGTTGGTTTTGCGCTGGTACGCATTCGAAGCGAGGTCCGTTTTCTGGCACTTTGTCCGATGACGATGCTGGGACGTTTTCGCGCCAATGGTTTATGTTTGACAAGCGTTATCGGGCTGATCGTATTTTCGGCGCC
Organism: Herbaspirillum sp.; assembly: GCA_036500325.1. Classification (GTDB taxonomy): domain Bacteria; phylum Pseudomonadota; class Gammaproteobacteria; order Burkholderiales; family Burkholderiaceae_D; genus Herbaspirillum. Next base: position 741 of record DASYCG010000080.1, on the reverse strand, counting down.
GCTCCTTTTTCGCACATTGTCGATTCCGATGCTCTACGGCTTGTTGGCCGGGATGGTGCTGGCTTGCGTGATAGCCGTTTTTGTTTTTGTCGAAATGCGGCATCCTTCCCACCTGTCCGATGAATTTCGAGAGAATAGATGAAATAGCAAGCGCTTGGCATGGCCGTTTGATGCGACGCAATACAAACGCGTTTTTCCGCATTCGCGCTTCCGCTCCGCAAGATATATGTGTATGCTTTCACCATTGAAAAGTACGGTCGTGCTAAATTTTGGCGTCGATCGTTCGGCTGTGCTGTCGCCATGCCGTTGATAGCCGCGGTTTCGGAAGCGGTTGCGAAACCGGTTTTAAATCTATAATCCGCCAACAATTTACGTTGACTTCAATTCGAATTTTGCAAAGGCCAAGCGATGAAAGTATTAGTTCCAGTCAAACGCGTAGTGGATTACAACGTCAAGGTGCGGGTGAAATCGGACGGCAGCGGCGTGGATATCGCCAACGTCAAGATGTCGATGAATCCCTTCGATGAAATCGCGATGGAAGAAGCGGTGCGGCTGCGCGAAGGCGGCAAGGTGACGGAAGTCATCGCCGTGTCCTGCGGGGTGACGCAGTGCCAGGAAACCTTGCGTACCGCGCTGGCCATCGGCGCCGACCGCGCGATCCTGGTCGAGACCGATGCCGCGCTCGACCTGCAGCCGCTGGCCGTGGCCAAGCTGCTCAAGGCGCTGGCGGACCGGGAGCAG
>DASYCG010000079.1:0-5773 GCA_036500325.1 Herbaspirillum sp. | reverse complement strand
CTTCGATGTTATGGCCGCGCTTGGTCTTTTGATCTTGATTATCCGACATGTGTAATTCCAGTGTAGCGATTGATATGACAACTCAGAGATGACGACTCTGCCTGCATGCTTCAGATCTTGAACGATTCCAGTGTTTCCGGCGCGAACAGATCTTTCGGCGTCAGCAGCGTCTTCGACAGGCCTTGCTCGAAGTGATAGCGCAAGAACGTCGACAAGGTCTTTTCGTTTTCCTTGAAACCGTAGGGCCAGAAGTCCTTGCCCATCACGCGCTGTGTTTCTTCCACGTGCGCAGTCAGGAACGGCAGCATGGTTTTCAATGCGGCGGTTTCGTACAAATCTTTGTAAGTCTCTTGCTGCGCTTCGGCGAATGCCTTGTACAGCGACTGCGCAACCCAGCGATTCTTTTCATAGATATCGCGGCGGATCACCAGCGTATGCATGATCGGGAAGATGCCGGTGCGTGTGTAGTATTCCTGCTCGACCGGCACGAAGTTTTCGAACAGCCGTTTTACCTTGCCGCCGCCGGTATGGAAGGTCGACGGCATGCGCGCGGTGTACAGCGCGTCGATTTCGCCGGTGACCAGCATCGATGCCAAGGTTTGCGTCGGGCCGATGCTTTGCACCTTGATATTCGACGGCAGATCCAGCTTCAGCTTTTCGTCGCGGTTCGGCTCTTCTTCGCCGCCGGTGTAATACGTGACGCTATCGACCGGCACGCCGTATTCGTCGGACAGCACGCCGCGAATCCAGACCGGTGCGGTCATTTGGTATTCAGGGTTGCCGATCTTCTTGCCGATCAGATCCTTCGGCGATTTGATGCCGCTGTCTGCATTCACATAGATGCAGGAATGGCGGAAAAAGCGCGATGGGAAAATCGGAATGGCGATGAACGGGCTATCGCGGAACAGCGACACGGTGTAAGACGACAGCGACATTTCGGCGACATCGAATTCGCGGTTGCGCAGCATGCGGAAGAAGGTCTCTTCGACTGGCATGTTCAGGTAGTTCAGGTCGATGCCGTCCGGCTGAATCGTGCCGTCCATCAAACTGCGTGTGCGATCGTAATTCCAGCAACCCAAGCTTAGCCGTAGTTTAGACATTGTTTTTCTCGTCGTATTTTAAAAAGGATCGGATCAAAGGACCGAATAAATAAAGCAGGAAGCACAGAGCAAGCGCAGCAAGCGACGCTTGCTCACTCCGCGCTTTATTAATAAAAAGCGTCGTAATGAATTTGCGCGCCCGGCACTTTTTGCTCCATCAGCATCTTTTGCACAGCCTGCGCCATCATTGGCGGACCGGCAAAATAGATTTCATGCTCCGTCAGTTTCTCGCCATGCACGTCCAGCGCCAATTCATGCACGAAGCCGACTTTGCCCGGCCAGTTATCCGGGCTGGTCGAATCCGGCATCGAGATGATCGGATGGAAGAAGAAGCGTTCGCCATAACCCGGCAACTCCTGGATCATGTCCTCGCCGCAGATATCGCGCGCGCCGCGGCCGCCGTAAAACAGATGGACCTTGACGCCGTTCATGGCAGCATTGGCGGCCACGCCGCGGGCGATCGAAACCATCGGCGCCAGGCCGGAACCGCCGGCGATGCAGACGATATCGCGCGGGCTGTCGGTACGCAGATACGCCAGGCCGTAAGGGCCGTCGATTTCAACCGTGTCGCCGACTTTGACTTGATCGAACATGGCGCCGGTGCCCTTGCCTTCAGGCGTGCGCTTGATCTGGAATTGCCAGGTGCCGTCGGCGTCCTGCGCCAGATTCGACATCGAATAAGCGCGCGGACCGGCAACACCGGGGATATGCAGCAAGGCGTATTGACCAGGCAAAAATGCAACCGGTGTTTTGAGTTTGAAGCGGAATTCGCGGATATCGTGCGTCAGGTCGCGGGTCTCGCCAAGCGTGGCCTGGAAGCGTTGCGGCAGGCAGCCGGTCTGGTATTGCGGACCTGGACGGGCCTTGATGGTGCAATCGCCGGTAGGGCGCGATTGGCAACCCAGGATACGGCCGCGGCCGCGATCGCGTTCATTCAGGGCCGGCGCTTCCGGCCAGTTCGATACCACCTCGCCGCTGACCAATTCGACCTTGCAGGTACCGCATGAACCGACATTGCATTCGTACGGCATGCCGATGCCGGCCCGCAAGGCGGCGCGCATGATGGTGTCGTCTGCTGCACAAGAAAACTGCTGCTCGCTACCTGCGAGCGCTATATTAAACGTATCAACTATGATCGTCTCCAAGGGGAAGTAAGTTAGCGCTAAAGCGCATTAAAAAATCACCGCCGCCGACGACCGATCGCTACAACACCGAATCAACCCAACTGATGCAGACGTGCCGTGCGTAGCGGCCGGTAGCCGAGGCGGCCTGAAATGGCATCGGCGGCATTGACGACATCCGGCACAAAAGACGTCAGCACTTTCTTCGTGAGACGATGTGCCGGGCCGGCGATGCTGGCGGCGGCAACCACAACGCCGAAATGATCCCGCACCGGCGCTGCAAGACTGCGCACGCCGAGTTCGTTTTCTTCGTCGGCAATCGCGTGGCCGCGCGCCCGGATGAGCGCCAGTTCTTGCCGAAACGCTTCCGGATCGACAATCGTATTGGCCGTCATTTCTTTCAAGCCGTCGGCAAACAGATGAGCCAAGGCTTCATCCGATTGAAACGCCAGCATGACTTTGCCCGCAGCAGTGGTATACGCAGGCTTGCGCATGCCGACTTCCAGGGTCATGCGAATCGCCTGCTTGCTCTCAAGACTATTGATGTAGACGATGCTGGCATGATCCAGGATCGCCAGATGCACCGTTTCGCCGGTCTTTTCGCGCAATTCCATCAGGAACGATTTTGCTTCGCTGGAGAAATCCATCTTGCGCCGCACCAGCGAACCCAATTCAAATACAACCAGACCCAAGCGGTATTTGCCGCTCTCGGTGTTCTGTTCCAGCATTCCTGCTTCCACCAGCGTACTGGCGAGGCGGTGCACGGTGCTTTTCGGCAACTGCAATCGCTTACCGAGATCGCTGATGCCGATTTCATACCTATCGTCGGAAAACACCTTAATAAGCCGGATAGCATTCGCCACCGACGACAATCGTGTTTTCGGCTTGGCTACCTTACCAGGCATGACTTTCAGTTCCATATTTTTAAACTTCTTTCCGTTATGCAGAACGCAGTCTATCAATGACAACTTCTCTTTTCAAGGCAAGAAACAAGATTCACACCACATTTCAACTGAAGACAAAAACTAAACTGCTTATTCAATGGGACATCGATAACCCATTATTTTGTAAAGAACAGCTGATTCCACAACTTTTCCCACTTCGCGCTTTCATCCAGCACCGTTGCCGCTTCCGTCATCACATACGGAAAATTATTCAGCGGCGTCTTCACTTTCGGACTGGCCGGCACGCGCCCCATATCGGCGAACATTTTCTGCCCTTCCGGCGACAGCACGAAATCGGCAAACAGCAACGCGGCATGCGGATGCGGCGCTTGCTTGGCTACGCCGATACCCTGCGGCCGTCCCACCACCGGCTGCACCGGAAACCAGTCGACCGGCGCGCCGCGCATTTTCAGCGATTCGGCGTTGGCGTTATAAACCGTCAGCGCAACCGGCGCATCGCCGGTCGCTACCATCTGCGCCAGCAACACATGGCCCATGCGCATTTCAGGATGCATGTCCGCCAGACTCTGGAAAAATTTCATCCCTTTGTCGTTGCCCATTTTCTTGATAACGGTCGCCATCCACTCGACATCGGTCGATTCGATGCTGAGCTGGCCCTTCCATTTCGGGTCAAGAAACCCTTCATAAGTCGCCGGCATATCCGAGCGCTTGAATTTATTGGTATTAAACACAACCACAAAAAAATTCAGGCGATCGCTGACCCACAGGCGATTCGGCCCCATCGCCGACGGCGAAAAATCGGCCAGATAGGGACTATAAAATTCCGACAGCAAACGCTCCCGCGCCATCATTTCGACTTCGGGACCATTGGTTTCCATGACATCGGCCACATGGCGGCCGGCCTGGCCTTCGCTTACCGCGCGCTGCACCACTTTGTCGCTGGTGGTGCGCCAGAGCACGACCTTGATACCGTATTTCTTCTCGAAAGCCGTCGTCAGAGGCATCGACTCGTTGGTCGCCAACGAAGTGTAAAGCGTCAGCGTGCCTTCCTTCTTGGCCTGCTCCACCAGCTTCTGGTCACGATCGGCGCCGCGGTACATATACATCGCGTCATTCGGACCGGGCGCACCCGCTGCCGGCGGCGCACTCATTGCCGGACCGGATAGCAGCGCCGCTGCGACAAAACCACCCACCAATTTCAAATATCGGATGCCGCGCCCGCCTATATCGATCATGTCTGCTCCAGTTCGCCGTCTCTTATAGTTATCGCTCGTTCCGACTGTCTGTCGACAATATACCGATCGGAAATCCACGTGTTTGCATTGTAGGGCGGATTATAAATTCTCGCAATAAATGAAACGATGTTCCATATAAAAGAACCACAAGCGGACTACAAACAAACTACAAACATCCACGGCAATGTTTCATGGACAATCCGCAAACCGGTCTGTCGCCATGATCAGGCCGCGCAAATTGCCTGGTTCGCTTGAGGCGTGAGCGCCATCCGGCACAATTTGCAAATGCGCTTGCGGCCATGCGCGCGCCAGATCCCAGGCCGTGGCCGGCGGCGCGATCACATCGTAGCGGCCTTGCACGATGATGCCGGGGATATCGCGCAACAAATGCGCATCCGCAATCAGTTGTCCTTCTTCCAGAAAGGCTGCATGTTTGAAGTAATGGCATTCGATGCGGGCCAATGCGAGCAGCGCGGGATCGTCCTCGGTATAGGCCGGCGGCGCGGGCAGCAAGGTGGTGAGGCGGTCTTCCCAGGCGCACCAGGCACGCGCGGCGCGCATCTCGGTGGCCGCATCGCTGCAGGTCAGTTGTTCGTAATAAGCGCCGATCGGATCATGCCTTTCGGCAGGCGGTATCGGCGCCAGGAATTGCTCCCATGCATCCGGGAAAAGGTGTGAAACACCGGCTTCATACAACCAGCGCAATTCACTGCGCCTGGCCGTGAAGATGCCGCGCAGCACCATCGCCCGCACCCGCTTGGGAAAGCGCTGCGCGTAAGCCAGCGCCAGCGTCGCGCCCCAGGAGCCGCCCATCAATACCCAGCGCTCGATGCCGCAATGCACGCGCAGCGTTTCGATATCGCCGATCAAATGATCGGTGGTGTTGTCGGTCAGGCTGCTGAACGGCGTCGAACGGCCGCAGCCGCGTTGATCGAACAAGACGATGCGATAACGTTGCGGATCGAACCAGCGCCGATCGGTTTTCGAACAGCCGCCGCCGGGCCCGCCATGCAGAAACAGGACCGGCGTGCCGAGCGGATTGCCGCAGGTTTCCCAGTAAATGCTATGGCCCCCGCCGACTGCCAGATGGCCGCTGGCGTAGGGGGTAATGGGCGGATAGCGGGCGGGTTCGCGCTGCGGATGGGCATGGCCGTGGCTATCGGCAGCGGCGCCGGCGGGCGCTGCTGCTGCGCCCTTTGCTGCGGTATAAATGTCGGCGATACGCATGTCAGTTAAGCATCGGGCTACACATCATGCAACCCGCTCCATATGTTTTTCTTCCCGCAAGCCGACCGCATTCGACGTCGGAAACACCAGCGATTTGATCACCACCGGCACCGCGCCGGAGGTCTCCAGCATGGCGCCGATGTCGATGAAGTCGAAAGCCTTCAGGCTGATCCCGTCGATCGACA
>DASYCG010000078.1:0-11073 GCA_036500325.1 Herbaspirillum sp. | reverse complement strand
TTCAATCCGTCCTTAAGGAGATTACATGCGTCATTATGAAATCGTATTTATCGTGCACCCGGATCAAAGCGAGCAAGTGCCTGCAATGATCGAGCGCTACAAAGGCATCGTCACCACACGTGGCGGCAAAGTGCATCGCGTAGAAGACTGGGGCCGTCGCCAACTGGCTTATCAAATCCAAAAACTGGCTAAAGCGCACTATGTGTGCCTGAACATCGAAGTCGACGGCGAAACGCTGGCTGAAATCGAAACCGGTTTCAAATTCAACGATGCCGTTCTGCGCCATCTGACCGTCAAGATGAAGAAGGCCGAGACCGCTCCATCGCCAATTCTGAAGTCCGTTCAGAAAGAAGATGCAGCCAAGAGCAGCCGCGTAGAAGCACCGGCAGCCTAATGACAATCACCTTTACGGTATGTTGGTAAATCAGGGAGCGTGAGCCAGTTTCAGAACCAGTTTCAATTTGTGGCCTGCATCGCCGAACGCGATATTTTGCGTTACACGCCGGCAGGCATCCCGATCGTTTCAGCCCGTCTGGAACATCGTTCTTCACAGATGGAAGCAGGTATCGCCCGGTTGATCGAGTTCGAAATATCCGCACTGGCAGTAGGCGAAATTTCAGGACGCTTCAATCAGGCTGAATTGGGACAGGTTTTTCAGTTCAACGGTTTTCTGGCGCGCAAGCACCGTAATAGTAAAAGTCTGGTATTTCACATCGTCGATTTTGAAAATGTTTCAGAATCTGCACCTAATATTTTAGATACAGGAGCCAAAAATGGCATTCGGTAAAAAATTCGATAAAAGCAAGCTCAAGCAAAAACGCCAACAACAAAACCCTTTGTTCAAGCGTAAAAAATTCTGCCGTTTCACCGCCGCCGGCGTTGAACAGGTCGATTACAAGGACGTTGATACATTGAAAGATTTCGTCCAGGAAAACGGCAAGATCATGCCGGCACGCCTGACCGGAACACGCGCGCATTATCAGCGCCAAGTCGACACAGCAATCAAACGCGCACGTTTCCTCGCGCTGCTGCCTTATACCGATCTGCACCACGCGTAATTTGATGGCTTAAGGCCAACGCCAAGAACAGGAGAAAAACATGCAAGTTATTTTGTTAGAAAAAGTCATCAATTTGGGCGGTCTGGGCGAAGTCGTCCGCGTCAAAGACGGTTACGCGCGCAACTTTCTGATTCCACAACGCAAAGCGCGTCGTGCAACAGCAACTGCACTCGCTGAATTCGAAACCAAGCGCGCAGAACTGGAAACAGCTGCTGCAGCACGTCTGGCAGTTGCCACGGCGCAAGGCGAAAAACTGGGCGGCCTGACCGTGCAGATTTCGCAAAAATCGGGTGTCGACGGCCGTTTGTTCGGTTCCGTGACCAACGCCGATATCGCCGAAGCATTGACCAAGCAAGGTTTTGCCATCGAAAAATCGCAAGTGCGCATGCCATTGGGTCAATTGAAGACCACTGGCGATCATCCTATCGTCGTTGCACTGCATACCGACGTGCTGGTTGACGTCGTTGTGGCAGTTATCGGCGATCACGCGTAAGCGTAGCAATATAGCGAGATCAGCCCTTAGCGGCAGAAAAAGCCAGGTTCGCCTGGCTTTTTTTCGCCCTTGCTTTACTTAGGTTTCATAGCGTGAAACGTCAGATTTGATGGCACGCTAAATACATTGCTAACCGGTCCTAACAGGTATAATTCGCGCCATGAGTGCACCTTCCGACCCGCAATTCGACGCGCTTCGCGTACCTCCCCATTCGATTGAATCCGAACAGTCCGTGCTAGGCGGCCTGTTGCTGGACAACGCGGCATGGGATCGGATCGCCGACTTCGTCCACGCAGACGATTTTTATCGTTACGACCATCGCCTCATCTTTCAACACATCGTCAAATTGATCAACGCATCGCGTCCTGCCGATGTGATTACCGTATTCGATTCCTTATCCGGCACCGGCAAGGCTGAAGAAGTCGGCGGCCTGTCGTACCTGAATGCGCTGGCCCAGAACACGCCTTCGGCCGCCAATATCCGCCGCTACGCTGAAATCGTGCGCGACCGCGGCGTGTTGCGCAAACTGATTACCGTATCCGATGAAATCTCCGGGCAGGCTTTTAGTCCGCAAGGCAAAGAAGTCAAGCAGATGCTGGACGAGGCCGAATCCAAGATTTTTGCGATTGCCGAAGAGGGCGCGCGCGGTTCGCAGGGTTTCCAGGAAATCCAGCCCTTGCTGACGCAGGTGGTGGAACGGATCGACGAACTGTACAACCGCGACGGCGACAGCGATATCACCGGCGTGCCGACCGGCTTTGCCGATCTCGACAAGATGACCTCGGGCTTGCAGGCCGGCGATCTGATCATCGTGGCGGGCCGGCCTTCGATGGGTAAAACCGCGTTTTCGATCAATATCGGCGAGCATGTCGCGATTGAAAGCGGCCTGCCGGTTGCGGTGTTTTCGATGGAAATGGGCGGCACGCAATTGGCCATGCGTATGCTTGGCTCGGTCGGCCGGCTCGATCAGCATCGCCTGCGCACCGGCAAGCTCAATGACGAAGACTGGCCGCGGCTGACGCATGCCATCCAGAAGATGAACGATGCCCAGATGTTTATCGATGAAACGCCTGCGCTGTCGTCGATCGAGTTGCGGGCGCGGGCGCGGCGTTTATCGCGCCAGTGCGGCAAGCTGGGCCTGATCATCATCGATTACCTGCAACTGATGTCCGGCAATTCTTCCGGCGGCGAAAATCGGGCGACTGAAATTTCCGAAATTTCCCGGAACCTGAAAGGCCTCGCCAAAGAACTCGGTTGTCCGGTGATCGCTTTGTCTCAATTGAATCGCTCGCTGGAGCAGCGGCCCAATAAGCGGCCGGTCATGTCCGACTTGCGCGAGTCCGGCGCTATCGAACAGGATGCCGATGTGATTCTGTTCATTTATCGCGATGAAGTATATAACCCCGATTCGCCTGAAAAAGGTACCGCCGAAATCATTATCGGCAAACAGCGTAACGGACCTATCGGGAGCATTCGCCTGACATTTATGGGCCAATATACGAAATTCGATAATTATGCCGGCGGTCTGGCAAACCCTTATGGCGGCGATTAATGCAGCATCAATAGCAGCATCGCAGCATCGCAGCATCGATACGCCCGTTTTACCTAACTATTCGCGTGCAGTAATCCGAAATACAATTTTTAGAAAGTCAGACTATGTTTGGACGTTTCATGCCCAAGGAGGGCAAGTTTTTCGAATTGTTCAATGAACACGCCGAGCTCGGTGTCAGGTGTGCGAAGGAAATGGTCGCGCTGATGACCAATTTCGACGACCTGGAATTACGCGTGCATGCAATCGAAAACCTGGAAAAGCAGGCCGATAAGATCACGCACAATTGCATTGAATTGCTGCACAAGACCTTTATCACGCCGCTCGATCGGGATGATATCCATCAACTGATCACGCGCATGGACGATATCCTGGATCTGCTGGAAGACGCGGCGCAAACCATTTCGCTGTACGACATCAAGGCCATCACGCCGGAAGCCAAACGGCTGGCGGAGTTGTGCCTGGCGTGCGCCGAAAAGGTCAAAAGCGCGGTTGCATTGCTGCCGAATATGGATAATTCCCGCCAGATACTGACCATCTGCCAGGAAATCGACCGGCTCGAATCGGATGCCGATCATGTAATGCGCGCAGCGATGTCGAAACTGTTCCGCGATGAGCCGGACGTGCGCAATCTGATCAAGCTGAAAGCGATTTATGAAATTCTCGAAACGGTCACCGACCGTTGCGAAGACGTGGCGAACATCATCGAAGGCATCATCGTCGAAAACGCCTGATCGCTCAGGCGCAACGATATGCACATACGGGCGATTCACGGTAATGCCTGCCGCGGCCGCACGACCAATAATTAAAAACACCACTTTCATGCACACTGTTCAGATCAGTATTTACGTTTTAGGTTTTTTGATTGCATTGGCATTGCTGTTCGATTTCATGAACGGTTTTCACGATGCGGCGAATGCGATCGCTACGGTCGTATCGACCGGTGTGCTGAAGCCGCAGACCGCAGTCGCGATGGCGGCGGTATTTAATCTGGCCGCGATTTTTGTCTTTCATGAATTGACTGTTGCCGCTTCGGTCGGGAAGGGCACGATCGATCCTGCGGTGGTCGATCATTACGTTGTATTCGGCGCCCTGGTCGGTGCGATTTTCTGGAATTTCATGACCTGGCATTTCGGCATCCCATCGTCCTCCTCGCACGCCCTGATCGGCGGTCTGGTCGGCGCCGCGGTGGCGAAGGCCGGCACCGGTTCGCTGATTGCCAGCGGCTTGATCAAAATCATCCTGTTCATTGTTTTGTCGCCGCTGCTGGGGTTTGTGCTCGGCGCTTTGGTCATGCTCCTGGTGTCCTGGATTTTCGTACGCTCGACGCCGCGCAAGATCGATAAATGGTTTCGGCGCGGACAATTGTTTTCGGCATCGATGTACAGTCTCGGCCATGGCGGTAACGACGCGCAGAAAACCATCGGTGTTATCTGGATGCTGTTGATTGCGACCGGTAAGGCCGGCGCCGATGCGCCGCCGATGTGGGTCATTCTTTCCTGCTATACCGCAATCAGTATGGGTACTTTATTCGGCGGCTGGCGCATTGTGAAAACCATGGGGCAGAAAATCACCAAATTGAAACCGGTCGGCGGATTTTGCGCCGAAGCAGGCGGCGCCATCACCTTATTCGTGGCTACGGCAATGGGCGTGCCGGTGTCGACCACGCATACCATCACCGGCGCAATCGTCGGTGTCGGCGCGTCGCAAAAGATGTCCGCGGTGCGCTGGGGCGTGGCGGGCAATATCGTCTGGGCCTGGATCTTCACGATTCCGGCGTCGGCATTTGCGGCGGCGATTGCGTGGTGGATTGGTAAGCAACTGTTCTAAATTTTCGCAAAAATAAAAAGGCCGGCCTGTCTCACGACAGGCCGGCCTTTTTTGTTGCTACCGACGAATTACAGCACTTCGCTCGCGTGATCGGCCAGACGTGAACGCTCGCCGCGCGCCAGCGTGACATGGCCGCTATGCGACCAGCCTTTGAAGCGATCAACCACATAGGTCAATCCGCTGGAGCCTTCAGTCAGGTACGGCGTATCGATCTGCGCAATGTTACCCAGGCAGATGATCTTGGTGCCCGGACCTGCGCGCGTCACCAGAGTCTTGACCTGTTTCGGCGTCAGATTCTGCGCTTCATCGATGATCAGGAACTTGTTGACGAAGGTGCGGCCGCGCATGAAGTTGAGCGACTTGATCTTGATGCGCGAACGAATCAGATCCTGGGTGGCGGCGCGACCCCATTCGCCGCCTTCGGAATCCGATTTGTTCAACACTTCCAGATTGTCGTCGAACGCGCCCATCCAGGGGCCCATCTTTTCTTCTTCGGTGCCCGGCAGGAAACCGATATCTTCACCGACCGGCACCGTGACGCGGGTCACGATGATTTCGTTGTAGGTTTTGGTTTCCAGCACTTGCGCCAGACCGGCCGCCAGCGCCAGCAGCGTTTTGCCGGTGCCGGCCTGGCCCAGCAATGTGACGAAATCGCATTCCGGGTTCATCAACAGGTTCAGGGCAAAGTTCTGCTCGCGATTGCGGGCGGTAATGCCCCAGACGCTGTTCTTGGCGTGACCGTAGTCGCGCAAGGTCTGCAGCACGGCGGTCTTGCCGTTGATCTGCGTGACCTGTCCGTAAAATGCGGGCTCGCCGTTTTTCGGCTCGATGAAAATGAATTGGTTGACCAGCATCGTCAACACCGCAGGGCCGGTGACGCGATAGTAGGTATAGCCGGTGCCGTGCTTGTTTTCCTGCCACGACTCCATGCCTTTGCTGTGCTTGTTCCAGAAGTCATCCGGCAATTGCTGGATGCCGGAATACAGCAGATCGGTATCTTCGAGCACATGGTCGTTGAAATAATCTTCCGCCGGCAGGCCGATCGCGCGGGCCTTGATGCGCATGTTGATGTCTTTCGACACCAGCACCACCGGACGTTCCGGATATTGCATATCCAGCGCGCGAACCACGCCCAGGATCTGATTGTCCGCCTTGCCTTCCGGCAGGCCTTCGGGCAGCACTGCATTCTGCAGTTTGGTCTGGAAGAATAGCCGGCCCTTGGCGTCCTTGTTGCCCAACTTGGACAGCAAGATGCCTTGATCGATGGCATCTTCAGCGATGTCGCAGATCAATGCATCCAGCGAGCGCGAGATCTGGCGCGCATTCCGGGCAACTTCCGTCATGCCTTTTTTGTGATTATCCAGCTCTTCGAGCGTGATCATCGGCAAATAGATATCGTGTTCTTCAAAGCGGAACAACGATGTCGGGTCATGCATCAATACATTGGTATCGAGCACGAACAGCTTGGTGACACCTGCCTTGTCGGCAGTACGGCTGGTAAACGATTTAGCGCGTGTTTCCACGATTTTCGGCGCTGTGCGAGGTTTTTCGATGGATGTCTTGCCGCTGATTTTAGCTTGTGGCGTGATTGCCGGTTGTGCTGCAAACGATGTGACGTTTGCGCCCGGTGCGCTGGTCGCGCGGGTAGGACGTTGATTCGATTCGACCAGAGCGATAACGGGTTTGACAACTTTGCCGGGTGCAGCTTTCGGATAATCACTGGCTGCAAGCAATGCAGCGGGTTTACTCGGCGGTTTAGGCAAAGGCATAAGACCTCTTTGTGTGAGGAAATGCCGATTAAGCGCGCTGGGCGCGCCAACTACACAACTGCGATGCTCACCGTACTCACGTACGGCTCCGCTTCTCGTTGCGCATTTGACGCGCCCAGTGCACTTACTCGGCAATTCGGTACGGTTGCTATGGGGAAACCACTTGAAACAATACTGCTTAGTACAAAACGCGAAGTAAAAAAGCCGTTTTGGGAGGCTTTTGGCCTGCTCCAAGAACGGCTTCTCAAAAAAATAAATAATGAAATCAATTGGTTGGCGTATTTACCGAGTATTCAATTAAATCGTAGCTTGTCGGCCGCCACGCCGTATCCGCAAAATGCATCAAGCCAGTGTCTTTAACAAATCCAGAACATCGTCGGCATGTCCCGGCACCTTTACTCCACGCCATTCTTTCACCAATTTGCCATTACCGTCAATCAAAAAAGTGCTGCGTTCGATGCCTCTTACTTGCTTGCCGTACATATTTTTCATTTTCATCACATTGAACATCTGGCAAAGCGTTTCGTCCGGATCAGAAATCAGCTCGAACGGCAAGCCGAGCTTGGATTTGAAACTTTCATGCGAACGCAGGCTGTCGCGGCTGATACCGAAGATTTCGGCATTGGCGGCAGAATATTGCGGCGCCAGATCGCGGAAATGCATGCTTTCCGCAGTGCAACCCGGTGTGTTGTCTTTTGGGTAAAAATAAATCACCAGATTCTTGCCGTGATAGTCGGACAGCTTGAAGGTCTTGCCGCTGGTCATTGCAGCAGAGAAGTCGGGCACTGTCAGGTTCGTGATGGATAAGGTGTCTGCTGTCAAAATAAGCCCCGGTGTTGGTTGTTAGTTTTCTGAAGCAGCAATGGCGCTGAGGGGTTGGACAATCATGTCTCCGGAGCGTCCCGGCAATTCCGCCCAGTACAGTGGGAATATCGGGATCGTAGCCGGTAAGTCGCCGGATGTATTTCGATCGCCCCGGTCTTGTATGCGCCTGTAATAATCGCCCATGGAAACCAGATCGTAACCCTGCGTACGCCAGCCCTGCAGTAATTGTTCAAATATGGGGCCAAGTTTTTGGCCTTCAAGCTCCGCATGCAGAGTAAATACGTGATCGCGTGGATTTGCTGTCAATGCCAACAGTTTGGCAGCAATGTTGGACGGATCGAGCAGTATGCCGTCAATGGTCCGGCCCAATAATTCATCCAGTGTCGGCAGGGTAGTAGGTAGTTGTACGCAGGCTTGTGTGACGCCATCGACCGCCAGCCGGTGCGGGCCGGCCAGAGGCGAGGCAATGCTGCCGTCTTCGTTGAGCATTGCGCGGCCATCCGACGAATAAGCCATGCCGAACGCGTCAAGCTGGCGGAAGGCCGCGCCGTTCATCTGCCAGCCGGCCGCGCCGTGTGTGACGGGGGCGCTGCCGAAAATCTCGATAAAGCGCTGGTGCGCGCGTTGCATGGTCTGCTGCGTCCATTGCGCATCGCGCGTTTTGGCGTGATCCTGCCATACCCGATGGTCCCAGGTATGAATGCCGCATTCAAAGCCGGCATCGCGCGCCGCACGCATTTGCGTGGCGCAGCGGCGGCCGATATCCGGCGCCGGCAACAGCACGCCGTACATCAGCGTCTTGATGCCGTAATGTTCAACTACCGAAGTGCGCGATACCTTGCTGAAAAAGCCTGGGCGAAACACCTGCTTGAGCGCCCAGCCGGTGTGATCCGGTCCCAGCGAAAACAGAAAAGTGGCATTGGCCTGATAACGTTGCAGTTGCCGCACCAGATTCGGTACGCCGATGCGGGTACCGCGTTCGGTATCCGCATCGATTTTGAGCGCGATGACAGGCAAGGCTTAATCCATCAATGCTTTGGCGGCGCCGACCTGGCCGCGATAGGCGTCGAAAATATTGCGCAGCGTGTCGGCCATGACCGTGGTCGGCTGCCAGTCGAGTTCTTCGCAGGTATTGGTGATTTTCGGCACGCGGTTCTGCACGTCTTGGTAACCGGCGCCGTAGTACGCGCCCGAAGTTGTTTCGACCAGTTTGACCTTTTTGACCGAATCCGCATATTCCGGATATTCGGTGGCCAGCTTGAGCATCATGTCGGCCAGTTCGCGGATCGAATAGTTGTTGCTCGGATTGCCGATGTTATAGATTTTGCCGGTGGCGATGCCGTCTTTGTTGGCAATGATTTTGATCAGCGCATCGATACCGTCGTCGATATAGGTAAATGCGCGTTTTTGCTGGCCGCCGTCGACCAGCGAGATGTTCTCGCCGCGCACGATATGGCCGAAAAATTGGGTGACGACGCGCGAGCTGCCTTCTTTCGGGGTATGGATCGAGTCCAGCCCGGCGCCGATCCAGTTGAACGGACGGAACAAGGTGAAGTTCAGGCCTTCCATGCCGTAGCCCCAGATCACCCGATCCATCAATTGCTTGGCGCAGGAGTAAATCCAGCGCGGTTTGTTGATCGGCCCGCAGATCAGTTCGGAAGCTTCCGGATCGAATTCGTCGTCATGGCACATGCCATAGACTTCCGAGGTCGATGGGAAGACCAGATGTTTCTTGTATTGCGCAGCCTGGCGGACGATCGGCAGATTGGCTTCGAAGTCCAGCTCGAAAACGCGCAGCGGCTGCTTGACGTAAGTCGATGGGGTGGCAATCGCCACCAGCGGCAGAATCACGTCGCATTTCTTGACGTGGTATTCAACCCATTCCTTGTTGATGGTGATATCGCCTTCAAAGAAGTGCATCCGCTTTTTGTAAGACTCATTGTCCAGCAGGTCGGTGATGCGGTCGCTCATCATGTCCATGCCGTAAACATGCCAGTCGGTGGTTTCCAGAATCCGTTTGGACAGGTGATGGCCGATGAAACCGTTGACGCCGAGAATTAGAACTTTTTTCATAGGGATAGCACTGCTTTAGGCAGTAAAGTATTTTAAATATTGTTGAAGAGAAGCATCTTGATCGTTGATCCTGATGCTCAGTATTTGCAGATAGCGGCCATCGCCGCAACGCAGATACAGCTTGCCGTCGTTAAAGACCTGATTTTTCGCGCTGCTCCGCAGCGCCGCATCTGTTGCTTCGGCTGGCATTCTGGTTTTTAAAACGATGATTTTATCATCCCCGATCAGCTCGAAGGCGCCGGGATAGGGAGGCGCGACCGCGCGCACCAGATTATGGATTTGCTGCGCCGGCTTTTGCCAGTCGATCAATCCGTCCGCGGCCACGCGCCGGCCGTAATAACTGCCCTTGGACAGATCGTTGGGCAGCGTGGTGAAACTGCCGTCGAGCATGGCCGGCAGTGCATTCCATAGTGTCTGTTCGGCGGCGACGGTGACTTTGCAGAAGACGTCGTAGGCGGTGTCGTCGGGGAGGATCGGCACTGCGGTCTGGCCGACAATGGCGCCGGCGTCCGGTTTGACGGTCATTTCATGCAGCGTGGCGCCGGTTTCGGTTTCGCCGTGCAATACCGCCCAGTTGATCGGCACCCGGCCGCGATATTTTGGCAGCAGGGAGCCATGCATGTTGTAGGCGCCGCGGCCGGCCAGCGCCAACAGGGCCGGCGGCAGCATGTTGCGGTAGTAAAAGCTGAAAATGAAATCGGGCGCGATGACGCCGATCCGGGCCAACAATTCGGGCGTATCGGCTTGTTCCGGCGTGATGCTGGGAATGCCGTGTTCGGCGCACAGGGCGGCGACCGAGCCGAAGAAGATATTTTCCGACGGATTGTCTTCGTGTGTGACAACCAGCGCGACGTCCACGCCGCGCGCCAACAGCACCTTCAGGCAATGCACGCCGACATCGTGGTAGGCAAAGACGACTGCTGTTGCCTTCATGAGGTGTGGCCGGCGTCAGCCGTCATTGCGTGCAGTTTGACGGTCTGCGAACTCTGTGACTGCGCATCGCCTTCAGCCTGCAGCACTGCCTGAATCACATAACGCGGCCGTGCCCGCACTTGCAGGTAAATGCGTCCCACGTATTCGCCCAGCAGGCCGATGCCGAACAGGATAACACCCATCAGGAAGAAGCTGATCGCGAACAGCGTGAACACACCTTGCACTTCCGCGCCCATGACGAAGCGGCGGATGATCAGCAGAATAAATAGTGCGGCAGAGCCGAACGAAAGCGCGATGCCGAGCAGCGAGAAGAATTGCAGGGGCACCAGCGAGAAGCCGGTGACCAGGTCGAAATTCAGGCGGATCAGGCTATACAGCGAATACTTGGATTCGCCGGCCGAGCGTTCTTCGTGTTCCACGATGATTTCGGTCGGATTGCGCGCAAAGGTATACGCCAGCGCCGGTACGAAGGTATTGAATTCGCGGCATTGATTGACCAGATCGATGACATTGCGGCCGTAGGCGCGCAGCATATTGCCCTGA
>DASYCG010000077.1:0-17720 GCA_036500325.1 Herbaspirillum sp. | reverse complement strand
CGAAAAACGGCTGCAGGAAGTGTAGTTGATTTTTCTTTCCCGATCGGGAATAAAACTGACAGTTGATCTGCTATTTGGTCGATGGTGCAGAGGGTGCAGATGAGGCAAAGCCGGCTATGCCGGCGCACCATCCATCAACGCAGCCAGACGCGGCATTGCGGCGCGCGCATTTGCGGTAGTCGCCTGCGCCACATCCAGCGGCGCAAGGCCTCGCAACTGGGCAAGCACCTCGCCGATGCGTGCAACTTGCTGCGGGGTGTTATGCGCCGGATGCAGCCATGCCGGCGAAATATCCGGCGCATCCGTTTCCAATACCAATGCATCCAGCGGCAACCCGGCGGCCAAGCGACGGATCTGCAATGCCCGTGGGAATGTCATCGCGCCGCCGAAGCCAAGCTTGAATCCCAGCTCGATAAACCGTTGCGCCTGCTGCTCGCTGCCGTTGAAGGCATGCGCGATGCCGCCCGGCACGCAATGGCGCCGCAGGTATTTCAGAATGATGTCTTGCGAACGCCGTACATGCAGCAAAACCGGCAGCTCGAATTGCCGCGCCAACTTGAGCTGGGCCGCAAAAAAATGTTCCTGTTTGTCGCGCAACGCGCCCTGCTTCAGTTCCGGCACAAAATAATCGAGACCGATTTCGCCGATGGCGACAAAGCGCGGATCGCCCAGCGCCGCCTCGATGGCCCGCTGCAACACCTCCAGATCCCCTTCTTCCGCCTGCGGCGTGAATAAAGGATGAATCCCCAGCGCATAAACACAACTCGGATGTTGCCGCGCCAGCTCCGCCACTCGCCCGAAATTGAAGGCGGCGATCGCAGGAATCACGATCAGCGATACGCCAGCCCTTTCGGCCGCCTCGCTCAGCGCTTCCTGTTCGCCGTCGAATTCGGCGGCATCCAGGTGGCAGTGCGTATCGATCCACATGGCGTCGGCTGGCCGTTAGTGCGGCTGCTGCTCTACGTAGACTTGCAGGCCATCTTCGGTCAAACGCAATATCCGCGCGCAACGCTGCGCCAGTTCGCCGTCATGGGTGACAATCACGAACGCCGTTCCCATCGTGGCCGACAATTCCATCATCAGGTCGAAGGTTTTATTGGCTGTATGGCGATCCAGATTGCCGGTCGGCTCGTCCGCCAGAACGCAAGCGGGATTGGTCACCAGCGCGCGCGCCAGTGCAACCCGCTGCCGCTCGCCGCCGGACAATTCGCCCGGCACGTGGATCACCCGATTGGCCAGCCCGACCCGCGCCAGGATCGCATGCGCCTGCTCATACGCGTCGCTGCGCTTGACGCGGCGAATCAGCAAAGGCATTGCAACGTTGTCCAGCGCCGAAAACTCGGGCAGCAGATGATGGAACTGATACACGAATCCCAACGATACATTGCGCAGATCGCCGCGGGCAGTCTCGCCCAGGCTGGCGAAATCCTTGCCCAGCAATTGCACGCTGCCGGTGGTCGGCGTATCCAGGCCGCCCAGCAAATGCAGCAAAGTCGATTTACCGGAACCGGATGCGCCGACCACCGCAACCTGTTCGCCGGCCCGCACATCGAAATCGACGCCTTCCAGCACCTTGACGGAGTAACGTCCCTGGGTAAATGTCTTGCCGATGCCACGGCACGACAGCACGATGTTGTCCATATTATTCATAACGCAAAGCCTCCGCAGGTTTGACGCGCGCCGCCCACCAGCTCGGGTATAGCGTTGCCAGGAAAGCCAATACCACCGCCACGCTGCCGATCGTGCCGACATCGTGCCAGCGCAGATCGGATGGCAACTCGGAAATCACATAAATACTTTTCGGCAAAAACTGCACGTGCAGCAAGTGCTCGATAAACGGCACGATCACGTCGATGTTGTCGGCAATCAGTACCCCGAGCCCAACCCCGACGGCGGTGCCGATCAGGCCCACCAGCGCGCCCTGGATCATGAAAATCTTCATGATCGATAAAGGCGATGCGCCCAGCGTTCGCAGGATCGCAATATCGGCCTGTTTATCGGTCACCGTCATGACCAGCGTCGACACCAGATTGAATGCCGCCACGGCGATGATCAGGGTCAGGATGATAAACATCATGCGCTTTTCGGTTTTGACGGCGGCGAACCAGTTGGCGTTCTGCTGCGACCAGTCGCTGATATTCAGATCGCCGGGCAGGATTTGCGACAGTTCGGCGGCCACTTGCGGCGCGCGCAGCATATCGGTAATGCGCAAGCGCAAGCCGCTCGGCGCGGTCAGCCGGAACATGGTCTGCGCGTCGTCCATTTGAATAAAGGCGAGCGATGAATCGAATTCGTAATGACCGGCTTCAAAGATGCCGACCACCGTAAATTGCTTCAAACGCGGCAGCACCCCGGCCGGCGTCACCTGGCCTTGCGGCGCAATCAACGTCACCTTGTCGCCCAGCCCGACGCGCAGGCCGCGCGCCAGCTCGCCGCCCAGCACAATATTGAATTCACCCGGTTTCAAATCCGAAAAACTGCCTTGCTTGACCTGACCCACGACATCTGAAACCTTCGGTTCCTGATCCGGCAACACGCCGCGGATCACCACGCCGCGCAGCGTTTCGTCGCGGCTCATCATGGCTTGCGCGGAAACGAAGGGCGCGGCGCCGATCACTTCCTTGTTCTTGAACGCATCCTGCGCCACCGTCTGCCAGTTCGGCATGGCGCCGGATATATCTGAAATTTCAATGTGCGATAGTACCGAAAGCATCCGGTCGCGCACTTCTTTCTGGAAGCCGTTCATCACCGACAGCACGACAATCAGCGCCGCCACGCCCAAGGCGATGCCGGCCATTGAAATCAGGGAAATGAAGGAGATAAAACTGTTGCGTGCACTGCGTTTACCGGCCCGGGTGTAGCGTATGCCCACCTGCCATTCAAACGGTAAATTTTTAAAAAAGCTCAAATAAGGCTCCGTTGGATAAATAATAAAGTGAAGCGCCTGACAACAAACCCGATGTGCGGCAGTGTGCCACACAAACCCGAAGCGGACTATCCGCTGCCCGGCGCGATAGCCTACAATCGCGGCATGAACCATCTCGACATTCTGCTTCCCTTCGGTTTGCCCCCGTCCGACACCGCGCGCGATCTGATCCGCGAATGCCGCGCGCATGCATTGGCCACGCTGCTTTCCCGTGCAGGGGGCGCCAGCAAGCCGCACGGTTCGCAACCCATCGATCCTTTCGCCCGCGCCCTGGCGCACGAAGCCTGGCTGGCGCAGCGTTTCGGCCTGACCGACGCGGCAGAGAAAACTGCCAGGGAAGCCGACAGCAGCCCGCCGATCGCGCACGCCGCCATGCGGGCGCTCGGCCTGCCTGCCGCCGAGGGACATTGGTTTTTGCTGCAGCCGACGCATATCCACATCGCACGCGACCATCTGGTGCTGACCGATATGCGCCAACTGGCGTTGGACCCTCCCGAATCGCGCGCGCTGTTCGATGCAGCCCTGCCGCTATTCGCCGAAGTCGGAAAAACCCTGCTGTACGGCAGCGCCGATACCTGGTTCATGCGGGCAGACGAATGGCCCCATCTGCGCACCTCTACGCCGGATGCCGCCAGCGGCCGCAATGTCGATATATGGATGCCGCAAGGCGAAGGCGATCGGGCCTGGCGCAAGCTGCAGAATGAAATCCAGATGCACTGGTTCAGCCATCCGCTCAACGAACAACGCGAAGCGCTCGGTCTGAAGCCGGTCAATTCACTATGGTTATGGGGCGGCGCCGGGCATGATTATCCATTGCCGCCGGCCGAACTACGCTATAACGCCATCTTCAATCTATCCGGCTGGACCCGCTTATTCGAGCGCTTTACCGATGCCGCCCAAACCGGCGCAGACATAAAAGACATTCTACAAACCGGTGGCGAACGCAGCCTGCTGATGCTGGACGCACTGACCGAGCCTGGATTGACCAACGAATGGGGTTACTGGCTGGAGCGCATCGAGACGTTGGAACAGGATTGGTTCGCCCCGCTGCTGGCAGCCCTGCGCAGCGGTCAATTGCGATCGCTCAGGCTGATCCTGAGCGGACAGGATCGCATCGCCGAATACGGCAGCAGCCGCAATACCTTGCGCAAGTTCTGGATCACCCCTAGTTTGCGGAATCTGGCGCAATGATCCGCATCAATGTGCGCCGGTATGCCGTCAGAGATGCCGAAAAACTGATCCGCGATGGCGTCCATCCGGTGCTGGCGCGGGTGTTTGCCGCGCGCGGCCTGCTCGATGCCAAAGAACTCAACAGCGAATTGAGCGGACTGATTCCGCCGTCGGGCTTGCTGCACATCGACGCGGCGGCCGTCTATCTGGCGGACGCCATTGCCGCCGGCAAAAAGATGGTGATCGTGGCCGATTACGATTGCGATGGCGCCACTGCCTGCGCGGTCGGCTTACGCGGCTTGCGGGCGCTGGGCGCGCAGGTCGACTTCATCGTGCCGAACCGTTTCGAATACGGCTATGGCCTGACGCCGGAAATCGTCGCGCTGGCAGTGCGCGAAAAAGCGCCCGATGTCATCGTCACCGTCGACAACGGCATTGCCAGCATAGACGGCGTGGCCGAAGCCGCCCGGCTCGGCATCGATGTGGTGATTACCGATCACCATCTGCCCGGCGACCGTCTGCCGGCCGCGCGCGTGATCGTCAATCCGAATCAGCCCGCCTGCGGTTTCCCCAGTAAAAACCTGGCCGGCGTCGGCGTCATGTTTTACGTGCTGCTGGCCTTGCGCGCCGAATTGCGCCGCCGTAACGTCTTCGACCAGCAAACCCAGCCCAAGCTGGATAATCTGCTGGATCTGGTGGCGCTCGGCACCGTCGCCGATGTGGTCAAGCTGGACGCCAATAACCGGATTCTGGTGGCGCAAGGCTTGAAACGCATGCGCGCCGGCCGCATGCATCCCGGCGTCGCCGCGCTGTTTCGCGCTGCGGGACGGGAAGCGCGCCGCGCCACCCCGTTCGATCTCGGCTTTGCACTTGGACCGCGTTTGAATGCGGCAGGCCGCCTGGCCGATATGTCGCTCGGCATCGAATGCCTGACCACCGACGATGAAGGCCGGGCCTGGGCGATCGCCCAGCAACTCGATGAAATCAATCGCACCCGGCGCGAAATCGAAGCCGGCATGCAGGATACGGCCCTGAGCCTGCTCGATAATTTCAGCCCGCAGGACAGCAT
Source organism: Herbaspirillum sp. (assembly GCA_036500325.1). GTDB lineage: Bacteria > Pseudomonadota > Gammaproteobacteria > Burkholderiales > Burkholderiaceae_D > Herbaspirillum. The sequence continues at coordinate 12,555 of DASYCG010000077.1, read as the reverse complement.
GACCATCAGCGTTTTCGATGCTTCCTGGCATCAGGGCGTGATCGGCATCGTGGCGTCGCGGCTGAAAGACAAGTTTTACCGGCCGACGATTACCTTTGCGCCCGGCGACGACGGCTGGATCAAGGGCTCCGGACGTTCGATCGCCGGTTTTCATTTGCGCGATGCGCTGGATCTGGTCTCCAAACACGCACCGACGCTGATCGATAAATTCGGCGGTCATGCGATGGCGGCCGGCCTGACCATCCGCGCCGATGCCTTCGATGCTTTTTCGGCCGCGTTCGAAGCCGTCGGCCGCGCGCAATTGACATCGGATCAACTGGAGCGTGTGGTCGAAACCGACGGCATGCTGGAAGACGCCTATTACTCGACCCAATTCATTGCACTGATGGACGGCCATGTCTGGGGCCAGGGCTTTGCGCCGCCAGTATTCAGCGACCGCTTCCGCGTGCTCAGCCAGCGCATCTTGAAAGAAAAACATCTGAAGCTGCTGCTGGAAAAGGATGGGCGCAAATACGATGCCATCTGGTTCGGCCATACCGACGCCCTGCCGGATCATGCCCGTGTCGCCTTTCGCCTGGACGCCAATGAATTCAACGGCGTCACCAAAGTGCAGCTAATGGTGGAGCACGCCGAGCCGGCGTAATTTGAAAACCCTAGTGCACCGGCAAAAACAGCATTAACGGGCCGGCCAGCAGGTTTTGCACATACGAAATCCCGGCGCGGCGGTATTTCTCAGTCAGGAAGGCCGCCAGCAAATCGAGCCGTCCGACAATTTTGCCGAATTCGCGTTCGAAGCTCAGATTGCGGCCGCCGTCGCCTATTTCATCGGCCAGCAGCAGGCTGCGTCCCGCCGCGTTGTGACGGCTCGCAAGCAACCACGACGCAATTTCGATATTGCGCGCCGCGTTGTACAGGTATTGTGCATTCAAGCTGTCGATCAGGAAAAATTCGGTCTTGCCGCCGTGCGCCACGATAACCATATCGGCAACCGCGTAGATAAAAGCGGCAACCCGGTCGCCGTCGAATTCGGGCTTCAATGCCAGCGACAAGGCCTTGATATCGCGCTGCCCCTGCAGACCCGGCCAGTCTTTCCGTGCGGCAATCGCCTCTTTCACCTTTTTGATGCAGTCGTCGCGATCGGTGCCGGTCTTCTTGCATTCGGACGGATTACGGCGATACAGCTTATCCATCAGCGTGTAGAGGCTAGCCAGGTTTTCCTGCATGCCGATGGTCGCCATGCGGTTGGTATCGGTCTGCGCCATTTCCCTGCCGCTCGCCGACGCGCCCTGCACTTCGCCGTGCGGCGCGGGTGTCTGCTGGAAGGCGGAACAGGCGCTCAGCGCCAGCAGGAGCGGAAACGCGCGCAGCAGGCGACGCGATTGCGACTTCATGCTCCGCACTCCCTGAAAGGGTAAAACAGTAACAACGGTCATCTATGCTCCGGTTCGTGCCTGGACTGCGCATCTTCTGCGCTTCCCTGCGTATCCTCCGCTCTCCTCCGGTATAATGCAGGGTTTGACCGCATAAGAAAAGACAAGATCGACATGGAAGCAGAACGTTTAAATTCTCTAGAGGCTTTGTTGGCCGACCTCGGTACCCGCGCAGTTGAACTACGGAGGTATCTTTGACTTCGATGTGAAGTCGGAGAAACTCGATCAGGTCAACGGCGAACTGGAAGATCCCACCGTCTGGGACGACCAGAAACGCGCGCAGGATCTCGGTAAAGAAAAAAAATCGCTGGAAAACATTGTCCACACGCTGATCAAGATCGACAGCGAGCTGGCCGACGCGCGCGATCTGTTCGAGATGGCGCGCGAAGAAAAAGACGAAGAGACGCTGGAAGCGATCGAAGTCGATGCGGCCGGTTTGCAAAAAATGGTCGAGGAAATGGAATTCCGCCGGATGTTCAGCAATCCGATGGACCCGAACAATTGCTTCATCGATATCCAGGCCGGCGCCGGCGGCACCGAAGCGCAGGACTGGGCCTCGATGCTGCTGCGCCAGTATCTGCGCTACTGCGAACGCAAGGGTTTCAAGGCCGAAATCCTGGAACAGTCCGACGGTGAAGTGGCCGGCATCAAGACCGCCACCATCAAAGTCGAAGGCGAATACGCTTACGGCTATCTGCGCTCCGAAACCGGCGTGCACCGTCTGGTGCGCAAATCGCCGTTCGATTCCGCCAACGGCCGCCACACCTCCTTCTCAAGCCTGTTCGTCTATCCCGAAGTGGACGATTCGATCGACATCGACGTCAATCCGGCCGATGTCCGCGTCGATACCTATCGCGCATCCGGCGCCGGCGGACAGCACATCAACAAAACCGATTCCGCAGTACGCCTGACCCACGGCCCTTCCGGCATTGTCGTGCAATGCCAGAACGATCGCAGCCAGCACCGCAACCGGGCCGAAGCCTGGGACATGCTGAAAGCCAAGCTGTACGAACTGGAATTGCGCAACCGCATGAGCGAACAGCAAAAGCTGGAAGACTCCAAAACCGATGTCGGCTGGGGACACCAGATTCGCTCTTACGTGCTGGACCAGTCCCGCATCAAGGATTTGCGCACCAATTTTGAAACGGGCAACACCAAGGCCGTGCTGGACGGCGACCTGGACGGCTTCATCGCCGCATCGCTGAAACAGGGCGTATAAGCGTCACCGCCCAACCGCGCAGCGACCGAATCCATCCTTCACTTCATCCTTTACCGATAGCCTTAGATCAGCCATGACTACACCAGATAACGCCGCCCCGGGCACCAACGCAGCGCCAGTCGATGAAAACACAATCATTGCCGAGCGCCGCGCCAAACTGGCGGCATTGCGTACGCAAGGCATCGCATTCCCCAACGATTTCCGGCCGCAGCATAATGCCGCCGATCTGCATGCCGAATACGATGCCAGGGACAACGCAGAGCTAGAAGAAAATCCGGTAACGGTGGTCGTCGCCGGCCGCATGATGCTCAAGCGGGTCATGGGCAAAGCCTCATTCGCCACGCTGCAAGATGCATCGGGAGCGCGGGCCGACGGCCGCATCCAGCTCTACATCGCCAACGACATCACCGGCGAAGCCGAACATGCTGCGTTCAAGCATTACGATCTGGGCGACATCCTCGGCGCCGAGGGCAAATTATTCAAAACCAAAACCGGCGAGCTATCGGTAAAAGTGACCGGCCTGCGCCTGATTACCAAATCGCTGCGCCCGCTGCCGGACAAATTTCACGGCCTGTCCGATCAGGAAACCAAATATCGCCAGCGTTACGTCGATCTGATCATGAACGAAGAGACGCGCCGCACCTTCAAGGCGCGCACCGCAACGCTGTCGTCGATTCGCCGCTTCATGGAAAAAAACGACTTCATGGAAGTCGAAACGCCGATGCTGCACACCATTCCCGGCGGCGCGGCAGCCAAGCCCTTCACTACGCATCACAATGCGCTGGATATGCAAATGTTCCTGCGTATCGCACCTGAACTATATCTGAAGCGGCTGGTGGTGGGCGGCTTCAATCGCGTATTTGAAGTCAATCGTAATTTCCGCAATGAGGGCGTGTCGCCGCGCCACAATCCGGAATTCACGATGATGGAATTCTATGCGGCGTATGTCGATTATCAATGGCTGATGGAATTTACCGAAGCGGTCATCCGCCAGGCCGCCATCGATGCGCACGGCACCGCCACGCTGACGTATCAGGGCCGCGCACTTGATCTGAGCAAACCGTTCGAACGCCTGACCATTCTGGGCGCGATCAAAAAACATGCGCCGCATTACGACGATGCACAGCTTCAGGACGAAGCCTTCCTGCGCGCCGAATTGAAAAAATTCGGCCTGAAAATCGATCAGGCGCCGCTGGCCCACGCCGGCAAGGGTGCGCTGCAATTGGCGCTGTTCGAAGAAACTGCCGAAGCGCAATTGTGGGACCCGACCTACATCGTCGACTATCCGGTGGAAGTATCGCCGCTGGCGCGCGCATCCGATACAGTCGCCGGGATTACCGAACGCTTCGAGCTGTTCATCACCGGGCGTGAAATCGCCAATGGCTTTTCCGAATTGAACGATGCCGAAGATCAGGCTGCGCGCTTTCAGGCGCAGGTTGCCGCCAAGGATGCCGGCGACGAAGAAGCGATGTATTACGACGCCGACTATATCCGCGCGCTGGAATACGGCATGCCGCCGGCCGGCGGTTGCGGGATCGGCATCGATCGCCTGATCATGCTGATTACCGATTCGCCGAATATCCGCGATGTCATCCTGTTCCCACATCTGCGCCGGGAAGATTGAACCGGAACAAACCGTACCCAGTGTTGTCCTACCTTCCATTATTGGAAGAGGACGCACTATGGAACCCGTATCGAAAACCCGCATTCATCCCCTTGTCGCCGGCGCGGCGATAGCAATCATTTTGGTCAGTCTGGTCGGCGTGGCAGCTATTACCGGGCTGATTCCCGGTTCCAGAAGCGCCAATTCGCCATCGATCACCGCACCGGTTACCAGTAGCAGCTCCGCGCCATTGACGAGCACGGAAAAAGCCGCCGCCGAACGCGATTCGGAACGCTTGAACGCCCCGCCGCCACCGCCGCCAATGGCCGAAATCTGCGAATCCTGCGGCCGCGTTGAAAATATCCGCGAGATCAAGCATGCTGCCAAAACCAGTGGCGTCGGCATCGCGGCCGGTGCAGTGGTAGGCGGCTTGCTGGGCAACCAGATCGGCTCGGGCAATGGCCGCCTGCTCGGCACCGTGGCGGGCGCCGCGGGTGGCGGTTACGCCGGTAATGAAATTGAAAAACGGACCCATACGACCACCAGTTATGAAGTGATCGTTCGCATGGAAAATGGCCGTATCCGCGAGTTTCCGGAAGCTGCCGGCGCGTGGCGTATCGGCGATCCGGTGCGCGTCGTCAACGGCCATTTACGCTCGCGGGGATAAAACCCGGGTGCCGGAATTGCGTATCGAAATCACCCGTCAAAAGCCGCTTATGCACTATGAGCGGCTTTTTTTGTATGCTTAATTCATCCGGGTGGCCAGGCGTATCTATGCGGCCCGGCGATTCTGTCTCTATACTGCTCGAATTACAGGAAAAGGAGTACCGACATGACGACGACAACCGAAACCGCCATCCTCGCAGGCGGCTGCTTTTGGGGCATGCAGGATTTATTGCGCAGCTATCCGGGCGTGATATCCACTCGCGTCGGCTATTCCGGTGGCGATGTGCCCAACGCGACCTACCGAAATCACGGCACGCATGCCGAGGCGATCGAAATCATCTTCGATCCGCAAACCATCAGCTACCGCAACATCCTGGAATTCTTTTTCCAGATCCATGATCCGACCACATTGAATCGCCAGGGTAACGATGCCGGGACCAGTTATCGATCCGGTATCTACTACACAAACGACGCGCAAAAGCAGACCGCCGAAGAAACCATCGCCGACGTCGAAGCATCCGGGCTTTGGCCGGGAAAAGTAGTGACGGAAGTCGCTCCGGCCGGCCCGTTCTGGGAAGCCGAAATGGAGCATCAGGATTATCTGCTGCGCTACCCGGCCGGATACACCTGCCACTTCATCCGGCCGAACTGGCGCTTGCCGGGCAAGCTCAAGCAAAAAATCAGCCAATTCCTGGGCTGAACACCTTGAGGACGATGCGACGAACGCTCCGCGCGATAACCCTCAGTGCAGGCGCTTTGCTGGCCGCGCAATCCGCCTGCGCTGCTTCTGCCACAACAGCATCCGCATCGCAGACCTCGGCAGCGCCGTGGTGCGCCGCCGGCAAGCCGGTGAAATTTGCCGGACTGAACTGGGAAAGCGGATCGTTCCTGACCGAATTAATGCGCATCGTGATGGAACAAGGTTACGGTTGCAAGACCGATGACATTCCTGGCAATACCGTGGCCATGGAAGCTGCACTGGCCCGTAACGATATTCAGGTGCTGGCCGAAGAATGGATAGGTCGCAGCGAAGCATGGAACGCAGCATTCAGGGCCGGCAAGGTAATCCCGTTAGGAAAACCCTTCGTCGGCGCGACCGAAGGCTGGTACGTGCCGGAATATGTGATCAGGGGCGATGCCGCGCGCAACATCAAGCCGATGGCGCCGGATCTGAAATCGGTCGCCGATCTGCCGAAATACAAGGCGCTGTTCAAAGATCCGGAAGAACCCGCCAAAGGCCGTTTCCTGAATTGCCCCAGCGGCTGGACCTGCGAAGGCATCAACAGCCAGAAACTGAAAGCCTATGGACTGACCGACAGCTACGTCAATTTCCGGCCCGGCACGGGACCGGCGCTGGATGCATCCATCACATCCGACTACAACCGCGGCAAACCGATACTGTTTTATTACTGGGCGCCCACGCCGCTGATGGGCCGCTTCAAATTCATCAAATTGCAGGAACCTGCCTACAACGACGCCTGTTTTAAAACATTGGCCAATAAGGACGCGCCGAACCCATGCGGATCGGCAGCGCCGGAAGCGGTGATCCGGGTCGGCGTATCCAAGGCATTCGGCGATGGCGATCCGGTACTGCGCAGCTTTCTCGACAAATTCAACATCCCGCTCGATCTGCTCAATAAAGCGCTGGCTGACATGGGCGACAGGAAATGGGATGCCAGGCAAGCGGCGCAAAATTTCCTGAAGCAGCATCCAGAAATCCTGAAAAAATGGCTGGATGCAGATGTCGCCGCCAAAGTTTCGGCCAGCCTGAAATGAACGACATATTCTTCTCCCTTTCGCTCAAGGATGCGATCAATCGCGGCGTCGAATGGCTGGTGACCGTTTATGGCGACAGTTTTCATGCGATCAGCGACGCACTGCTGACGGGGATATTGTTGCCGCTGGAATCGGCCTTGCGCGCCGCGCCTGCGTGGTCGGTGTTGCTGGCCGTCGGTCTATTGGCATGGCATGCCACGCGAAAAATATCGCTGAGCATCGTGCTGGTCGGCCTGCTCTATCTGATCGGCACCTTCGGCTTGTGGAGCAAGCTGATGCAAACCTTGGCGCTGATCGTTATCGCCACCGTGCTGACGCTGTTGATCGGCATCCCGTTCGGCATCTGGATGGCGCGCAGCCGCCGCTTGCGCCGCCTGCTGCTGCCGGTGCTCGACATCATGCAGACGCTGCCGACCTTCGTCTATCTGATCCCTATATTGATGTTGTTCGGTCTCGGCAAAGTGCCGGCGATTTTTGCAACGGTGGTATATGCATTGCCGCCGTTGATCCGCCTCACCTATCTCGGCATTCGCCAGGTCGACCGCGACGTCACGGAAGCCGCATGGTCGTTCGGCGCCACCAAATGGCAATTGCTGATCGGCGTGCAGTTACCGCTGGCGCGGCCCAGCATCATGGCCGGCATCAATCAGGCCATCATGATGGCGCTGAGCATGGTGGTGATTGCATCGATGATCGGCGCGCGCGGCCTGGGCGAAGATGTGCTGCAAGGCATCCAGACGCTGGATACCGGCACCGGTTTGCAGGCCGGCTTCGCCATCGTCATCCTGGCCATCGTGATCGATCGCATCAGCCAGGCGTATGGCCTGACGCCGCGCCAACGCGCCGCACTCAAGCAGAAACGTGCCGAATCGCGGGCGGAGGATTGAGATGAGCGATATCGATACCAAGGCAATCAAGATCGAAGCGCGAAACGTCGTCAAGATTTTCGGACGGCGCGAAGCGGAGGCATTGGCGCAACTGCGCAGCGGCCGCAGCAAAGCACAGATTCTGGAAGCGCTCGATTGCAATGTCGGTCTCAACGACATCAGCCTGCGCATTCCCGCAGCCGGCATTTTTGTGATCATGGGCTTGTCCGGTTCGGGTAAATCGACGCTGGTGCGGCATATCAATCGCCTGATCGATCCGACTGCCGGCGAAATGTTCATCGACGGGCAAAACATATTGACGCTGAATACGGCCGGCCTGCGCGATCTGCGACGGCGCAAGATCAGCATGGTGTTTCAGAATTTTGGCCTGCTGCCGCACAAAAACGTGATCGATAACGTGGCGTACGGCCTGCTGGTGCGCGGCGGCAAGCACGCTGCGAGCATGCAAATAGCACGCGACTGGCTGGCCCGGGTAGGTCTGGCAGGCTATGAAAAAAAATATCCGGACGAGTTATCCGGCGGCATGCAGCAACGGGTCGGGCTGGCGCGCGCGCTGGCGCTCGATACCGATATCATCCTGATGGACGAAGCCTTCAGCGCGCTCGATCCGCTGATCCGCGGCGAAATGCAGGAGCAGCTATTGCAACTCCAGGCCAGCCTGAACAAGACCATCGTTTTCATCACGCACGATCTGGACGAAGCGCTGCGGCTGGGCAATCGCATTGCCATCTTGCGCGATGGCCGCTTATTGCAGGAAGGCACGCCGGCTGAAATCCTGCAATCGCCGGCAGACGATCATGTCCGGCGTTTTGTCGAGAAACGTACCGAAATACCTGCCGAAAACCACGCAGCCGTTTTATAAAACGGCCGGCAAGCTTAGCTGCCACAAAACATCGCGTTGCAGGCAAAACCGGCGCTTCTCCAAGGCACTCAAACGCTTCATTGCATATTCGGCCTTGGATGCAGTCGAGCGATCCGGATATTCGACAATGGCCAGCAAGCGTCGCGGCGGCCGTGAGCGTGTATAACGCGCGCCCTTGCCTTTTACATGCACGGCGTAGCGCGCATGCACATCGACGGCGATACCGGTATAGATGCTGCCGTCCTTGCATTCGATCAGATAGAGAAACCAGGTCATGGCGCAACAACTTTCAATTCGGCTTGCATAACGCTACCAGCATTGCTGCCCCGCTTTTTCCAGCGCAAAGATAAAGCGTTGGATGCCTTGCGCCAGATCGCTGTCGTTGACCACGCGCAATGTTTCGATGTCGGCCGGCAAAGCCTCCACCCGGCGCGCCGGACGGGCCGGTAATGACGCGTTGCGCGAAAACAAACCATTCCGACGCGTCCAGAGCGGCGCGCACGCCATCGATCAACGAGTAAAAAAGCCGCTTATGCATAAGCGGCTTTTTAGAGAAAAACGAAATTTGGTCTGCCCTACTGGAATCGAACCAGTAACCTATGCCTTAGAAGGGCATTGCTCTATCCAGTTGAGCTAAGGGCAGGTAGAAAACGGGTGAATTATATGTGCAACTCCACTGACCCACAATAAGAACCAGTGCCTCCTTGCCTGGAGGCGATCAGCCTATCGAACCAAATAACGACCGGGCAGAAAATTTTATCACGGCGACTTAAGCAAGTTTCAGCGTGGTTTTCCGAAAACACTTTAAATCGTATGCAGATAAAAAAAGACCCGAGAGTTTAAATTCTCAGGTCTTTGTTCAATGTACTGCGTTCTTTATTTTTTTACCGCTTTATTGCTATATCTGGTCGGAGTACAAGGATTCGAACCTTGGACCCCCTGGTCCCAAACCAGGTGCGCTACCGGGCTGCGCTACACTCCGAAGACCGAAATAATACCCTTCTGTGACACTCTGGTCAACACCTGCTTGCAAATATTCATAATATTTACAGCGCTGCAAAAATCTTGTTCGAAGACGCCGGCAATGTGCGGCGACATATAACCCACATAGTCCTTATTGAATTAAATTCCGCTATTAAATTCGCCAACAAAATATTTGCATTTCTGTTACAACGCATTCATCAATAGCAGCGAGTTGAATCTACCGAAGGCAGCCGACGCGATGATTTATAAATATCTGAAAGTAATGCCCGTGATATTGACCGTGACCGGTCTGCTGATGGCATCGATCGTTGCGCCGGTTAGCGCACAAAGTAAAAAAGCACCCCCAGCGCCATCGCTGCAGGAACCGGCGCCGGACCGCTTGGCTGCGCCGATCGCCTTGTATCCGGATGCGTTGCTGGCGCAATTATTGATGGCGTCGACTTACCCGCTGGACGTGGCCGAAGCGGCGCGCTGGGCCGATCGCCACCCTGCTCCTGTATCGGCGGACATCGCCGGCCAGCACTGGGAAAGCAGCGTCAAGGCTTTGCTGCCGTTTGCGCCGATTCTCCATCTGCTGAACACCGAAAAAAAATGGACTGCGCAATTAGCCGACGCCGTCAAGAAACGGCCGGCCGCCTTATTGGAAACGATCCAGGCATTACGCGAACGTGCTAACGATAACGGCAATTTGCGCAGCGCCCGCCAATTACAGGTACAGCAGCAGGATCGCATCGTCACGATCAAATCCGCCGAAGAACGCGCCGTTTATGTGCCGTATTACGATCCGGCAAAAGTCTATGGCGCCGCCGGCAACAACTTGGTGCCGCCTGAATATTGGGCAGCACAGCCCTATTCCGCGCCGCAAAATAAACGGGACGGTATTGTATTCAGCACAGCGGTCATGATCCCCGATAGACTTTTCTACGATGCCTTCATCGATTGGCGCGGGGGCCGCTTGATGACGCGACATGTCGTCAATACCGCCGCCAGTGTCGGCACCGGCCCTTATGAATGGCAACACGACCCGAAATATCGCCATCGCAAATTGGCCAAAAATTCACAGCGATCAGGCGAGATCGGCACCGAATCGCCGCCTTCCCGCACCTCGGTAGGCACTGAATCGGCATCGCAATCCCGCAATGCGGTGAGTACCCGCGATGCAGGCGCGTCGCCGGCTGCGGGCAGATATCCACCCGGCGGCCACGCAGCAATGGCATGTAAGCTTGGGCTCAAGGTCTGATCGCATTGCCACATACGCTATAATCCTGCCTCCCGAATCGTTTAAGCCATTTGCCGCCAATGCAAGAATCCACCCCCGATCTCAACGCCGCCGACAACATCGGGAGCGATGCCGCCGCCGATGCCACCACTGCCGCAGAAGCCGTAGCGCACAAAGTCGCGCCGGAATTAATCGCGCGCGAAGTCAAGCGGCGTCGTACCTTCGGCATTATTTCCCATCCGGATGCTGGTAAAACCACGTTGACGGAGAAATTGCTGCTGTTTTCGGGCGCGATTCAAATGGCGGGGACCGTCAAGGCGCGCAAAAGCGGACGCCATGCAACGTCGGACTGGATGGAGATCGAGAAACAGCGCGGCATTTCGGTCGCCAGTTCGGTGATGCAGTTCGAATACCGCGATCACGTCGTGAATCTGCTCGATACGCCGGGCCACCAGGATTTCTCGGAAGATACTTACCGCGTGCTGACCGCAGTCGATTCGGCGCTGATGGTGATCGATGCCGCCAAGGGCGTCGAGGAACAAACCATCAAGCTGCTCAACGTTTGCCGCATGCGCAACACGCCGATCATTACCTTCATGAACAAGATGGACCGCGAAACGCGCGATCCGCTGGAATTGCTGGATGAGCTTGAGTCGGTGCTGAAGATCGAATGCGCGCCGGTGACCTGGCCGATCGGCATGGGCAAAAGCTTCCGCGGCGTTTATCACTTGCTGCGCGATGAAATCATGCTGTTTGCCGCCGGCGACGCCAAGGCCAATCAGGATAACGTGCAAATCATCAAGGGCATCGATAATCCGAAACTGGCCGAAATGTTCCCGCGTGAAATCGAGCAGTTGAAAATGGAAGTCGAGCTGGTGCACGGCGCCTCGCATCCTTTCGAGCTGGACGCTTTCCTGGCAGGCACGCAAACGCCGGTATTTTTCGGCTCGGCGATCAACAACTTCGGCGTGCGCGAAATTCTGAATGCGCTGCTGGATTGGGCCCCTGCGCCGCGCGGACGCGATGCCACAGTGCGCGAAGTGGCGCCGACCGAAGCGCCGTTCAGCGGCTTCGTCTTCAAGATCCAGGCCAATATGGACCCGGCCCACCGCGACCGCATCGCGTTTCTGCGCGTCTGTTCCGGCCATTTCGAACGCGGCATGAAGGTCAAGCATCTGCGCCTGAACCGCGATATCAAGGTGTCGACCGTTGTGACGTTCATGGCATCGAGCCGCGAACAGGTGGAAGAAGCGTATGCCGGCGATATCATCGGCCTGCCGAACCACGGCAATATGCAGATCGGCGACAGTTTTTCCGAAGGCGAGCTGCTGCAGTTCACCGGCATCCCCTATTTCGCGCCGGATTTTTTCCGTACCGCGCGCATTCGTAATCCGCTCAAGATCAAGCAACTGCACAAGGGTCTGCAGCAATTGGGCGAAGAAGGCGCGGTGCAGGTTTTCAAGCCGGTCAACAATAGCGATCTGGTGTTAGGCGCGGTCGGCGTGCTGCAGTTTGAGGTGGTCGCCAGCCGGCTGCTCAATGAGTACGGTGTCGATGCGGTATTCGAAGGCACCAGCATCAGCAGTGCGCGCTGGGTTTCCTGCGACGATAAAAAGATGATGGCGGAATTCGAGAAGTCGTCGGCGGGACATAATCTGGCGCACGATGCGGCCGGCAACCTGGCGTATCTGGCGAGCTCCGGGGTAAATCTGCGGCTGACGCAGGAACGCTGGCCGGGAGTGACTTTCCATGCGACGCGTGAGCATGCGGCGAAGCTGGATTAAGGCAACGCTGATTTAGTGCCATGGGTGGCCTTTTTTTAGCGCCATGGGTGCCCTTTTTTTTAACGCGGCACGGGCCGTACCCCTCACCCAAATGAACGGTCTTTTATGGATTTAAAGAAAGTTCG